>NZ_CP041405.1:3435000-3735000 GCF_007066085.1 Paenibacillus thiaminolyticus | reverse complement strand
GAATATATCGATTATATTCTCCGGAAATGCATATATGAACTTGGATACGAAAACGCCCGTTCAAAGAATCAGCAACATTATTAAGTTAATTGAACCGGAATTGATTATAACCAATAACAAATTTATGCCTAAGCTTGAGGGTATCTGGCCCAGCGAGAAGGTGCTGAACATGGACCAGATTGATCTTAGAAACGAAACTTATTCACAAGATGTGCTTGATGGTATATTGGGGAAAATCATAGATACCGATCCGTTGTGCATTATCAATACTTCCGGATCGACGGGCGTGCCGAAGGGTGTGGTATTGAATCACAGAAGCTTTATCGATTTTACAGAGTGGGCGATCCATACGACAGGAATTAGTGATGGCGAAGTTATCGGAAGTTTGTCTCCCAGCGTTTTTGATATTTACAGCTTTGAATTGTGCATGTTAATGGCACTTGGAAGTACAATCCTGATTTTGCCTGACGGATTATCGGCATTCCCGGCTCGTTTATTACAATTACTGCAGGAACATAAGGCAACGTATATTTTCTGGGTGCCCACGATCATGGTCAATATTGCAAACATGGATCTATTGTCCAGAATTTCATTGCCTTCTTTAAGATCAGTTTGGTTTGCGGGTGAAGTATTTCCTACAAAACAATTCAATTATTGGCAGAAGCATTTAAAACAAGCAAGATTCATCAACTTGTACGGCCCCATCGAGATCACGCTGGATTGCACTTATTATATTGTGGATCGAGAATTATCCGATGATGAACCGATTCCCATTGGGGTTACCTGCAAGAATACCGATGTTTTTATCCTGAACGAAGAAAATAAGCTGTGCGGTGTGAATGAAGAAGGAGAGTTGTGTGTTAGAGGGACCTCCTTAGCTATGGGATACTATAATAATCCGGAAAAGACGGCTGTGGCTTTTGTTCAAAACCCGTTAAATCATTCTTATCCTGAAATCATCTATCGAACTGGGGATATTGTTTTAGAAAATGATAGAGGCGAACTCATCTTTAAGGGACGAAAGGACTCCATCATTAAGCATTCCGGATATCGAATTGAACTTGGCGAAATTGAACATGTGATTATAAACACGTTAAAATTAGTGGAAAATGGTTGTATTGTATATAACTTCGAAAAGAAAGAGATTATTTTTTACTATGAATCCGAACAAGAACTTTCAGTTGCTGATATGAGAAGACGGATTGGAACCGTTTTGCCCAAGTATATGATACCTTCTATCTATATTAAATTAGGAGAATTACCTCGGAATACAAACGGTAAGATTGACAGGTTAAAACTAAAGGAGTTTATCCATGAATCTTAACTACGAACAAGTTATGGTAATGGGTTCGGGTTCACTTGCTTCCAACTGTATTTTACATTTACTTCAGATGCATATCACTATTCCAATGACGATTTATGAAACAAACATTACAAATATATCCACACTAGAAAGTTTAGCAGCGAGTAATGGAATTAAGTATATCGATGTTCCCAAGGAAGAAATTTTTCTGGATTTAGCTGCGATTAGAAAAAGTACACTTATATTTGTAATAGGGTGTTATTACATCATTCCTGCGGAGGTTATCGGAAATCGGTGTTTGTCCATCATCAACTACCACAATTCATTACTTCCCAAACATCCTGGAAGGAATGCTGAGGCTTGGGCAATCTATGAACAAGACAGCACGACTGGAATCACATGGCATTATGTTGATGAGAGAATTGATGCAGGGGAAATCATTATTCAAAGGGAAATTCAATTGGATGATTCATTTTCATCGTTATCACTCTTAAGATTACAAAACCAGATAGCCTTCGATACGTTTAAATTGATTATAAATGATTTGTTAATTGGGGGAATCAGTAGTTATAAGCAGAATGAGGAATTAAGAGGCAAGTTACACTTATCCAAGGATATACCCAATGGTGGATTTTTGGAGATAAGTTGGGATATCCATAAAATCAAAGCGTTTTTGAGAGCTATGGATTATGGCGCTCTTCGAAGAATGGGACAACCAAAAGTAATAATTAATAATGTAAAACATACTTGGGATAAAACGGTGTTCTTGAATCAAGGTAAAAATAGAGATGAGTTAATAGTCAATGAAGATGAAAACTACCTATTAATTAGTAAAGACGGAGAATCAATAAAACTGATAGGTTTAAACCAAGAAATGGAGTAATTAGAAAATGAAAAAAATATATGAATTCTTAAATGAACTGTATCCAGAACATGACTTTATCTCCAATGAGGGAGTTATTGAAGATGGGGTTTTGGATTCATTCGATATCATTTCTTTGGTGACTATGATTGAAGAGGAATATGATGTAATTATCGATGCGCTTGCTATTGTTCCTGAAAATTTCATCAGCGTTGAATCCATCGCTAATGTAATTCGAAAACATGGGGGAGCGATATGAAAACCATTTTTCGGGGAAAGAAAATAACAGGTATGTTGGGTGTACTTCCACAAACCGAAATAAGGTTTGAAGATGAGGTCCACAATTATAATTTTCCTGAAAAGCAGACCCTACGTTTAAAAAAAATTATGGGGTTTGAGAAACACCGGATCGTGAAGGAGACTACAGCAAGTTCTGATTTCTGTGTCTTTGGCTTAAATTATATGTTGGAAAAAGAACTTGTAAAAAAGGATGAAATCGGCGGCATTATAGTCGTCACGACGACACCCGATTACCTTCTGCCCCATGTAAGCAACGTGATCCACGGTGAATGCGGCTTGGCGAATGACGTAATCTGCATTGATACCAATCAGGGCTGTGCTGCATTCTTACATGGATTGATGCAAGCCTTTATGTTATTGGAACACTTGGGGGATAAAAAGGTTATTCTATTTACAGCAGATACGCTAAGCAAAAAAGTATCTGTGAAGGACAGAAACAGTTATCCATTAATAGGAGATGCGGCAGGGATTGCTGTTGTGGAGAATGATCTCAATGCGAAGGATATTCATTTTACTATGTATAATGACGGGAGCCGCAGAGATGCATTGATCATACCTGCCGGAGGTTCAAGATTGGCAAGTTCTGAAGAAACAGCAGTCCTTAGGGATCTGGACAATGATGGGAACTTGCGCAGTCTGGACAACTTGAAGATGAAAGGGTCTGAAGTTTTTACTTTTGTCCAGACGGAAGTCCCCGCTTTAATTGATGAAACCCTAAATTTTGCTGAACAAAGAAAAGAGGATATCGATTGGTTTTTATTCCACCAACCTAATAAGTTTATGCTGAAAAAACTAGCGGATAAACTGGAAATCCCCGATGAAAAGATTCCTATGAATATTGTTGAGAATTTTGGGAATCCCAGTGGTGCATCCATCCCTATAAATATCGTACATAACTTGGGACAAGCCGTCGTTGACAACACCTATCAATGTTGCTTGTCTGCATTTGGGTCTGGTTTAACCTGGGGAGCAATGACTATTGAGCTAGGGAGAATGAATTATTGTGAAATGCTTATTTCAGATTATTGATTGTGAACTGTATAGTTTCTCATTTGATCTTATAGACTCAAGAATGTATCTTCTGATTTCAAATGATAAGGCCCTCATTATAGACCCTTGCGTGAATACTGATGCATTACAGTTGTTGAAGGATAAAAACATTATAGACGTAATCGTATTGCTCACACACGAACACTATGATCATATATCTGGGGTTAACTGGGTGAGGGGGAATTTTAACGGTAAGGTAATTGCTATAGATCAATGTGCACAAAATTTGTCTGATCCTAGACGCAATGCTTCTGCCTATTTTGATGCACTTTTATTTTTTTACTCATCCGAGACCAAAATATCAGGGGAAAATATCCAACCATATAGCTGTAAAGCGGATGAGACTTTTAATGATTATAAGTGTTTTAACTGGGAAAATCACAAAATCGAAATTATTCATTCACCGGGGCACTCTGATGGAAGTGTATGTATTTTAATAGATGATATATTTGTATTTACTGGCGATAGCCTTATAAAAGGGAAACAAACCATTACAAGGTTACCTGGAGGAAGCAAAAAAAAATATGCAGAAATCACGTTGCCGTTTTTGAAATCCTTACCTATAGATTCTGTTATATTTCCCGGACATGGGGAAGCAGGCTACATTCATGAATTTTCAATCGAGTAACTAGTATTCGTTTTCAGTTCTTCATGCTGTTCTTCCACAAAACGCCACTGAAAATTGAGGAGCTAATGAGTTTGCAGTTAGGGTGCTACGGTGAACCATCACGAATAGTGGTAAAGCGCAGAGTTGAGGCTGTTGTAAATACGAAAAAGTGGGGTATTTAATCACACACATTGCTTTAGCGGTATATACCAGTACTTATTAAAATGAATCCCTTGAAATTCTTCTACGGTGTAGGCCTCGGAGCATGATCCAATATTCGTTTACGCAACTACTTGAAGTGGAAGCGGGAACAATTCGGGCCGAGACGCAGATGGATGCTATTGAGAGTTGGGGCTTCCTGGCAAACTTGTATTTAATCGTAATAATGGAGGAAGAATGCAAGAAACCTCTGTCGGGTGATGCGATCCGCTCATTTACAACTGTTCAAGATATTCTCAATTATATGGGTTAAGGACCTATGAGTCAATCACAATTCACAAGGTACTTGCCTTAACTTGAGGATAGAATACATTTGAAATTTGCCCCGTCGATTGAATCAACGATGTAGTCGCATTGATTAACATGTATTGGAAAACGGATCGTATTTTCACCATCCCCTCTACCACTATCAAGCAACCAAAGTTTGCAATGAAGCGTCTGACATTGTAGGCATTTTATTGTGGCGAACGAATCTGCTACATGTATTCGAATTGTTGATTATTTTGGAGCTCATGATGCACTAAGTGGGTGTTTGGATGGCTTCTTGGAATTGCTAGTGAAACACGATGCCGAATATATTGATTTTGCTCGTGTGGACACGCCTGACAAACTTATGAAGGAAAGTGGATTTATTAATAGGAGAACCTATCCATCACTCATTGTTCCTAAGTGGTATACCCCATCCTTCGGCGGCGGAACTAACAGCAAAATCATGGAGGAGCGGCTTGAACCGTTGTTAAAGACAAATGGGCTCAAGGGGGAATTTACCTGGTCTTAACCATGGCAGGAATGGGTTCTGGAGAAAACGTATTGATTGTATTTATCTCCCACCCAGGAAATACATGACTGTCGAAGAAGATTTATCGCAATTCTTATGATTGTACTGACAGTAAGGTGGCGTATTATCATTAAGTCTAGTAAACATTAATTTTTGATATGGTTTTTACACGTACCACCACATCACTGAGGCTGTATAAATAACAGTCTCTTTTTTTCGCCATTTCAGACGTTACGGTGAACCGCCTCATAAATAAAGGCAAATTTTTGCTTTGGGTGGGCATAATGAAATCATTGCGTACAAAAGAAAGGAAGGAGCTGCGTGACACGGAAATGGATCATCCCTTTGTAATCTTGCCTGAAGAACAAGCGCCCGAAGGTATTCAGCATTGTGAGCTTTGCGAGCTATCTAAGCAACGGACTCGTGTCATCTGGGGTGAAGGAAATCCGAAAGCCAAGCTGATGATGATCCTGGATAATCCGGGAGCCCGTGAGGATCGGCAAGGAAGTTCGTTTTTGTGCGGCACCCGGGAAACACTCCAACTCGGCATGAGGGAAGCGGGTATAGATACGAACTCGGTTTATGTCACCTATTTGCTGAAATGCCGGCCGATGCGTGCTTACAATAAGCCGCAGGCCAGAGCAGCATGTCTCCCCCATCTACAGTTACAGATCCTTCAGAAGCAGCCGGTGATATTATTTGGATTTGGGAATGTCGTGGCGGAAGCAGTCTTCCCACAGAAGGAGAATGCCAGTGTCAAGGAATTGCGAGGGAGCTGGTATGAGTTTCAGGGTATCCCGATCAGCTTTACCTATCACCCGCTTGCCGTAAGAAGGAGACCTAATTTACTAAGGTTCTTCGTAGAGGATTTGACAGCATTGAAGGAGAAGTGGAAGGGAGGATCAACGCCGCAAACATAAGCGGTTTTAATTTTATGTGGTTGGTGGTTGGCGGAATCAAACTGTGTTAAGCAAAATAAATTTATTTCGATTGAATACGTTCGTATAGAGCGGAATAATGAGGTAAAGTATTATGTCTAAAATTGACAATATGATGGCGATTCTATGGATGTTGAATTCAGGCAGGAAAATTACTGCAAAACAAATATCTGAAAAGTTAGAGATGAATATAAGGACGGTTTACCGTTATATTGATGCACTTTCTGCCAGTGGTGTGCCGATTATATCGGACACAGGTCATCATGGTGGGTATACCCTGTTGAATAATTTTATTAAAAGTCCTCTTCTTTTTGATATTGACGAGAAAACCGCATTACTGCATGCTGCTGTTTTTGCCCAAGAAGCTGGATATTTTTTAGGGGAGGCATTAAACCGAGCAACATCAAAGCTAACCATGTATTCCAATCAAGAGCAGGAAAGAATGATCGAGCAACATGTAAATGGGCTTGAAGTCATAAGTCCAACTGGAAAATCATCTATGGAGCCAATATTGAAGAAATTGGAGCAAGGTATTGTAAACGAATCATCTGTAGAAATTGAATACCATACAAGTCGTGAAGAGGAACCCAAGCGCAGGATTGTTGATCCATATGGAATCATTTATTGGAATAATAACTGGTATGTCACTGCATTTTGTCATTTAAGGAATGAAATCCGCAGTTTTAGAGTAGGGCGAATTATCAGTATTATGCAAACAGAAATTACCTTCAATCGTCCAAAGCCTTTTTCGGCAGGTGAATTTTTTATGAAAAGCCTGCTACCCGAAGTAGAAGATAAGCAAGTACTTATGCCTTTCGTTGTTGGTGGTACGACAAGTGCGTTGGATAACTTATGCCAGCATTGGTTTTTAGGGCATCATTTCAAAGAACGGACTTCAAAGAAAGCGATATTTCTACTAGAAGAAGAAGCAATGCATACGTATGTACCGTATTTACTTTTACCTTACGGCAAATCTATTCAAGTACTTGAACCACTAAGTTTGAAGCAAAAGCTTATTGAAGTTCTTTATGAGTTAATTGATTATTATCAAGCTTGATGAACTTTACTGACGGAGGATGTCAGTAAAGTTTTTTTATATTAGGGTATATCGATTGATCCATTACAAAAGGAGTGTGTGTCTTGCATACAAAAAAAGTGTATCTTTATGTATTTGATACGATGTCAGACTGGGAGGTAGGTTATTTAAATGCGGAACTCAACTCGGGAAGGTATTTCAAAAAGGAATTAGCGCCTTTAGAGGTGGTTACAGTAGGCGTTGATAAGAATCCTGTTACTACAATGGGAGGATTGAAAATACTGCCTAGTATTTCTATTGATGAGTGTATTTTGGAACGTACTGATGTTCTAGTTCTTCCGGGCGGGAATACTTGGACAGAAGCAATTCACGAACCTTTATTGCAAAAAGCTTCTACATCTTTAAAAGAAGGTACTGTTGTTGCGGCGATTTGTGGTGCAACACTGGGACTTGCAAAGATGGGAGTGCTAAACTCAAGAAGGCATACAAGCAACAATCTAGAATATATGAAAATGATCTGTCCCAATTATAATGGAGAAAAATATTATGAAATGGAACCAGCAGTAACTGATGGGAATTTAGTTACGGCATCAGGAATAGCTCCGTTGGAATTTACGATGCATGTGTTGAAAGTGCTGGATGTATTTGCACCAGAAACATTACATTCATGGTTCAATCTCTATCAGACTCATGAACCAAAATACTTCTTCGAGTTGATGAATTCTATCAAATTTACCGAATCAACAGGGGGAGGAACTGGACGCCCGGTACCCGGCACGGACTAGGGAAATGTTTCGCATCATCGATGACGAACTGGATTTTCCGTGAGGCTATCTTAGAAGAAAAATTCGATTACCGCTTATAGAAGCAACCCGCAAACTTTGGCGTTTGGCGGGTTGTTTTTTCTTTACAGGTCGAGTTTTTTACTATCGCGTTGTTCAAGGTTGCGGGCCGTCTGGCTTAGTTCGACATTTTTTTGATCCTGAAAGGTTCCCAATGCGAGATCAAACACCGGGTTTGTCACGCCGTACCAGTAATTTTCATTTTTATAGTGATGCCATAAATGGACTTTCTTCATCCAACGGCCCCATGGGGAGACGGGGGTAATCGGACGATGGGCGATATAGTGCTTCCACTCATAAAATAGGAGGAATAGGATCACGCCAGCGATAAAAGCATTTGCAATCACGAAGCTTGCTGAAATAAAGTAGGCAATGGTTCCCGCGATGAGGATATTCGGCAGAGTGTACCACAAAGGCAGAAACAATAAATGCAGGTCATGCGGATTGGAGTGATGATCATAATGTAAACGCTTAAGTAATTTTAAGAAGAAGGGGTTCTTCGGAGTTCTTAGGTGAAAAAGGAAGCGGTGCGTGAAATACTCGGTAGCGGCATAAGCGGCCATGCCTATGGCAAAAGCAATCCATGAGCCAATGGTTGCCAGGTTCGGAATCAGAAAGCCAAAACTGACCAGGCAGATTCCGCACATGATGCAGATATCGGGGAAAAAGAAAAACTCTTTTACATATTTCGACTTCATTGAAAACACCTCCTTAATGCCGTTACTTAGGGCCAACGTTTCCGTGTTTCTTGGGAAGGGGCTTTTTGCCGCGCTGATCTATAACTATGCAGGAAATATGGGGGTGTTGCCTGTTAATCACTGGGACTGTAACGGAGAAGGTGTACCTCATTGGGGGAACGATATGAATTCTACAGATACGTAAAGCCTGCCTAAAACGAAAAGGCCATCCCGCCATAGGATGGCCTCTAAAGCTTGCTTACGTCCTAAGATGGTATAGCATGTCTAATAGGCAGTGTTTGGTTCAATCCTCGTCATGTTCATGATGTGTGTCGCAGTCAAAGCATTGCGAGAATGATTCATCCGAACATTCTCCGGGGATCGGTTCACACGGGTTAAAGCTCTGATTATCGAGAACTTCGTATGGTCTCATCATATCATGGTCTTCATGTTCCAGGATGTGACAGTGCCATGGGTAGATTCCTGGAAATGGCCCAAAACGGGCAATGATACGGGTAACCTCCCCAGGATTGGCACGAACGGTATCCTTCCAGCCCCTCTCGCTTGGATCGGGTGGCTTCGGTGGTCCGACGATCAGGTCTGGACCATTGGGATCGCCCGTGAACTCAGCACGATTCAAAATTTGAAAATTAACAAGGTGCACGTGCATCGGATGGGTGTCAGGCGTCGTATTGTACAGTTCCCAAATCTCTACCGTACCATTGTACGGGGTTTCCGTAAGCGGCAGCTCATTCCACTCCAAATTATTTATCAAAAGCTTCAAACGTCCGAAGTCATCCGTACTTTCAATTAAGGTGTTTTTTCTAACGGTTATCGCATCGTTAGGGTTCAGTTGTTCCAGGCAACTCAACTTGTTTGGAATTTCACTTTTATCAGGCTTGGAGAGTCTTTGTTTGACACGAAATTCCATAATTTGCGCAAGGTCCGGAGAAGGCGGGTCGCCGTCAGGGAATGGGGCTGGGGCGTCATTGGTTAAGATGATGCTTTGGCCTTTATGGTGTGAAAAATCGACAATGATATCGACTCGTTCAGCCGGTGCAAGGATGATTTGGGATACGGTGATCGGGTTTTTCAGAAGCCCTCCATCTGTACCGATTTGGACAAAATCTTGGCCAGAACTCAATCGCATACGGTAAAACCGAGCATTGGAACCATTAAGGATGCGGAATCGGTATTTCCGTGGCTCGACCTCAAGATATGGCCATACTTTTCCGTTGACGAGAACGGTGTCGCCGAAAAACTCCGGGACAACGGATGGGTTTGGCAATGTCGGATCTAATGGTGGAGGCGGCTGTGGTGCTGGAGGCGGCTCGTGGCCTGGCTGGGTAGGATAGAACAGTTCACCATTTGGATAGAACGAACGATCCTGGATGACGAGCGGAATTTCAAATTTTCCACTAGGCAGGTTCAACTTTTTCTCTTTTTTATCTCTGAGGAGATAGAAGCCCGCAAGGCCTGCATACACATTCAAACGTGTGATGCCAATGGCGTGGTCATGATACCATAGCGTTGCCGGGCGTTGACAGTTTGGATAATAATAGACTTTATGAACGAATTTCGGTCCAACATTTTTAAAATCTCGCGTAAACCACGCCTCTGGATACCCGTCATTTTCCGGCCAATCACGGCCTCCATGCAAATGTACAACCGTCCTGACAGAAGGGGTGTCTGGTTCTGCTCCATGAATCGTTCGATCCACGGGCAGCAGGTGTTCAAACGGCAGTTTATTTATCCACTTAACCAAAATGGGGTCATTTCTTCGAACTTCGAATGTGGGGCCAGGATACATCCCGTTGTAGCCCCACACGGTAGTTGGCGGCAAATCGCGATGCAGCTTCTGTTTGACTTGTTTCATGGTGACTTCATAGAATGGGATGCCGCCGCGTTTATCAATTGGTTTTAAGATGGAGGGAATAGGTAATGCATCTACAAACTTCTCTAAAGACAAATCGTCCTCCTCCTATAAAAATAATGTAACTTGCATGCTTATCATATGGCTCGACACCGAAATAAGTGCTAGACTGATAGCTATATCGGCTGCAAATGCATTCGATGAGAGTGGAATTGTAAGCGGTTTCCTATTCTTTACCGCAAAATCCTCACCGAAATTTACTGGCTTTTATTTACTTTGTAACTGTCATATAATAGTAAATAACTTAATCTTTCAATGATAGTGGTATACTATGATCAGGTAATATTAGAAAAGGTGTATGATTCCGATCACACTCTGGCTTGCTGTGAAGGGGGAGCAGGCAGGAGCGCCTACATCTTTTCTTCAAATATCAGCGTATAAGGGCGGTAAAAATGAGCAGCAGACAAACCGAAACAGACGTTATCTTAATTGGTGCCGGAATCATGAGTGCGACTTTGGGGACATTGTTGAAAGAATTAGTGCCGTACTGGGAAATAACAGTGTTTGAGAAGCTGGCAAGTGCAGGAGAGGAAAGCTCTAACGAATGGAATAACGCGGGAACAGGGCATGCTGCGCTGTGCGAACTGAACTACACAACCGTAAAACCGGACGGGTCCATCGATATTAGCAAAGCGATAAAAGTGAATGAACAGTTTCAGGTTTCCCTGCAGTTTTGGTCTTATCTTGTAAAAAGCAATCTGATTCGGAATCCGCAAGACTTCATCATGCCATTGCCTCATATGAGCTTAGTAGAAGGGGAGCAAAATGTAGCGTTTTTGAAAAAACGTTTTGAAGCGCTCTCAAACAATCCTTTGTTTCACGGGATGGAATTTTCCGATGACCCGGCAAAATTGAAGGATTGGATTCCTCTTATTATGAAAGACCGGACCTTCAATGAACCGATAGCGGCAACACGAATCGAATCCGGCACAGATGTCAACTTTGGCGCTTTAACGCGCATATTATTCGATCACTTGCAGAATAAAAACGTCGATATCCATTACAAACATCGCGTTGAGGATATGAATCGTACTAGCGACGGCTTGTGGGAATTGAAAGTACGGAATGATAAAGGCGAAGTCGAACGCCATACGGCTAAATTTGTCTTTATCGGCGGCGGGGGAGGAAGTCTTCCTTTACTTCAAAAATGCGGTATTCCTGAAGGAAAACATATTGGAGGATTCCCGATAAGCGGGTTATTTATGGTGTGCAATAATCCGGAAGTAGTGGCACAGCATCATGCCAAAGTATATGGTAAAGCCAAGGTTGGCGCACCTCCAATGTCGGTTCCGCATCTTGACACCAGATTTATCGGTAATCAAAAATCATTGCTCTTTGGGCCGTTTGCCGGCTTCTCGCCGAAGTTCTTAAAAACCGGTTCCATGTTTGACTTAATAGGTTCTGTAAAACCGAATAATGTGCTCACGATGTTGGCGGCAGGTGCGAAAAACCTGTCGTTGACAAAATACCTAATCCAGCAAGTTATGCTATCGAAGGAAAAGCGCATGGAAGAGTTGCGAGAGTTTATCCCGAACGCCAAAAGCGAGGATTGGGATCTGCTGGTGGCGGGTCAGCGTGTGCAAGTTATCAAAGATACAGTTGCCGGCGGTAAAGGGACGCTTCAATTCGGTACGGAAGTGGTTAGTGCCTCCGATGGATCGATAGCCGCCTTGCTCGGTGCTTCTCCGGGTGCTTCGACCGCCGTGTCCGTCATGCTTGAGGTCATCGAAAAATGCTTCCCGCAGCAAATGAAAGAGTGGGAACCGAAAATAAAAGAAATGATTCCTTCTTATGGGGTGTCCTTAGTAGAAAACCCGGAGCTTATCCGTGACATTCGTACGGCAAAAGCGCGGACGCTTGGTCTACACAGTGAACTGCAACCCGTTTTGTAGACAGTTCAAAAGATAGAAAGAGTGAAGCGGCCTTCGTCTTGATTACTATTCATCCCATAAAAATATCCCCTTCAAGCTCACTCGCTTCCTCATGATATCTTGAGGCTCTTTGGAGTGACGGCTTGAAGGGGATGCTGCTCATTCACAGCTCAGGTATTTTAATAACATTCTGGAATCCGAAATCTAAGTTTCTCGTCATGTACTTATTAAAAAAGCTTGGATCAATTCCTGTCATATGATGAAAGAAGGATACTTCCACTTTCCAATCGTCCTCAATCATTTGACCAATGTCTACGAGCCCCTTTTTGGAAACAAAGTCAATGATTGTTTTGATTTTCATTGGTTTCTGGATCGGAATGACATCATCAAGCGGTTCAATTTTTAAATAACCTTTCCGGTGCATTGCCGCGTAAAAGTTCCGATGATCTTTTGGCTCGATGATCCCAAGATTAGCTGCCCTATATCCCAACACTTGCAACGAAGTTTTCCATTTCTTTTTCAAATCTAAGTAATCATCTGGATTTGTGATATGGGAAACATCCCTCATGTCAAGTGCGAAGTCGTCTTCCGGCAGTAATAATGCTCCGGCAAATATATCCGCTTCATTCTCAATCATTTTGTGCTCTTTCCGGTCTAAGTTCGCGAACTCAAGGCGATAATGAAGCAACAGATGACCCAGTTCATGTGCGATATTGAAGTTCCTCCGAACAGCCGAGCGTTTCATATTACCTAGAATGATATAGGGGCGATCGTTTTGGGTCCAGAGGCTATAAGCATCAATCTCCTCGCCAATTGCCTTCTCAAAAACGAACACTCCGCTCTTTTCGATCAGGAACATGAGATCATCATTATTAGAATTCGATAAGTCGAGTCTTTTTCGCGCTAAATGAGCGACATGATATATTTGAGTAGATCTGTCGTCCTCTGTATGATTTAAATACTCAATAACCTCGTCCCTTAACCTAATGATTTTTAGGGTAGGAAGGCTGACTTTGGCCGTTACATAGTTGACAAAAGTATCTAAATATTCGACATGCTTCGCTTCTGCCTGCGTCTTCGAAATGACATTCAACAGTTTTGAACGATATGCGATGTTCATTACGTCGACATTATCAGGCGTTATGTACCGTGCAAGCATGTCTTCCGTATAAAAGTATTTGCTTTTTACGCTAAAAATTCGTTTTAACTCGTTCACGATCTGCATTTTCGGAGATGTATAAGCGTTCTCGTACTGCCAGACGGCTTGTTCTGTAACACCTAACATTTCGGAGAGCTGCTTTCGCGAATATCCATGCATGATCCGTAAATTGGCTAGATTTTTACCAATGAACATGCCTATTCCCTCCTTGTTTACCAACACAATTCTGTTAAGTTATGAATTTTGCTGTTCATCCTCATATATCCCGATATCAAACGCGGCTGGATCCATAACATCATCGTTCATTTCAGGTGCCACTACATCGCGATCCTCTTCAGTTAACTCAGCTCCGGAGATAAAGTCGGAAAGATCCTCAACGAAGTAAGCGATGTTATCATTTGGATTAGGCAAATAGTGTATGATTTCAGATATCTGGTATGCCTCATCAAGTCCGTATGTAAGTATATGAAACTGATTGTAGGATGATGTGAATTTCTCTAGTTCGTCTCTTATTTGGCTTTCGAGTATCAAAAAGGAAAGCTGTTCAACCCTCTCTGTTTCCTTTCCTCTTTTCGATGCTTGCTGTATGGAGGGGAAGACTAAGTCTTTATTGATTTTTGAGAGCTCATGAAGACAGTTATAGTTTAATTGAAATTGGACTGTATTGAAATGATTTTTTTTGATTTTTTTAAAGTTACATTGTATATCTTCATTAATTTTTATAGTTGTAAAGGGTTTTGCTGGATGCTTAATTTGAATTATTCTCGTTCTTTCCAAGTATTATTCATAATAAAAATGACGGTGAACTGCATTCTAAATCGTGCTAAAGTGGAGAATAGATGAAGACTTTATCTGCGAAATGAAAGGGAAAGAAAACATGAAAGAAATATTGTTCAAGTACATGACTAGATTTACATCCCTTAACGAAGAAGAGCAACGGGCTATCGTTGAAGATATCGTGGTTGAAGAATATAAAAAAGGAACAGTTCTCCTTAGACAAGGAGATGTTCCCACAACATGTTATTTCGTGTTGAAGGGATGCGTACGGCAGTATTCGATTAATGAAGCGGGAAAAGAGGTCACATCCAATTTCTACACCGAAGAGCAAGCCATCTCGATTTTCAATTCGCATAAACAAGATAAGTCATTCGAGTACACTCTTACCTGTCTTGAAGACTCGGTATTGGTCGTGGGTGACCTGGCTGTTGAAAAGGACATGTATAACAAATACGGTCAATTGGAATCGATGACGCGCATGATGATCGAGGAAAAGTTCGGTCAAGTCCAAGATGAATATGCTGCGTTTATCGCCTCTACACCGGAAGAACGCTTCAAGTCACTATTACGGCAACGACCGCATTTAATCGACCGCGTGCCCCAACATCAGTTGGCAAGTTATCTCGGAATCACCCCGGAGTCTTTGAGCAGAATCAAGAAGCGAGTCCACCAAGACGATAAGTAAGCGAATGTCAGGCCGTTATTGAGACTTTCCCGCCTTTGATCAGCATCCATAACCCAAAGCCCAATTCGCCTGCAATCATGGGCACGGTAAATACAAAGGTGAGTACTGTTTTGATCCCATCGTATTGTGGGAGAAAGACGTTACATAGGTGAATGAGAATGTAGCCTGCACCAGCAAGGAGCATTAAGATACTAATGATTTTGGGTATACCGCATGATTTCAAGGCCACATAGCCCACAATCAGCAAATGCCCGCCAAAAATGATTAAACCAATCGACCATATGGAGTCAAAAGCTCTTAAATACAGCATGGCCTGCGCTTGAAGTTGGTTGGATATCGATAAATAATCTGCACTGTTGGAGAGCAGCAACACGAATATTAAATTCAATATGGCGATTCCCAATATAGCCGTATAGGTAAGCCGGAAGCACGCGCCGAGCAATGACAGGCTTTTATGAATGGGCTCCAGGAAAATATAGAAAGCCCAGGCGACCACGATGTCACAAATCAGGATGATGACCCAACCGAAGATTTCGGCTTTGAAAAGCATACTTGATGACATGATGTTATGAAATGTGGCGCTGGCATCTCCTTGTATCACAAGGCTTGCATGGACAAATCCATACGCAAAAAAGGAAGCAAGTGTCATGATGATAAGCGATATGCCCGCCGCCAGAGCAGTCTTTCGCTGATCCGTTCGTTGTATTGTTGAAGTAACCATCAATTAACCTCCTAGTACTCTGTATTGATTTGATTGTAGTCCGAGAGTTATGATGGTTCATTGACTTAAATCAAGGGGGCATTGTCGGCAAGCGGCCTGGCAAGGGCCTCAAAAATAGGAGCGACATTGTCGTGATGGAGTAGATGCTAGCAGTGTCCATTACAAACGGGGGCAATTGAATGTTGGTTATTGATTTGGTTATCACCAATTTAGTAATACCGGGTCTGCTTACGTTGTGGGTCTGGAAATCCAGTGGCTCAAGCTTGGCGGGCAGTGTCACCTGTCTGTTGACTACAGCATCTTATTTTATATTTTTCTGGATTGGGGAGTTCAATAAAGCCATGACCCTATTCGGTGCATTATGGACACCCCTTGTCGTGTATGCATCTTATCGGCTAATTAAAAAAACGAAGGGGGCTCCTCTATTTCCACAAAAGATATGGAAGCTGGCAGCTCTTCCCGTTATGATGCTGATTGCCTCCAGCTTTATTTATGTGAATCTATCCTCATTACTATCAAGTTTTTATCAGAAACAGTTTGAAACAGAGCATTTCATGGTTTACAACTCTAAAGCGGATTACGCAGAGGCTGAACAGCTTGCGAATAGGCTTGAACAGAACTATGGACGTGTAACAGAAGCACTTCAAGTGGAGCCAACGACGAAAACGAAGGTTATCGTATTTCCGAGCCAAATTCATTTCATTTATTCGCTCGGACAATTTTCGAATTTTTGGTCACTTGGTGTTTTTAATGAAGACACTTTATTTATTCTGTCCCCTAAAAACCGGCCCGCTATGTATAATTCGAGCGTTCACGAATTTATACACGTCATACTATCGCATATTGACAGTACAAGGCCTACGTGGTTGGAAGAAGGGCTTGCCAATTATTTCGGACAGACCGATCTTGATGCCCTCAAAGTACTCCCGCCCTTGATTTCCAGCGGTCAAATCCCTAGCTTCGATGAGATAGACGGACCTGCATTCGTATATAGGCACGGATACCCGTATTCCTATACCATTGTAGAATTTTTGATTCTCGAGTACGGTTACGAAAAATTAAATGATTTTGTTAGGCATCCGGAAGATTATAAACGTATATTTGGAGTTAGCGAATCGGAATTACACGGTCTTTGGGTTAAGTATTTGAAGGGAAATTATAGCTGAGCCGTCTCACATGGTTCACAGCTTCATGCTTGGGTATGTTAAACTCCCTCGCGTAGTATTCGATAAGTAATGCCGGATGACTAAGCCTATACCGCCGCGGGATGTTCAGGAGGCTGATCTTCCCGATTCGATAATTTAATTCATCCGTATTGGGGAGATTAGTGGGGAGGAACTCACCAATTCCGATTTTCTTCGCTAACGGTATTCGAAAGAGCTTGCCGTTACATTGGTTAACGTCATTGCAGAGGAGTTTTCTATATGGAAGAGCTAATGCCGATACCGCAGCCCAAAACCTATGGCGTTCTCGGGAATTTGCCCTTGATTGATAAGGATTCACCGACGTTGTCTTTCGGCAAACTTGCTGATGAGTACGGCCCTATTTTTAGATTCGAGTTAATGGGAAGATCCGTAATTATCGTCTCCGGTCCTGAATTCGTCGCCGAAGTATGTGATCAGTCCCGTTTTGACAAAGCGATAGGTCATTTGCTCAAAGTACGTGATTTTGCGGGAGACGGACTGTTCACCAGTCTGACGGATGAACCCAATTGGCCAAAAGCGCACAACATCCTGATGCCTTCCTTCAGCCTGCAAGCCATGAAGGGCTATCATGATAGGATGCTGGACATCGCTTTGCAGCTTGTGCAAAAATGGGCACGCTTGAATCCGGACGAAAGTATTGACGTTGCGGACGATATGACGCGGCTCACGCTAGACACCATTGGCTTATGCGGATTTGACTATCGTTTCAATAGTTACTACAGAGAAACCCCAAATCCTTTTATCGTCAGTATGGTTCGAGCTCTGGATGAGGCTATGCATTATGGCAGCAGGCTGCCGATTCAGAACAAGCTGATGCTAATCAGCAAACGTCAGTACGAGCGGGATATTCAGTCGATGTTTTCCTTAGTCGACAAAATCATCGCTGAGCGCAAAGCAAGCGGGGATCAGGGAGGAACGGATTTACTAGCCAGAATGCTGACCGCCAAGGATCCCGAGACTGGACAACAACTGGATGATCAAAATATTCGATACCAAATTATCACGTTCCTGATCGCGGGGCATGAAACGACAAGCGGGTTGCTGTCGTTTGCGATTTACTTTTTATTGAAGCACCCGGAAGTTCTGGAAAAGGCGTACAGGGAAGTGGATGAAGTATTAACCGGCCCGTTGCCTACATATGAGCAGGTTCTGAAGCTGAAATATGTACGAATGATTCTAAATGAATCTTTACGTTTATGGCCGACCGCGCCCCAATTTAGTCTTTTCGCCAAGGAGGACACCGTGATTGGAGGGAAATATCCTATCCAAAAGGGGGAGGCCGTTTCCATTATTATACCCAAGCTTCACCGGGATAAGGGAGCATGGGGGGAGGATGCGGAACTCTTCCGGCCGGAGCGGTTTGAAGACCCGGCCAAAGTTCCCAACCATGCCTATAAACCGTTTGGGAATGGGCAACGGGCCTGCATCGGGATGCAATTTGCGCTTCACGAAGCGACTTTAGTTCTCGGCTTGATCCTTCAGCAATTTGAACTGATGGATCATTTGAACTATCAGTTGAAAGTAAAGCAAACCTTGACGCTGAAGCCAGCCGACTTCAAGATCCGTGTGCAAGTAAGGGATAAAAAACTCATCAATCCGTATCCCTTCCCACCGGTAGACACTCTTGGCGGTGCTCCTGTCCTGGAGAATAAAAGAGAGACAGCTTCTATCATCGGAGTCAATAATCGGCCCTTGCTCGTTCTTTACGGTTCAGATATGGGAACAGCAGAGCGCATTGCAAAGGAACTGGCGGATCTTGCCCGATTACACGGGATCCGAAGCGAAGCGGCAACCCTTAATGAGCGGTTAGGCAACTTGCCGCAGGAAGGTGCTCTGATCATCATAACCTCTTCGTATAACGGGAAACCGCCCAACAATGCAAAACAGTTTGTGCAATGGTTGGAACAGGTCGAACCGGGTGAGCTTCACGGTGTTCACTATGCCGTATTTGGTTGCGGGGACCACAATTGGGCGGCTACGTATCAGGCGGTACCCCGACTTATTGACGAACAGCTTGCCGAGAAAGGAGCGACGAGATTTTCCCCTCGTGGGGAGGCCGATGCGAGCGGAGACTTTGAAAAGCAGCTGGAAGCATGGAAAAGTCAAATGTGGGCCGATGCGATAAAGACTTTTGATTTAAAATTGAATGAAAATGCGGAAAAAGAACGGAGCACACTAAGCATTCAGTTTGTCAGTGGCTTGACAGAGACTCCTCTCGCCCAATCATACGAAGCGGTTCACTCGACCATCGCGGCTAATCGTGAACTGCAGCAACCTGGCAGCGAACGAAGCACACGACATATCGAGATTGAATTGCCGGAAGGGATGACTTATCAGGAGGGCGATCACCTTGGAGTGTTTCCGAGCAACAGCAAAGATCATATTGCTCGCATTCTGTGGCGGTTTAGTTTGCGTGAAAAAGATCAAGTGATTTTGACAGCGAGTGGAGTCAGTGCAACCCATCTGCCTTTAGATCGGCCAATCTCTCTTCTTGACCTGCTTAGTCAAAGCGTAGAGGTACAGGAAGCCGCAACTCGGGCCCAAATACGCGAAGTGGCCGCTTTCACGGTGTGTCCTCCTCATAAGCGTGAAGTGGAAGCTTTGTTAGAGGAGGGAACCTACGAGGAGCAAATCTTGAAAAAGCGGGTTACAATGCTGGATCTCGTTGAAAAATATGAAGCGTGCGAGATCCCGTTCGAGAAGTTCGTGGAGCTCCTGCCTCCGCTTAAACCGAGATATTATTCGATATCCAGTTCCCCACGGATGAACCATGCACATGCCAGTATTACGGTTGGTGTCGTCCGGGGCCAGGCCTGGAGCGGACGAGGCGAATATCTTGGCGTGGCCTCCAATTACTTGGCAGAGCGCAGGCCGGGAGACGATATTGTCATGTTCGTCCGGACACCGGATTCTGGATTCCAACTCCCCGAAGATCCACAGACACCGATTATCATGGTAGGGCCGGGGACGGGGGTAGCCCCATTCCGCGGGTTTCTGCAAGCTCGTGCTGCGATGAAGCGGGAAGGACAAGCACTGGGCGAAGCCCATCTTTACTTTGGATGCAGGAACGAAGCGGATTTTCTTTACCGTGAAGAGCTTGAACAATATGACAGGGACGGAGTGGTTACGCTCCATACCGCTTTTTCTCGCAAGGAAGGCGTGCCCAAAACCTATGTGCAGCACCTGATGGCGAATAATGCGTCCGAAATCCTTCGCATTCTCGACGGCGAAGGGCGGCTTTACGTATGTGGAGACGGCAGTAAAATGGCCCCAGATGTAGAGCACGAATTAAAGAAGGCATATCTGGTTATCCACGGGGGTAAAGAACAAGAAGCGGATAAATGGTTGGAGAATCTGCAGACATCCGGGAGGTATGCGAAAGATGTCTGGGCGGGTCTATAGATTTGTTGGCCTCGGTTTTCCTCTATGCAGGAGAAGCCAGATCATGGCTTCTCCGGCGTGGGAAAGCGGGTATGACCGATTCCCGGCAAGGAGCGGTTCCAATCTCTGTTGAAGAATATAAGAACATGAATAATTTTGTGGATAGGTAAATAATTCCTCGACAAATTTTGCGCTCGCGGCTATAATTGTGTCGATTGTCAGATATTTCATCAGTGGGGGAGATACTCGATGCATGTACAGTTAGTGAATGCGCAAGGCGCTATCAAGAATGTGAAACTTGGCTTTAGTTGGACAACTTTCTTTTTCGGATTTTTTCCTGCGTTATTCCGCGGTGATCTCAAATGGGCTGCTATTATGTTCATTAGTTCTTGTTTTATTGGTTTCTTTACCCTTGGTTTAGGAGCATGGATTCCGGGTATTATTTTTTCATTCATTTACAATCAGATGTACATTAGAGAGATGATGGAGAAAGGCTACCGCCCGGCCAATCCGGAAACGGAAGCTGCGCTGCAGGCCAAAGGCATTATGGCTCATACGGTAAGAATATAATGCCGAACAATGAAACCGCGGGTATGCGGTTTTTTTGTTTTTCGGCAGTTATGAGGGCCACTGCTCTTGGAAGTATAAGCGGTGGCCTTTCTTTTTACCCATGGTACTCGCGCAGTTCTTGAAGGACCGTATTCAGCGGCTCGGGGCGGGCTAAAATATTGCTGCCGAGCGAATGCACGGCATAAACGGGCCCAAAGGGAAGCGAAACAGCACCGTAAACACTCTCGACTGGCCGCAGACTGACCGCGCTAGCGCAGCATAACGCCAAGAAGCGGCGGTAAACAGGGCAACGGCATAACGTTGCCAAGGCGGCAGCACAGCGCAAAGCGCCAGTCTCCAGTTCCTGCAAAAGTGCAGCATTTTAAGCTAAGTCAGCGAAAATTGCACGAAATTGCTGCACACCTACATCAATTTCCTCAAACGACGACATATTCAGGCGAAACCGAGTGAAATTCCTGCATTTTTGCAGGATTCCTTTTTCAAATGATCGGCCCCTGTAGAATTCTTGTATTTTTGCATCATTTCCGGCAGGCGGCTGATTCCCGTTCCGGCGGAAACGCATCTTGTCCTGGAAGCTTGAAGGTCCAATTAAACTTGAAGCAAAAGAACATCCGGAAATTAAGCTGGCAAAATAGAAGCGGAAGCCACTATTTAAATTGTCCAAGTTGTTCTTGTTCCACCAATGCCTATCGGAACCGCAAAAAAGCCAGCGTCTCCGAACATCAGAAACGCTGGCATTCTTTTTCGTCAGGTTTATTTCAAAACAAATCTCCCGGTCACCGGGTTATGATCGCTGTGCTCGAAGTTCAGATCGTGTCCGGTCACATCGACGATTGCGACATTCGGAGAGACGAGGAAGCCGTCGATGACCGCGAGGAAGGTAACCCCTGGCCGATACGCGCTGTCCAGCGTGCGGACGGAAGGCGTGCTCGGGTCTACCGCCCATTGAAACCCAGCCGGAGCGAAGGTATCGGGGAAGGGCTGCAGCCACTGCGGCCATTCCTGCTGCGAGGGAAAGCGGCTGTGGTCGGTTCCCGGCAAGGAGTGGTTCCAATCGCCGCCGATGATGAGATAGTTGTCCTTCTTCATTTCTTGCTGAATATAGTTCTCCAGAAAATCAAGCTGTTGTTTGCGGATGGTGCCGCCCTTGTCGAAGGCCGATAAATGCAGGTTAATCAATATGAGTTCTCTGCCGTTATCGACAGGGAAGCGGCTCTCGATAAATGCGCGATCCAGTTCAAACAGCTGCACAGGCCAGCTCTCTTTGCCCGGCAGATCGAAGCGGATATGAGAGGCGCTGGAGAATGTGGATAACGTCAGCAATCCGCTCTGCACCGCACCCATCGGATGGGTAAGCGGCACGGGCACCCAAGCCACCTTATAGTTATAGGCAAACGTGCTGCTATATCGCGGCAGGCTGTCGCTAATCATCTGAACCTCGTTAATATGATGGCTGCGTGAAGAATTAACGTCTACTTCCTGCAGGATATACAAATCGGAGCGGCTACCCTGTAGAAAATCGGCAATAGCCCGCAGGTTGGCTTCCGTTTGTTCCTTGCTGCTGGAGCGGGATCCCGTTCCGCCGTCCATGAAGAAGTCCTGCCCTTGGTCGAGGCCTGCGTAGCCGAGATTGAATGTCGTGACGGTGAACGGCTGACCCTGCTTCAGCGTAGAGGTGGTGGTATTATTGGTTAGAAGTTCTACTTGAGCAGGGGGCTTATAATCAACCGCTGTCATATAGATGAGAAAAATGGCGAGCGCAGCAACGGGCGTGAGCACGATCCAGGCCAGCCACTTGAACAATTTTTTGATCATCAGATCGTTATTACCTCCTACGTTATCAAATCTTATCGCGCGAGCAACCAGCCTTGAAATCCCCGGCCAGCAGCAGGACAGGGACGGTTCATGACTGGCCCCAGCGAATCGAGCGTACAAGACCGCTGTTTAAAAGGCTCATATCAAAGAGGAAGCGGGGATAGAGGAGCTTACAAGAAGAAGAAAGAACCCGCCTTAAGGGTAATGCCTGTGCGGGTTCTTATGTGACTAGACTCTAGTTATTCTAGGCTCTGCTTGAATCCGGTTCGCCATGTTGGGTACAGCGGGGTTCAGCCGTACTCACTCCGTGCCTTTGCATTCGATGTGCCGCGTTCGCCCCGGTTGCTTCCCGGCTCGTACTGCGGCGCAGGGGCTTGCAGCATCTCCGCATATACAGGCAGCCACTGCGTTCCTGCCGCAGGTTCGTCATCCACAATATTAACTGGGCCCGCAGGCCAATCCAGTGCCAACAGGGCAGCATGGGCTGCATCTTCGACATGCAGGAAGGAGGAGACCCCGTCGGTGGCAGCCAACTGCCTGTCCAGAACTTTTTTTGCGATCGCTCCCGTCTTGTCATACCAGGTGTCCGGGCCATAGAGCGTTCCGTACCGCAGAATAACGTGCTCCGGTATTTCGGCCGCCGCTTCTTCCAGCGCGGCAATGCCCTCGGCGACATCTATAGGCTGTATCGCCCCCCTCCGCTTCATCCTCATTCTGGCGGCATGGTCTATCGTATCATGCTAGATTGGTATCAACATACCACTTTAAGACCGTTTTGACCATACCAATTAAGGAAGGAGTGCGCTGCCAATGCCTTGCCATCTGTCCCTCGGATTCCGGAGACGAAATCGACACAAATCTATACATTGCTGGGTGAGAGGATGCTGAAGGAACTTATCCGGCGGGAAGCCTGGGTGTCTCCCGCGACAGATGAGCCTAACTGTATCAAGACCGTTTTCACGGCATTGACTTTCGTCCGAGTTACCCGGCGCTGGATCATGTGCCGCGTCAGAAGTGGAAGAACGCTACCCTATCCCGTATACACTAACGCTCACCCGCATGATTGCGTAAACGGCGGCGCTTTTTGCAAAGTCTGATTGACTTTCCGTTTTTACAGAGGTATGATTTGTTATACTAAGTATAACTAAACTTACTTGACTAACTATTTTATATTGGAGGAATTGAACTATGAAAGGACCGAAAGGCAAACATGCTTGGACAGCAAAAGTCGGTGAGAAAGGGCAAATTGTCATTCCGAAGGAAGCGCGGGATATCTTTGGCATCGAACCCGGCGATACCCTGCTTCTTCTTGGTGATGAGGAGCAAGGCATAGCCATTATGAAGGGCGATATGTTTACGGAGTTAGCCAATAAAATTTTCGGCGCGCAGGAGAAGGAGGGAGGTGAATGAACGGAATCGAAATAACCTGCCTGACGAAAAAGTTTAAAGAACGGACAGCAGTTGATTCGCTGAATCTGACAATCCGACAAGGTGAATTTTTTGCGCTGCTTGGGACCAACGGCGCCGGGAAAACGACAACGATCAAAATGTTATCCTGTCTGCTCGAGCCTACAAGCGGAGATGCCCTGATGATGGGGAACAGTCTGGTCACCAATTCGAATGCCGTCAAACAAATTATCAATGTGTCTCCGCAGGAAACGGCGGTGGCCTCCAAATTATCGATAAAAGAAAATCTGGAGGTCATCGCCAGAATTTATGGGGATAACGCGCGGGAAGCAGCGAAAAAAACGGATGCAATGCTTGCGGCTTTTCGCTTAACCGATCGGGCCAAGGACAAGGCGAAGTCCTTATCAGGCGGAATGCAGCGCAAGTTGAGCATTGCGATGGCGCTCATTACGAATCCGCAGATTTTGTTCCTTGACGAGCCTACACTTGGACTGGATGTTCATGCCAGGAGAGATTTGTGGAACACCATCCGTGAATTGAAAGGCAAAATCACCATTATTTTGACCACCCATTACCTGGAAGAGGCGGAAGCCCTAGCCGACAGAATCGGGATCATGACGCAAGGAAAAATGCGGATTGTCGGTACGGCCAGGGAAATTATGAGCGTAACGGGAACAGCAACATTTGAAGATGCTTTTCTCAAGTTTGCGGATGAGGAGGCCATGAGATGAGTTTTATACCGTTTGCAGCCCGTAATCGCAAGGAGATTGCAAGAGACCCGTTAAGCCTGGTTTTCGGCATCGGATTTCCTGTCGTGCTGATTCTGCTTCTGTCCTTCATGAAGCAAAGTATTCCGGAAATGCCCGACATCTTTGCCATTGAAAATATCGCGCCGGGTATGGCGGTTTTTGGTTTAACGTTTATTGCTTTGTTTTCCGGAATGCTCATTGCAGGCGACAGAAGCAGCTCTTATTTGATTCGATTGTTCGCTTCCCCTTTAACCGGATTCGACTATATTATGGGATATTCATATCCGCTGTTACCGTTTGCCATGTTCCAATGCGCCGTCTGCTTCGCTACCGCCATGATTGTAGGCTTATCCTTCAACATCAATATTCTAGTCGCTATCCTGGCGCTTATTCCCGTGGCCTTGCTCTTTATCAGCATTGGCTTGCTGCTGGGAAGCGTTCTGTCGAGCAACCAGATGAATGGCGCAGGCGCCATACTCACCAATGGAGCGCTCTGGCTCAGCGGGACCTTATTTCCTCTGGATATGATAGGCGGCACATTTAAAGCGGTATGTTATGCCCTTCCGTTTGCTCATGCCGTCGACGTGGCGAAGTTAGCGTTGAGCGGGGGTTATACGGCCATGATTCCTCACATTCTGTGGGTCATGGGGTATGCTGCCGTTATTTTTATCGTTGCGGTGGTTCTTTTCAAGAGAAAAATGAAAGGCTGAATTAACGAGTATTACTCATGAGTTCACTAAAGGGCCGATGAATGGTATGGCGGCTTCCATCGCCTCAAATAATACCAGCTTACGCATCACGCATTAAACCCAACCATGAATAAGCGGCTGTCTCGCGGCAGGTTCTAAGGGGCGACCGCTTGCCTTGCCTGCACCTCTGTCTCAAGGCTTGTCCAGCTCCAAAGGCAAAAACGCATATTCTCCGCTTCTTGCCATCTCGCCTTTACGAACGGGGATGGGCTGTCTGAATATTGGCCCGTCGATGACGGTCGTATGGAACTCGCCGCCTTCTCCGCAAGGATCGATGCCGCGGGCGAGAAGCTCCCCTACATACTCGTGGGTCAGCACTCGGCCCAGGTCGTCCTCCCGCATGCCTAACGACAAATTCACGGTCACCAGCATCGTGACGAAGCCGAGATCGATGAACTGCCGGACCGCTTCCAGATGATCCATTTCCCAGAGGGGCATTCCCAACTGTAACCCGGCAATTCGCGTCACTCTGTCATGCCAGCAGCCATGCGCGGGCACATCCAGGTCGCCGGTGACCAACACTTCTGCGCCTTCGCTTTTCGCCTTGGCCAGCAGGATCATAAAGTTCTTCTCATAATCCGCCCAACTCGTGGCGGCTGTATATACAGGCAAGCCGATCGATTCCGCTTGGGCTTGGACCAGCTCGGGCGGCATGCCATGGGAGCGGGAGCGCTGCCCTTCTTCCTCCAGCATGACGATAAGGCCGACGGCTTCACCAACCTGCATCGATTTATATAGTGCTAACGTACTGTCCTTGCCGCCGCTGAAGGAAGCGACAAATTGATGCCCGCGAGCTCCGTTTTTCCAATCTGGTGTTTCTGTCATATCTGTCTTCTCCTCTGTTGTCTATGGCTTGGATTCTCTGATTCCCAGTTCCGGGCAGAAGATGGACTGCTCCTCTTTCATTATAATCGATGGCGCTTGTAGTCAACAGCAGGATCGCGGCGAAAGCCCTCTGGCAAGAGGGCTTTCTATAAGGTTGGTTATTTCGAGATGGCCCGGTGCGGCTTGCTGTAATGGCTGACTCCGCCACCGCCAACCAGCACTCTTCCGCCTCTGTTAAATATCAGGAGCTTGCTGGAACCATCGGATAGCAGCACGTCGATCTTGGCGTTATTTGATTTTGCAATGTAGATGACGTAACCGCTTCTGGAAATGACCGTCCTCCAGTTTTTATCGAACTCGGATCGTACGACCCGGTTCGAATAAACTTGATTTTCCACCCTTCCTGCTCTCGAACGGCTCAAGGCGATTCTCTCCTTCCGTTATTTGTATTACGGAGTTGCGATGATCCTTTCCTTTCCATTATATGCGTTCGAGTAACAGTTACTTGGAGCATTGCCATGCATGCTGAATCCAAATAAATGGTTATCATGCCATACATGGTTGGCGTAATCGAGGAAGCCGCCGGGTAGGCGCTGAAAGCTTCATCGTTCATGCAAGAAGTGTTCGGCCTTGGGGGGCCATTCCTGCTTCTGCGCAGGATTTCGCTTGTCGCCTACAATTACAGCCATCCTTTGTCATCGGCGATATTCACGGCCTGCTGCCTCGATTCGGCTTCCAGCTTCTGAATCGCTGAAGACAAATAGTTCCGCACGGTACCCTTCGTTAAGAAGAGGGCCTTGCTGATCTCACTTGTCGTCATGCCTGTTTTGGTAAGGCGCAGCATCTCTGCTTCCCTTTCACTTAACGGGTTAACTTCATTCATAAATAGTGCTGCCGCCAAATCGGTGCTGATCACCCGTTCCCCAGCCATGACCCGGCGGATCGACTCAATCAGATAGTCAATCGGTTCATCTTTTAACAGGTAGCCATTCACTTGAGCCTCGATCGCTTTTTGTAAATAGCCCGGACGGGCAAACGTAGTCACGATCATGATTTTGCAGGGCAAGCCGGCATGTCGGATTTGCTCCGCCAACGCAAGGCCGTTGATCAGAGGCATCTCAATGTCCAGCACACACACATCAGGCTGATGCCGCTGTATCGCCTCCCAGGCTTGTTTCCCGTCCGGCACTTCAGCCAGCACCTCCATATCGGGTTCGAATTTCAACAGCGAGGCGAAGGCGCCGCGCAGCATCTGCTGATCTTCGGCGATGACGACTCGAATCATGTGGCAGAGTTCTCCTTTCCGAGTTGACGAAGCGGAAGCTGCATAGAAAGAGCCGTTCCCCCGCCCGGTGAGCTGCCCACCGTGAAGGTTCCATGAAGGGCTTGCATCCGCTCCTTCATTGACTGAATTCCATTTCCGGTTGCTGTAGGCAACAGGCCAACTCCGTCATCCGTTATCGATACACAATATAGATTGTCCGCCGTTTCCAGCCTGATTGTGCATTGCTTTGCTTGACTGTGCTTGACAATGTTGGTCGCCGCTTCCCGAACCGCGAGCGCAATCATCGTTTCTTCTACGCTGGCTAACAGGGGAGGCCTTCCATTTTCCACGATGTCCAGTTCAATCCCTGCCGTATGCAGCAGCTTGCGGCAATGCTCGATTTCATGCGCCAGCGAGATGAACTTCATATCCGAGACCAGCTCCCTTACCTGCTTCAAGGCGATTCTCGATGTGTACAGGATATCCTTCAGTTCTTCCTTGGCCTGCATCGGGTCTTTATCTACCCACTTATTGGCCAGCTCGCATTTCAGCTTAATCATCATAAGGGTTTGCCCCAGCGTATCATGAAGATCCCTTGCAATACGCTGTCTTTCCTCCTGCTGAATGTACTTTTCAAGCTGTTGATTGGCTGCATCCAGCTTGCTCTGCAAGCGCTTGGTCTTTTCTATAATATAAATGACGATAGGGAAGAGCAATTGAACAATCATGAGAGGCAGGAATAGAAAATTGTCCGTCCTCTTCCCATATACGCCACACACGAGGATAAACATGAGGGCAATGGCGGCAATCGCGATTCCAATATGCCACTTGGACTTCGACCTTCCGATCAGGTCGGCAAATATAAAACCAAAAATTAAGAGGTTCGGGTCAATGTACATACCGATCAGAGCAGTTGTAGCAAGACCGGCTAGAACTGCCGCTAGAAGATACCCATTGCGATGCCACAGTCCGATATAAAAGGAAACAAGAAAGGAAAGCAGAAGAAGGAGACTTCCCAAGAGACCCGGATTCGAACGGGAGCTGAGAACCATGTAAAATAAATACACGATCGCGATAACATCTATGAGCAAATAATTCTTGATTTGATCTCTGGGGTAGATCTTGAATATCATGGATGGCCTCCCGTTCGGTTATCGGGTTATCTGGATTCGAAGATTCCCACTGCGCGTCTGCGGACCGATTCCATCGGCCCCAGCTTAAAGACGCGAAGCCATGTTGAGGCAAACCATAGCTGGAAAAAGGAAATGCCGATCCAGACCGCTATAACGGCCAGGGAATTCAGCTTTCCGCCTAGAGCAAATCCCCAGCTATAAAAAAGGACGGAAGCGATAATATTTTGCATAACATAACAGCTTAAAGACATCTTCCCGGCATGTTCAAGCAAGCGCCACAGCCAGTTCCATTTCGTATATTGTAGCATTTTTCCAATGAGTGCTATATACCCAAGGGAAAGGAATGGGGCAAATAAGTAACGCACAGGCAGATCAAAGGCGCCCCCAGGAATAAAAATCAACAGGTTCAGCGGCAGACCGAGAAAGAGCCCCAGTTTCAACAGTTTTTGACGCTGCCTGTGGCCGTTCTCATCTTGGGCAAAGACCCCTGAGCGCATGAGACGGACGCCAAGCAAAAACAAAAAGACATTCATGGGTATAACGAAAATGGCTTCCAAGCGAAGCTGCAGGAAATGAGACAGCCGATATTGGAGTTGCTGCAGCCAAGAACCGTCCTGATAGAGAGCAACTATCGGATCGAAGCTGCCAAGTGAAATATTGGGAGCCATCAAAGAAAGAAGCAGGATCGCCAAGATGATGACCGCCTGGACGCTGCCAATTCCTTTCATCGTAATCGATATGAGGCGGTCACCGCCTCGGACGATGAAGGCCGCAATCATGCCAGTGATGCCGTAGCTCATGAGGATGTCATACTCCATGACCAGGGTGAAATGAAGCAGGCCTTCCATGAACAGGATGAGGAGGACCCACATATAAACGCCTGGCCAAGCTTTCCCCGTGCGCATCGCTTGTTGGTACTTTAATTCCAGTCCGACTCCGAACATAATCGTCAACAAGCCAAGCATCTTCCCGTTCACGAGGAATAACACGATCATTCTGAGCAGATCATCAAGCCCCCACCAGCCGGTATAACTGTACGTCAACAGATAAGACAGGTCTCCCAATTGCGCGAATATCCAGATGTTCGTCCCAAGTGTTCCTAGGATGGCGAACCCCCGCAGAATATCAAGCAGCCGAATTCGCCCTTTGCGTTGCTCCACATTACTCCCCCTCTTCTCACGTTGCTTACCGTAGTTTTAGTGTAGTTGTATAGAGGGTGACAAAACATTCACACCTGTAAAGAGATCTTGATGACAGGTGTCATCTCTGTGTGATTAGGGGCTAATCTCGTTGGAATCATTGCATCATATTTCACAATCAGGTGGAGGAACATATTAACATATGATAATATTGGTTTAAATATATAGTGGGAGGTTTTTTCATTTGATTGGTCGCAGTGGAAATCCGACGCTCAACGAGAATACGTTTGAGAATAGCGGACATTACAATGGGCAAGAGACGATGACGATTGGCGGCACGGTGAACAAATCGTTCATGACGCTGGCGCTGCTCGTGGGGGCAGCCGTTATCTCTTGGACTATGTTCTTCAATGGGTACGAAATGTTTCCTTATATGATAGGCGGAGCGATTGGCGGCCTGATTCTGGCCCTGATCATCAGCTTCAAGCCTTCGACGGCGCCGATTTTGACGCCTGTCTATGCAATTGCGGAAGGGTTGTTCCTTGGAGCTCTCTCAGCCAATTACGAATCATTGTACTACGGCATTACCCTCCAGGCGGCTTTGTTGACGATGTGCGTATTCATGGGCATGCTGCTTGCCTACAAGACGGGCATGATCAAGGCTTCGGCAGGCTTCAAGCGAGGCGTATTCGCCGCTACGGCAGGAGTTGCGATTGTCTATCTGCTCAGCTTTGTGCTTCGAATGTTTGGCGTAACGGTGCCTTACTTGCATGACAGCACCCCGATCGGCATCGGGATCTCGGTCGTCATCATCATTATCGCGGCTCTGAACTTCGTGCTGGACTTCAACTTCATCGAAGAGGGGGCGCAGCAGGGCGCACCGAAATATATGGAGTGGTACGGGGCATTCGGCTTGCTGGTGACCCTCGTATGGCTGTACATCGAGATTGTCCGCCTGCTGGCCAAGCTGGCGAATCGGGATTAATCGAATCGGAACAGGTTAGCGATTGCGGAGTGTCTTTGTTGAGGCACTCCGTTTTTTGTTGTCTATGAAGGGGATACAACTTGCGATTAAGACATTTGCTGAGGGCATGCAGAATAGGATATACGGAGCCGCTTATCCATCGACTATGCATGAAGGGAGAGGTTTCTGTGGTGAAGTATGGGCTGCCCTCACTTATCGTTGTCATGGGTGTCCTTTATATTTTCGTGATTCCTGATGAGCCGCAGGCGGTCAAGCTGCTGTTCAAATTAATTCCGATGTGGCTGATTATCGCTTACGGGTATCTGCACATGACATCCAGCCGCAAGAGATGCCATTGGATGATAGGAACCGGACTGTTTTTCTGTATGCTCGGCGACGGACTGTTGATGGGGTGGTTCATCATTGGCCTAGCGGCCTTTCTCATCGGGCATTTGTTCTATGTGGCTGCATTTATAAGCAGATGGCGCTTCTCCGCTATTCGCTTCTTCATGCTCATTCCGATCCTGGCGTATGCCTCGTTCATGAGCTGGCATCTGCTTCAAGCGCTGATTCAAGCTGATAATTACGTCATGGCTGCCGCTGTACTTGTCTATATTATCGTCATTTCCTTCATGATCTGGTCCGCAATCATGACGGGGAACAAGCTGGCGATGGCCGGCAGCGTTCTGTTTGCGGTATCGGACTCCATTTTAGCGTGGGATAGGTTTGTATCCGAGGTTGTCTTCGCAGGGCCGTTGATTATGCTTACGTATTACACGGCCCAGTTCCTTATTGCTTCTAGCCTGAGAACGATCGCACAAGATACACGCACTGCCGCCACCCATTCAGTCGGCCGTATATGAAACTAAGGGCCTGTGTTGTTACGCTTTTTCCGACTCCAGCGGACCGTATATTTTTAATTTTATCAAAATGAGGATAAACGCTAGCAGTGCAAATGCAATTCCGCTCCACATAAGCTGATGTATTCCCATTTCGGAAATGATCCAGCCACCGATTGCGGCACCTATGGTGATCCCAAGATTGGAAAAGGAGACAAATAAACTGTTCCCGAATTCTGGCGCTTCCTTGGACTCCCTCGCAAGCCAGGTTTGACTGACAATAAGCCCGCCCGAGTGAATCGTCCCCCACATCAATACGATCACGGCCATCGGGACGAAATAGGGGCCGAAAAAATACATCAACAAGTAAATTGCCGTAAATAGCAGGGGGAACAGGATAACGGTCTTTGTTACGCTCTTTTGCAGCCATCCGCCAAATAAAAAATTTCCCCAAATCATGATGATGCCAAAAGCCATCAACATGATACTTATCCAGTCGCCGTTCATGCGGGTGATTTGCCCCAGATACTCGGCAAAATAGCTGTACGTCGAGAACATAGCCGCAAAGATAAAAATAACGGCAGCGATGTTCAACCATAATTGAGGTTTTCGAAGGATGCCAAGCTGTTTTCCATATGACATTTTGCGTTGAGCAGGCAGGGAAGGGAGCCACGCGAATATACCTACAAAGGCAATGGCGCTTACCGCAGCTCCAAGCAGAAATGCGGCCTCCATTGAAATCTTTGCCGCTAAATAGGAAGTCAGAGGCACGCCAAAAGCAAACCCGACCGTGATTCCTGAAAATACTTTCGTAACCGCGTTGCCGCTTTTCTCCGGAGGAACAAGCTTCGCCGCAGTCACAAGCGCTACCGAGAAAAAGACAGGATGGAACAGGGCAGGAATGATTCGAAAAGCGAGCATGACACTGAAATGAGTTGTGAATGCATAGACCACATTGGAAATGGCAAACATGAGCACGGCGATCAGCAGAATGGTTTTTCGATTCATGCCGGAAGCAAGCAACGTCAGAAATGGACCCGAAAGGGCAACGACAAACGCGAATATACTCACAAGCCAGCCAGCCTGCGAAGCGGAAATATGAAATTTGTGAGCGACTTGAGGCAGAACCCCCACAATGCCCATTTCCGTTGTGATGATACTGAATACCCCAATTGCCAGTACAATAATGAGAAGAGGGTTAACCTTTTTCACTTGAACTAATTCCCCATTTCGATGAAATTTTATCTAGATATATGGAAATATAGATATGATGAGAAAAAAATATAAACAACAATGAAAGCTTCCTAGAAAGTTATTTAGCAGCTAAATATCTATATAAGTAGATATATGGATGAAAAGATCTCCCTTTTCTTTTTTATAATTCCTTTTGGACGTACTCGGAAAATTGCTGAATGGTCTTCTCGTTCCGGCGGTAGTACGTCCATTTTCCGATTCGCTCGGACTCCAATAGCTGGGCTTTTTGCATCGCTAATAAATAACTGGAAATGACCGATTGCGCAAGTCCCGCTTTGGCCTGAATATCTCCCACACAGACACCGGTCTGAAAATTGAGACCTTGCTGCAAATAAGGCTTTTCATCAAAGTATTGTTCGGGATGCTTAAGCCACAGCATGATTTGACGGCGAGTTTCGTTCGACAACGCTTTAAAGATCAATAAAGGTTCCATAAAAGTTATTATATCTATTTTTATAGATTTGTAAACAGAGATGATGATGCATCCCCCACAAAAAAGGGTCTTCATGCACGGGCGCGAATAGGATATATACCTGAACTGAAGGTTGAAAAGGCACGGATTCGATTAAAATAGAGGAAGGGAAATGGTATGATGAACAAACCAGACCTGTTCCGCAGCGCGATTCCCTGCTTGCGGGACAGCGCCAAAATCGAGCAGATCCACAAGGGATACTCCAGCGACAGCAAGTATATTGTGTATGGGCAGAGCGGCCGGCCTCAATATATCGCAAGGACATATAGCATCGATCAAGTTCGCTTATGCAGTAACCGCCGGGCCTAGTGAATTTGCCAATATGAGAAATCTATGCCAGTATATAAACATATTAATAACGATTGGAGCTAATGTAATTATGTCTAATTTGCCAAACTGCCCGCAATGCAATTCTGAATATACGTATGAGGATGGACACCTGTTGATATGCCCGGAATGTGCACATGAGTGGACGCCAGGGGCCGAAGCGGAAGCTAACGAGGATGGACGAATCATCCGAGATGCCAATGGAAATGTCCTGAACGATGGGGATTCCGTAACCGTGATCAAAGACTTGAAAGTCAAAGGAAGCTCATCCGTTGTGAAAATCGGTACAAAAGTTAAAAATATACGCTTGGTCGATGGGGATCATGACATTGATTGCAAAATCGATGGCTTTGGAGCGATGAAGTTAAAATCTGAGTTTGTGAAAAAGATTTAGAAGGATAACCTTGGCGCAAGTGCGCGCCCGATTTCACAGAAGACGGGCTGAACGGCTTTGTGGAGGAGTTTCGGGGCAGGATTTCCTAGGCGATAGGCAGAGGACACTTTCTATTCGATGGCATGCTGATAATACCCCCAAGCCTTGCTGTCCTTGTGCAGGGAATCTATCCTCCATACGAGCAATCTCCTGCAGGAACGGGATTGATAATGAATAAAGCCGTCAACCGCTCCTCTCAGTAACGAATCCATCCGGGCAGCATACAGATTAATATGAGCCTGATAAGGTGTAGCGGCAATCATGTTCTGCATTTTATGATAGGAGAGAGTGTAAGCGTCATCCTCATCCCCTGTCGGGCAATCTTCAAATAAATAGACATGCGGTCGAACAAAGCTGCCTTGCAAATAAGGCAGCCTATTTTTTTCGGGGCATAAAGCTACATTAAAGTAATGCATTCCTTTTCACCCTTCTTGGTCATAATGCGGCCAGATTCATTAACCGTACTGATCCTTAATATTAGTGCATATATGAACAGATTTCAAACAAATCACTTCTTTAATACTCTGTTTTCAGGTATGATGCTTCTCTAACCTGAAAGAGAGGTGGTAAACCGTTGTTGCTGCAGTTGATTGGTGAGAGATTAAGGTATTTGAGAAAGAAAAATAACCTAACACAAGAAGAATTGGCGGAAAAAGCAGGTCTTAATCCATCCTATATAGGTTCTGTTGAGCGGGGAGAACGCAATATTTCCATAGAAACACTGGATAAGCTTATCCATGGTCTCAATGTTACTCCTACTGAGATGTTTCAGTTGCACGAGATGGATGTGTTATCTTCCAATCTGGAAGATGCGCAGCTGCTGGAAGTTGTTAATTCGCTGCTTTATAGCCGAACCTTGGAAGAAAAGAAACTAATTTATCGAATTATTAAAGATGTGCTGGAAACGTTGGATTCGAAAGCTCAATGAATACCCGCCTTGTCTGCGTTGTTATGGAAACGGTCTGTTATTTGCCAACCTGACCACGACAACCTTGACAAAGCGCGCCCCGTTGGGTATGTTGTTAGTATCGTATAGATAATATCAAATAGTTACGAACGGGTGATGAACAATGGAGTTGCGGGATCGCAATGGGCTGACGGAACGGGAGTTCCTGGAGCAATACCGCGCAGGGGATTATGAGCGTCCGTCAGTCGCGACGGACATGGTCATCTTCACGGTGACGGATACCGCGGAGGATAATTACCGCAAGCTGCCGGAGAAGGAGCTGCGCATCCTGCTCATTCAGCGCGGCGGGCATCCTTATCTGGGGCAATGGGCGCTGCCGGGCGGATTCGTCCGTCCCGTGGAGACGACGGAGCAAGCGGCGCAGCGGGAGCTGCGGGAGGAGACGGGCGTGGATAACGTCTACCTGGAGCAATTGTATACGTTCAGCGAGCCCGGCCGCGACCCGCGGACGTGGGTAATGAGCTGCTCGTATATGGCGCTCATTGACAGCAGCCAGGTGCAGGTTGAGGCGGGGGACGACGCTGACAATGCCGCCTGGTTCCAGGTCTCGTACCGGCTGCTGCGGGAGTCGAAGGAGCTGCTGGAGGATGGATACCTCAAGACGCGGCAGTACGAGCTGACGCTGGTCAACGGAGACGACAAGCTGACTGCCGTAGTGGAGCGGAAGATCACGTCGACGGATACGGCTTATGCGACGGACTATGCCATCGTCTCCAACGAAGGGCTGGCCTTCGATCACGCGAAGATCATCGCCTGCGCCATCGAGCGGCTGCGGGGCAAGGTCGAGTATACGGACATTGCGCTGCATCTGATGCCGAAGCTGTTCACCTTGACGGAATTGCAGCAAGTATACGAGGTCATTCTCGACCGTGAGCTGCTGAAGGCCGCATTCCGGCGGAAGGTGGCCCATCTCGTCGAGGAGACGGATCACTATACGGAGAACGCCGGTCACCGTCCGTCGCGGCTGTACCGGAGAAGCTGGGAGAGGATATGATGATGTACAACATAGAAGAGCTGCGGAAGGCTTATAACACGGGTCAGACATTCAAATATGTGTTCTTCTGGGGGCATACGCCGCCGGCAGACGGCAGCGTCAACCAGAGCTGCTTCAGTCAATGGTGGATGTGCGAATTCACAGTCGACGGGGAGCGCTATTCCTGCGCAGAACAATATATGATGGCGGAGAAGGCATGCCTGTTCGGCGACGACGAGATGAAGGCGGCGATTATGAACGCGAAGCATCCGAAAGAGATGAAAGCTTATGGCCGCGCCGTCAAGAACTTCGATAAGGACATATGGGAGCACAACTGCTATGAAATCGTGAAGCGGGGCAACCATGCCAAGTTTTCACAAAATCCGGAGCTGTGGAATTTTCTGAAAACGACGAAAAACCGGATCCTCGTGGAGGCAAGCCCGCGCGACCGCATCTGGGGCATCGGGATGGGCAAGGCCAATCCGGACGCACAGAATCCGATGAAATGGCGGGGCCGAAATCTATTGGGCTTCGCATTGACCGAGGTCCGGGATCAGCTTCTAGCACAAGAAGGGGAGTAATATGAAACGAAAGGGAATTGCACAAGATACGCTGCGCTATATGCAGCAAGGATATTATGAATTGAACGGGCGGCTGGTCGATTTCGCCGCGGCACAGCACGATTCGGAGGACAACAGCGTGCTTATTACCCCGGAACAGGGGGCCGAACTGGTGCGGAACTGTATGCCGCCTTCCACAGGGAAGCTGGCTGAGCAGACGGTGGCCAACGAGGCGACGGTACAGGCGATTCTGGATTGGGCCCGGGCCGGCACCGAGCGGGTCGGCGTGCTCAACTTCGCCAGCGCCAAAAATCCGGGCGGCGGCTTCCTGAACGGGGCGATGGCGCAGGAGGAGAGCCTCGCCGCATCAAGCGGCCTGTACGCCACCCAGCTGCGCCATGAGGGCTACTATCGGGCCAACCGCGCTTGCCAATCGATGATGTATACCGACCATGCCATCTATTCGCCGGATGTGGTGTTTTTCCGCGACAAGCGGTTCGAGCTGCTGGAGCAGCCGGTGACCGCCTCGGTGTTGACGCTGCCGGCAGTCAATTACGGGCAGGTGCTGCTGAAGGGCGAGGACCCGGAACAGGCGAAGCGGGTCATGCAAGACCGCATGCGTCTGGCGCTGGCCATCTTCGCCAACCGGGGGGATCGCAATCTTGTCTTGGGCGCATATGGGTGCGGGGTGTTCCGCAATGATCCGGAGCTGGTCGCCGGTTGGTGGCATGATCTGCTCCTGAAGGAAGGCTACGGCAGGTTCTTCGAGCGAATTGTGTACGCCGTGCTCGACCGATCCAAGGACGGGACATGCATTCGTGCATTTGACAGCCGCTTCGGGAGTCAAGTAGGCTAGCAATATATGTATTCCGGGGAGGTCATGGGGTTTGAAGTATTTCACCATATTTGCTTCCAAGAACGATATCGATGATATCGGGGACAAGATAGCGGATGTGTTCGCGGCAGGCTATAAGATCGAACAAGCCGGCAATGACTATGTCATCCAATCCAATTCGCTGTTCCAAAAGCACAATCTGACGATTCGAGTCTCGACCGAGGAAACAAATCCCGATTATTTCGAAGCCAATATACCCGGGATGATGGGCTTTTATCATCGCGTTCCTTTCGCCGACGAGAATCGGAAGGAACGGGTCCTAACGCAAATCTCAGTCTTCAATACGCTGCTTGCGATCGAAGCGGAGAAGGAGCTGAACGAAGAGCAGCTGCAAATGTGCACGGCGCTGATGTCCGCCATCGAAGGCATCGGATTCCTGCAGGACGGGACGCTGCTCGATAGCGACGGACAAGTGATTGTCTACCCCGACGGAACGTCGGGACCGGCCGACTTCACCCCCCGGGCCTGCACCAATAAAGTGATGGGGCAGGAGAAGACTTCCGAGGAAGGCGAGCGAAGAAAGCACGCGTCCATCGCCTATATCCAGGAGCGCGGCATTCCGCATCTGGAGACCTTGCCCCTGCTCCCGCCCGCAGCGGCGTGTCTGTGGAAGCCGCAAGAAGACATCGCGAGAAGAGCGGTCGCTCTATTAATCGTGATCCAATACGCTTGCGATGTGGCCCAAGGCGGAGATCTGGAAGAATCGACGGACTTCGTGATGCGCATGCTGCGCAAATTCGAGGTGGAGGACCAACTGACGGAGAAGGAGCGCAAGCTGCTGCAGGATGCCGAACCGGTGGAGCAAGAGGCGGTCAATATTGTGTGGCAGTACGAAGCGTACTGGACGCTTATCTGGGCACTCGGTCTGGTGGAATCGCTCGACTTCCCCGATCAGATTTGCGACTGCGAGTATGCGATTGAGGCGGTGTCCAGATGCGAATCATTCGAGGAGTTCTATGAGAAGACCGTATTGCGAAGCCGGGAGGAGATCTTGGATGAAGCCGACAAAATCTACCGGCTGCATTGGGCATGTGTCGATAGCCGGATCCATGGGAAGGAAGCCCCGGCCGGCATGAACGAAAGCATCGTCATGGAGAGACGCAGGGGATTGTTCTGGATGGCCGGCTGCGACGAGGAAGATTGGGATCACATCCCGATGGATACATAGACCGCGGAATCCTATCATGATGAATAGAATTATCGCATAGAGATACAACAAGAGCACCGGCGCTATGTCAGGTGCTTTTTTGCTGCGGATCGCATACCAGACTCCCTTTTTTTGATAAAATATACGGGGATACGGGCTAGCGCGCGTACATCAGAATAGCTGTCACAATCACTATAAGTGTTACGGGAAAGGATCATATTATGAAAAAACGTTGCATCGACATTTTTGTCATTATGGCGGGGGCATTGATTTTTGCTCTGGCCATCAATGTGTTCGTCATTCCGAACGAGCTCGGCGAAGGCGGGGTGACGGGGGTCACCATCATACTGTACTACCTGTTCCAATGGTCTCCGGGGCTCGTTAGCTTCATTTTGAACTCCATTTTGTTAATCGTCGGTTATAAATTTTTGGACAAAAATACGACCGTGTATACGATCATCGCCGTCGTCTTCAACTCGCTGTTCCTGCATCTGACCCAGGACTGGCGCATTGAATCGAATGAGTTGATCATTAACACGATATTCGGGGGAATCTTTACGGGCGTCGGGATCGGCTTGATTATCCGGGTCGGCGGAACGACCGCGGGAACGACCATTTTAGCCCGCATCATGAATAAGTATTTGGACTGGAACGTGAGCTATGCGTTGTTGTTCTTCGATCTGATCGTCGCCTTCTCCTCCTACTTCATTATTGGCGCGGAGAGTCTGATGTTCACCATTGTGATGCTCTATATCGGGACGAAGGTGATGGACTTCATCATTGAAGGCGTCAACCCGAAGAAGGCCGTTACGATCGTGTCCAAGGAGCATGACAAGATCGCCGAGCAGGTCAATGTCGTCATGGATCGGGGGGTTACCGTCTTATACGGTCATGGGCATTATACGAAAATGCCGAAGGAGATTCTGTATATTGTCATCAGCAAGCAAGAAGTGAGCACGCTTAAAAAGATCGTAAAAGCGATCGATAAAGACGCCTTTATTACGATTCATGATGTGCGCGATGTGTTCGGCGAAGGGTTCGTCGATATCTCGAAATAACCCGTTCGGGCACGAGAATATCCCCACCCTCTGCCCCCGTAGGGAGGAGGAGGGGGATGGCAGCAGCCCGCTTGAGGCCGGATCCAATTTTATGATCAAAAGTCTCGTATTTGGCCGAACACAGCGAACAGCTTGGCGGTATCGATCTGAACCCCGGCTCGCCTGTGAACCCGAACACCTCATTGGTGCTGAACATACGGAGCCGGGACAATGGCGTCGAGGCAGCTGTGATCGATCCGGTTGTTCCAGAAGAAATAATCGCAATACAGCGGCTTCATATTCGGTCATCGCCCTCCCATGTACAATCCGGAGCCCCGGATTGTCAGGTTATTCCCCATTATAATATGCGGGGGCGATAGGTACATGGGCCGGGAGATAGACGTTTGCGCCTCTGCCGGAAAATGATTTTTTTGTCTTTTCAGGATATTTTCAGGTGACATTTTGCGTTCTATCGCATATATTAGGTAATACCTAATAAATTTAGCCCACAGCTAAATTTCCGGAAACAGGAGGATCATTCATATGCTCGTATGGATGCTGCGCAAGGTGATGGCGGAGAGGGGAATATGGTCGGGGGCGGCATTGTCCCGCTTGCTGCGCGCGCGAGCGAATTATATTTTGTCCGCCCCATCGATTAGCGCATTGATGAACGGACAACCGCGGCAAATGAAGGCCGAGACGCTAGACGCCTTGTGCACGGCGCTGGAATGCACGCCGAATGATTTGTGGGTGCATACGCCACCAATGAAGGAGAAAGGAGTAAAGTGATGGCAGAACGCGCGATATTGCCTTTTGGGGACCCGATTCTGCGCAAGGTTGCCAAGCCCGTGGATGAACTGACGCCGCGAATCATCAAGCTGCTGGATGATATGGCGGATACGCTGTATGCCAGCGACGGACGCGCCGGTCTCGCCGCCCCGCAGGTGGGGGTCCTGCGGAGAGTGATCGTAATGGATTGCGGCGAAGGCTTAATCGAGCTAATCAATCCTGAGATCGTGGAATTAAGCGGGGAACAGGATGGACCGGAAGCCTGTTTGTCGTTTCCCGGTTATTACGGACATGTGAAGAGAGCGAATGCGGTCACCGTGACAAGTCTGGACCGGGAAGGGAAGTCCTTCACGCTGAAGGGGGAAGGGTATCTTGCGCGCTGCATTCAGCATGAGATCGATCATCTGAATGGCGTGCTGTTCGTGGACCATGTGAAGGACAGATGGCTGTATCACGAGAAGACGAAGCAAAAAATAGCATTGCTGGATGTGATTCGGTTAACCAATCAAGGGTCATAGAGTACCAATTAATAGATTTTATTTACATATAATTCTCGTGAATGTATAATAAGTAAAACATTTTCATACGGTAATCCCTAGGATTCTACCACCCGAACAGCTCTATTTCTTGGCTGGCCCCTCATATCACGTTTCCAGTAGCTGCATGCGGTTGATGACAATTGACGAACACAAGGAAGGTGGATAGAATTTTGGAGTTTATTTACGATTTTATTTCTTTCAACAATACGATATGGTCTTATGTACTGATTGTTATTCTGGTTGCGGCAGGCTTGTACTTCACGTTCAGAACGAAGTTCGTCCAATTTAGAATGGCGGGCGAGATGGTTCGCTTATTGGGAGAAGGCGCAGGCAGCTCCAAAGGCGGTCAAGGCGGGGTATCCTCGTTTGGCGCTTTTTGCATCAGCACGGCTTCCCGGGTAGGCACGGGGAACCTGGCGGGGGTAGCGCTCGCGATTGCTGCGGGGGGACCGGGAGCCGTCTTCTGGATGTGGCTTATCGCCTTGCTCGGATCGGCCACTGCTTTCATTGAATCGACACTGGCGCAAATCTATAAGGTAAAGGATAAAGGCGGCTTCCGCGGCGGGCCTGCCTATTATATGGAGAAAGGGCTGAACAAACGCTGGATGGGCGTGCTGTTCGCCGTTCTCATCACCATATGCTACGGCCTTGTATTTAACTCGGTGCAAGCGAACACGCTTTCGCTTGCCTTGGAGAGCGCCTACGGCATGGATCGCTTCTGGGTAGGCATCGTTGTCGCTGGCCTCACCGCATATGTCATTTTTGGCGGCGTACAGCGAATCGTGAAGGCTTCCGAATACTTGGTTCCCGTTATGGCGGGCGGTTACGTACTCCTTGCCCTTTACATCGTCGTTACCAATATATCGGAGCTCCCGGCGGTGATCGGACTCATTTTCCGGAGCGCATTTGGCTTCGAGCAAGTGGCCGGCGGCGGATTGGGCGCTGCGATCATGATGGGGATTAAGCGGGGTCTGTTCTCCAATGAAGCGGGAATGGGCAGCGCCCCGAATGCCGCGGCCGCGGCCGACGTCACCCATCCGGCGAAGCAGGGCTTGGTTCAAGCCTTGGGCGTATTTGTGGACACGCTGTTGGTGTGCAGCGCGACCGCTTTTATCGTTCTGTTCTCCAGCGCGTACGGCGCCGAGGATCTGACGGGTATTGAGCTTGTTCAGGCCGCGTTGGCCAATCATATTGGCAGCTGGGCCGTTGGCTTCGTCGCGATTGCCGTGTTCCTTCTCGCCTTCACCTCGGTCGTCGGCAACTATTTTTATGGGGAGACGAATATCGAGTTTATCAAAAACAGTAAAAAGTGGCTGTTCCTTTATCGTCTCGCCGTGGTGGGCATGGTTCTGTTCGGGTCTGTTGCCAAGGTCGCTATCGTATGGGATTTGGCCGACCTGTTCATGGCGTTCATGGCCATTACGAACCTGATTGCCATTGTAATGCTGGGCCGAATCGCCTTCGACGCGCTGAAGGATTATCGGGAGCAGAAGCGTCAGGGCCGCAACCCGGTCTTCCATCTCTCGAATTTCCAATCGCTTCCCAACGTCGAATGCTGGGGAGATCCGGCCGAGCAACCTGATCTCAAATAAGGTTCATATTTCAATTTGAAGAGGCGGAGCCGTAGATGCGGCTCCGTCTTTTGTGCTGCCTTCGTTCCCAGGATCGTTTTTTTGATTTCCATCGTATGGCTTGGATTCCAATGAGTTGAAGGGTATTGTATAGTAAAAAAGTACGGGTCGCGGGGGGCTGGGGCACTACATCATACATATAATTTCACAAGGAAGGGGAAGCGAAATAGGCATACATCGGAAGGAAGCCGGACACCCGCCGGCAAGAAATGCGGAGAAGCGAATCAAGTTCATGGTGAAGGCCATTCTCATTGCGGCGGTCGTCATGCTGGCGGCATTGCCTTACGGCTATCCGTCGCCAGTGCAGGCGGAAGCGAAGACAATGTCGATTCAGCAAGTGCTGCACAACCAAAAAAGGCTGGCTGCAGCCAATGAACATTATATGGCGGTGAATAGCGACGGTTCGGTGAAGACATGGGGCACACGGCTCAAGGGCGAGCCGTCGGTTCCGAAGAATCTGCGCGATGTCGTGGCCGTTGCTTCGTCGCGTAACGCGGCGTTTGCGCTGAAAAAAGACGGCACGATTGCGCAATGGGGGGCGGGAGCGAGTCTCCATTCCTCGCAAAGCGGCACAGCTTTGTCCAAAATAAAGGACGCGGTGTCGATATCGGCCAATCTGGGGACCTTGTTCATCGTCCACCGGAACGGGAAGATAAGCTACTACCACCATATCAATGACGGAGGTAACGGGAAGCTCTCCATTCCAGCCGGCTTGAAGAATGTGGCGGATGTGTCTTCGGGACCGTATCATGTGCTTGCCTTGAAAAAGGACGGAACGGTTGCGGCATGGGGGAAGAATTATGAAGGAATGGCCAAGGTGCCGCCAGGACTGAACAATGTAGCGGCGGTCGCGGCAGGCAGCAGCGTGTCCGCCGCGCTTCGGAAGGACGGCACGGCGGTAGCGTGGGGCAATGGATTTCCGAAGGGGAAAATCCATGAAGCGCCCTATCGGGATATCGTGGGCCTCTCCGCGGGCTTCAGCGAGATTTATTTGCTGCGTGCAGACGGTTCATTGGCGGTATGGAGAGAACAAACCATCTCCCCCATCGCAGGCCTGCCGAAGCTAATGGCGATCTCGGTTCAGGGCGATGATGGGCTGCTTGGCATGAACCTGGACGGCTCTGTCATGCAGTTGGATGTCCCGCGGCAGATACAGCTTCCGGAGCGTTCCGCCACCGGGATTGTCTCCCTCTCCTCCAATTACGCGGAGTATGCCGCGGTTCATCAGGACGGCACGGTGTCGACGTGGTCACGGTATCGGGCGTCGGAATCGGGCAAGATTCCGGCCGCAGCGACCGATATGGCGGCGGTGTCGCTCTCCTCGAACAAGCATGCCTTGGCACTGAAGCGGGACGGGACGGTGGTCGCCTGGGGCAGTAATGAGCAGGGAGAAGCGACTGTGCCCGTCGGCCTGAGCGATGTCATGGCGGTCTCTGCCGGCTATGAATACTCTCTTGCCTTGCGGAAGGACGGCACGGTCGCCGCGTGGGGGAGCGACAAGTTCAATGATGTGGCCGGAGCGGCAGGCCTGACCGATGTCGCCGCCATTGCCGCCGGAACGCCGAATCTGGCCCTGAAGCGAGACGGGACCATTGTTGCCTGGGGGTATGGCGCACACAGGTTCCCAGAGGGGATCCCCGCATCTGTTGCGATGGCGAATGCAGGCGGTTCGTTCTCGGCCGCATTGCATGAGGACGGTTCGATAACGGTGTGGGATGATTCCCGAAATATCGTAACAATCAATGACTTCCGGGATCGGGAGCAGGCGGCAACATCGATCCATCTGGGGGGAGAAGGTGAACTGTGGACGCTGCTGAAGGATGGTTCGGCCATTGCGTTCGATTGTTCTACCGGGGCTGAATTGCAGCGCATCGGCAAGGATATCCATCTGGTTCAGGTGTCCGGCGATATCGGAATTCGGAGCAACGGGGAACTGATTCCGCTCGAACCTTATTTGAATCGACGATGACTAACGATGACTCTGTACTTTCGTATGCGGAAGGAGGCTTCTCATGCTTGCAAAATGGCTAAAGGAATCGGCGTCGACGGTCGTATTTTCGGGAGCTGGCATGTCGACCGAGAGCGGACTGCAGGATTTCCGGTCTGCGGACAGAGGGATGTGGAATGATCGGGACCCGGCGGCATTGGCCAGCCTGGACGCGATGAAGGAGAACCATGACGAATTCGTCCGGTTCTACCGGTGGCGCATCGGGGAGATGCGGAAGCACGGGTCGAATCCCGGGCATCGGATATTGGCCGATTGGGAGCGGAGAGGCATGATCCATGGCGTCATCACGCAGAACGTGGAGCATTATCACGAGCAGGCCGGAACGGGGGCCATCGCGAAGCTGCATGGCGACTTGGGCACCCTTCGGTGCATGACATGCCATGCGCAGTACCCTTGCACCGATTATATGGAGCCGAAGCGGTTGACCCGCTGCGTCAGGAACGGCTGCGGCGGGCAGGTGCGCCCGAATGTGGTGCTGTTCGGGGAATGGCTGCCTGAGCGGGAGCTTGCCCGGGCCGACGCCATGCTGGACGGCGTGGAGTTGCTTCTCGTACTCGGCTCCTCGCTGCAGGTCAGTCCGGCCAATCAATTCCCGCGGCTGGCCAAGGAGCGCGGCGCTCGGCTGGTCATTGTGAACCAGGAGCCGACCCCTGCGGATGGAGCAGCCGATCTGATTATCCGCCATTCGATTGGCGAGGTGCTGCGGTGGACGGATGCGCAACTTGAGCGGCTTCCGCATCAGTAAGCGTGCGATCGCACGCAAAGAATCCCTTGAGCATCCGAACTCAAGGGATTTTTGGGTTGAGCAGCTATTTCTTCAGCAACAAATAGATGAAGTATGGCGCGCCGATGAAGGCGACCATGATGCCTGCCGCGATGCCGTCGGGATCCGCCAGCTGGCGGCCGATCGTATCGGCAAGCAGCAGCAGCCAGCCGCCCATCAGAATGGCGACGGGGAGGAAGAGCTGATGCCGCGGGCCGACCATCGCTTTGGCGATATGGGGCGCCATCAGGCCGATGAAGGCGATGCCGCCGGTGACGGAGACCGCCGAAGCGGCCAGCGCGACCGCAGTGAACAGCAGGATGAGCCGCTCCTTGTTCAGCGGCATGCCGAGCCCGATGGCGACAGGCTCGCTAAGGGCGAGCACATTCAGGCGGTTGGCCTTGTACAGCGTGAACGGGATCAGGACGATCAGCCAGGGGAGAAGCGCCCCGATGAACGGCCAGTCCGTTCCCCATATGTTCCCCGCGAGCCATTTGGCGATAAAGTCGACCTTGGCGCGTTCCGCCGACGAGATCAGGACGATCATAACCCCGGACAGCGCCATGGAGAAGCCGACGCCGGTCAGGACGAGCCGAATCGGCTGCATGCCTTGCTGTCTCTTGTAAGAGAAGAGATAGATGCAGCAAGCGGTAAGCAGCGCGCCCGTGAACGCGACCAGCGGGAGCATGTATACGAACGAGCCGGCATTCACCGGAAAGAATAAAAAGAACACGGCCACACCAACACCGGCACCCGAGTTGATGCCGATAATGCCGGGATCAGCCAGATCATTGCGGGTGATGCCTTGCAATATCGCACCGGACAGCGCCAGACCCATCCCGGCCAGCAGCGTGATGACAATGCGCGGCAGACGCACGGAAAATAAGACAAACTCTTCCTTGAAGCTGCCTTGCCCGAGAAGCGTCGGGATCAATCTGTCGTAGGACAGGGAGGCGTAGCCCATTCCCATGCCGAGTACGATCGTGATCACGATAAGGGCCAGCAGGCTGGATACGATGAGGCGCTGTCTCGCGCGCAGAGCGGGTTCGATCATGAGAATGCCTTCCCTCCCTTATGCACGATGAACAGGAAGAAGGGCAGGCCGACGATGGCGACAATCGCCGCGACCGGCGTCTCATACGGCGCATGGATGGTTCGTCCCAATGTGTCGGCCAACAGCATGAAGGATGCGCCCATCATGGCCGACATCGGCAGCACATAGCGGTAATCGGTCCCAACGACGGCACGGACGATATGAGGGATCATCAGGCCGATGAAGGTCAGATTGCCGACCAGAGCGACGGAGGCTCCGGCGAGCAATACGATGACGACGAACAAGAGCGCCTTGATGCGGTTCGTCTTCTGCCCCAGTCCGACCGCCACCTCCTCATTCAAGCTAAGAATGGTAAGCTGTCTGGCCAGCAACAGGGCAATGACAATGCCGAGGGCAATGAACGGCCCCACCGCTTGCAGCTGTACCCAAGACATGCCGATCAAGCCGCCAGCGGTCCACATCGAGACATCCTTCGATATTTTAAAATAAAGGGCCACTCCTTCGGCGATCGCATACAGCAGCGCGGAGACGGCCGCGCCGGCCAGCACCATCCGCAGCGGGGAGAAGCCGCCCCTGCGCAGGGCGCCGATCCCGAACACCATCCCGGCGCCTGCCGCCGCTCCGAGGAAGCAAGCCGCCGCCATCGCCAAGTATCCGGCTCCCGGGAGGAGCGCGATGGCGATGGCCAGGGCGGCATTGGCGCCCGCCGTAAGCCCGAGCAGGCCGGGATCGGCCAGCGGATTCCTCGTCATGCCCTGCATAATGGTGCCGGCTACGGCCAGGGCCGCTCCGACGGCCGCCGCCGCAATCTCCCGCGGCAGCCGGATCTCCTGGATCAGCGCAATATGCTCATTCGTGGCGCGGGACGTCAGGGCCAGCCAGACATCCTTCAGTGTTGTGTCGGCTGCGCCGAACCGCATCGCGACGAGGAACGTTGCGGCGAAGCACAGCAATCCAACCAGCCATTTGTACGTAAAGGGGAGGGAGCGTTTCGTTTCCTTCATCATCGATATCTCATCTTTTCTGTAATAGATTCATGGCAATAGATTCACGGAGCAATGCCCTTTTCTCTGCATTATTGTCCGAGGAAGCTCTTGCGGAAGAAGTCCAATTGGTAATCAAGCGTCAACGGGTCGTTGAAGTAGAATTCCTTCGCATTGACCTCGAACAGCCGATTGTTCTTCACCGCGGGAATATTTTTATACGTGTCCGTGTTCTGAAATGAATTGTCGGCATCGCTGTTCTTGCTCAGGATGACATAATCGCCTGCAAATTCGGGCATCACTTCCAGCGATACCGCATAATAACCGTCTTTAAGCGCCTTTTCCTTGACCTTCTCCGGCATATTCAGATGCATCGCCTGGTACAGGATCTCGGTGCCGCGTCCCCAGTTATCGCCGAAGACGTACATTTGCTTGTCGAACGTCTCCAGGACGGAGACGGTGGCATCCTTGCCGATCTTCGCCTGAATCTCTTCGCCGGCTTGCTGCGTCCGCTTCTTGAAATCGTCCACCCAGTCCTGCGCTTCTTTCTCTTTGTTCAGCAGCTTGCCGATCTCGATATGCTGGGTCAAATAATCCACTTTGCCATACGTGAAAGTAACAGTAGGGGCAATTTGCTTCAATTTATCGATATTTTTGATGTTGGACAGACCGATGATAAGATCGGGCTGCAGTTCGATGATTTTCTCCAAGTTTTCATCGGACACTTCCTGAACGTCCTTCAATTGCTCCTCGAAGCGCGGATTCATTTTCGACCAGGAGTCGACGCCGACGAGATTGACGTCCAGGGCCATCACATTGCCCGTGAAGGTGGACAAGACGATCACGCGCTCCGGATGAGCCGGCACCTCGACGGATCCATTCTCCGATTGATACGTGATCGTGTTTGAGCCGCTTGTCTCCGGTTGAGCGTCCGTGGCGCCGGGGCTGCCGTTGTTATTTGATCCGTTGCCGCAGGCGGTCGCCAGCAGCAGGCAGAGCAGAATAAACGGGATAATTGCTTTTTTCATCGTAACGTTCTCCTTCTTCTACACGGTAGCCAGGTTATAGGTGACGCACATCGGCTTGTCGGTCCGCGGATCGCGGCCGATCTCGGCATCGATATGGAACACTTGCTTCAGCACGTCGTGGTGCATGACCTCTTCGCAGTCGCCGGCTTTGATGATGTGCCCGTCCTTCATCGCAATCATGTAGTCGGCGAAGCGGGCCGCTTGATTCAAGTCATGAAGCACCATGACAATCGTGCGCTCTTGCTCGTGGTTCAATTTCTGCAGCAGCTCCAGCACTTCCAACTGGTGCGCCATATCGAGATAGGTGGTCGGCTCATCGAGGAAAATGATATCCGTCTCCTGCGCCAAAGCCATCGCAATCCAGACGCGCTGGCGCTGGCCGCCGGAGAGCGCGTCGACCGTGCGGTGCTTGAACTCCTTCGTGCCGGTGACCTCCAGCGCCCAGTCGATGACGTCGAGGTCTTTTTTGGTCAGGCGCCCGAACCCTTTCTGATACGGGAAGCGGCCATAGGAGACCAACTCTCCGACCGTCAGTCCGCTCGCGCTTTCCGGGGATTGGGGGAGTATCGCCATCTTCTTCGCCAGCAGCTTCGTATTCTCGCTTGCGATATTTTTGCCGTCCAGAATGACGGAGCCCGATTGATGGGAAATGATGCGGGTGATCGCTTTCAGCAAGGTTGATTTGCCGCAGCCGTTCGAGCCGATAATGGTGGTAATTTTTTTGTCGGGAATCGTGACGCTCAGATTTTTCACAATGAGACGTTCACCATAGCCAATATTTAAGGCTTCGGTATATAGGCGAGCCATGATGCAACCTCCATAGAGTAAAATAGAATAATTATTGATAATGATTATCAGTGTCGAGTATGATATTACTATAGTTTGCCACCTTTTCAACTGTCAATAGTTTTTCGCTTGTATTGGGCAGGCAAGATCTGTATACTACTTGTTGATAATGATAATCAATTGCAATTAGAATACGATGCGGGAGTGAGCGGATTGACGCAGCACGAATGCTTTGATGTAACGATAATTGGCGGAGGCCCGGCAGGACTGTTCTCGGCCTTCTATAGCGGATTGCGAGAGATGAAGACGAAGCTGATAGAGTACCAGCCCCGTCTGGGCGGCAAGGTCCATGTCTACCCGGAGAAAATGATCTGGGATGTCGGCGGGGTGACGCCGGTTCCTGGGGCTCAATTAATTGAGCAGATGGTGAAGCAAGGGTTAACCTTCGATCCGGAAGTGGTGCTGAATGAGAAGATCGTATCCATTTCCAAAAATGAAGATGGCCTGTTCGTGCTTCATGCGGCTTCTGGCAGACAGCATTATTCGAAGACGGTCATCGCTGCGATCGGCGGCGGGATCCTCACTCCGCAGAAGCTGGAGATCGAAGGGGCCGAACGGTTCGAGGTATCGAATCTGAATTATACGGTCAAGTCGCTGCGGCATTTCAAGGATAAGACGGTCATCATCTCGGGCGGCGGGAACGCGGCGATCGATTGGGCCAATGAGTTGGAGCCTATCGCGAAGAAGGTGTACCTGACCTACCGCAAGGAAGAGCTGTCAGGTCATGAGGCGCAGGTGACCCAATTGAAGAACAGCTCCGTGGAATGCTATTTCCACACGACGATTACGAAGCTGATCGCCAGCGCCAATCATGAAGTGATCGAGCGCGTAGAGCTGACTAACCATGCGACTGGAGAGGTGACGGGCTTGGCCATCGATGAAGTGATCATCAATCATGGCTATGAGCGGGATAGTGCCTTGCTCGGCAATAGCGAGCTGAACATTGAGATGGTGGACAATTTCTATGTCAAAGGCAATGCGAACAGCGAGTCCTCCATCCCCGGCTTGTATGCGGCAGGCGATATTTTGCATCATGAAGGCAAGCTGCATCTGATCGCGGGGGCCTTCCAGGATGCGGCCAACGCGGTGAACAAGGCGAAGCAATTTATTCAGCCGGAGGCGAACAGCTACGGGATGGTCTCTTCGCACAACGACTTGTTCAAGCAGCGCAATCGCGAGCTGGTGAAGCAGATGATTAACTAATCCCCATTCGGGAATGTGAAAAGGGGGTGTCTCAAAAGTAGTTTGACTACAGTGAGACAGCCCCCCTGATTCTCAAAGCTCGCCTCGCCGAAAAACTGCAAAAACACACTTTTCCTTTATGACGTGTACTCCGTTCCAGGGAATCCTGCAAAACGGCACGATTTCTCCAGACACGCCTATTCGGTAAGCGAAATCCTGCGCAAATACAGCAATTCGATATGGACGACTTGACCAGAAAGGGAATCCTGCAAAACGGCAGGAATTTCACCCGTTTCGCTTTGACTTGAAGCAAAAGGGCCTAAAATGATGTGGATTTGCAGCAATTCCTCGGGATGTGGACTCATTGAGCCGAAATTCCTGTAAAATGGCAGCAATCCCCTCCACACGTTCAAGCCCCAGGAGGCAACGATGCCTCCTGAAGGCGATGATGCCTCCTAAAGGCGAAAATGCCTCCAGGATCCGACGCGGTCTCTTGGATCCCGTAAAATCAGGCCGTTGAGAAGTCCATGGGAATTTTTGCTGCCTCATTTTTTATAGGGTGGATCTCGCCTTTCAGTAGAAAAAATCGATTTAAAACGCTCTGAGTGCCAAGTTTTGATTGTGTAAATGGACATCTCCACTCCTTCGTAAAAAACAGGGGTTTTCCAACAGCCTGACTTTTGCAGGAATTTCATCAAATAGCGGCTTAAAGAGCAGAAAGTGCTGAATCCACGCAGCATTTCACTGCTTCATCCATCTTCCACCAGTTTGCTCACCGCCGTTCTCCCCGCATCCACCAGCGAAATAATGATACCGGCTGCTTATGATTGACCGTTGTCATGAGTGCAGGCACCTCCTTCTGCAGGCAATGAGGCAGAGTGATCGCTCAAGTGTCAATGCCGGAATCGTCACCCATCTTGCAGGGAATGGTTCAGCTTTACGAGCAATTGGTGCAAGGTATGGCACTCCTCGGAAGACCATTCCTGCAAAAAATGGGTCAGCCGTTCTACCCGGATCCGCTTCGTTCGTTCAAATTCATGCATGCCCGATTCCGTAATCTCGAAAAAACTGGAACGGCCATCCGTCGGATCAGGCAGGCGCCGGATGTATCCTTTGGATTCCAGTCCCGCGGTCTGACGGCTAATCGTGGAGATATCGAGCCGGAAATGATCGGCCAGCGCTTTGACGCCGAGCGGGCCGCGGGTAGACAGCTCATGCAGGAGCAGATAGGCGGAGCGTTCCAATATTTTTAGTTTTTTATCAATACCTGAGGAAGTGGCGTGGCGAACGAGTGTGGAGAGCTGAAAGTAGATCTCGGCCAGTTGCTTCTCTTCCATCGGTTTCTCACCCTTTCGCATGCAAGCTTCTACCTGCTACTTTACTTGATTCATACAACCAATTTCAACATCATCCATCACGGTTCCCGGAAAGGGATATTGACAGGATGTCAAGAAGTTGTATAATACAAGTAGTTTATAGTTGCATCATACAACTAGATTGTCCGTCACCAAACGCTCGGCAGAAGGACGGGTTTTTTTGTGCCTGCCGCTCAGGCAGGGTGCGCATGATGGACCATCTGGTCCGCTCAACACGAGGATGGAGGTTGGAGAGTTGATGTCTTCTGGGACTCAATATGAGGAGTTGAAGAACCGATCCGGTACGTTCAGCCAGCCGCTGTCCGTATGGGTCGTTGCTTTTGCCTGTGTGATTTCATTTATGGGGATCGGGCTCGTCGATCCGATTCTGCCCGCCATTGCGGCCAAGATGGAGGCGACGCCCAGCCAGGTGTCGCTCCTGTTCACCAGCTATAATCTGGTGACCGGGATTGCGATGCTGATTACCGGGTTCGTGTCCAGCCGCTTGGGAACGAAGTGGACCTTGATTACCGGTGTGTTTCTTATTATTATTTTCTCCGCGCTTGCGGGCATGTCCCATACGATTAACGCGATCGTCTGGCTGCGCGGAGGCTGGGGCTTGGGGAACTCGCTCTTCCTGGCGACCGCCTTGTCCGCTATCGTCGGCTTATCGACGTCCGGGACGGCCCGAGCGATTATATTCTACGAAGCCGCGCTTGGTCTCGGGATTGCCGTCGGGCCGCTGCTGGGCGGCGAGCTCGGATCGATATCGTGGCGCGGGCCCTTCTTCGGCGTCAGCGTGCTGATGGGCGTCGCCTTTTTATTTCTGCTCTTTATTATGCCCAATGTGGCCAGACCGAAGGTGCCGAGCAAGCTGTCGGCTCCGTTCAAGGCGTTGGGCTATCCCGGATTGCTGACGCTGGGCGTCGTGGCCTTTCTGTACAATTTTGGATTTTTTACACTGATGGCCTACTCGCCGTATGTGATGGAGCTGAATGAGCGCGGCCTCGGCTGGGTCTTCTTCGGATGGGGCTTGCTGCTGGCATTCACTTCGGTATTTGTCGCGCCCCGGCTGCATGGGCGGTTCGGCTCGGTCGCTTCGATTATCATCGTACTGACGCTGTTCGCCGTCATCCTGTTCATTATGGGGATCGGGGTGAAGACGCCGTCCGTCGTCATTGCCTGTGTCGTCGTGTCGGGTATTTTCCTCGGCATTAACAATACACTTATTACGACGGCCGTCATGGAATCGGCGCCGGTCGAACGGTCGGTCGCCTCCGCTGCCTACAGTTTCGTCCGGTTCATGGGGGGCGCCGTCTCCCCTTGGCTCGCCGGGAAGCTGGCCGAATGGTTCAATCCGATGGTGCCGTTCGTGTTCGGCGCCTCCATGGTGCTGCTCGGCGTGCTGTTCCTGGCCGCCAGACGGAAGCATCTGGCCGGCATCGATTCCGCCATCTCGCATTGATGGCCTCATAGGAGACGATAAGGGGCTGTCCCATAAGTAGTTTTTAGCTACACGGAGACAACCCCGCTTGCTTCTCACAGCTCGACTTGCCCAAAAAACTGCGAAATTACAGTTTCCCCTTGTGAAGTTTCCTCGGTTAAAAGAATTCCTGCAAAACCGCAGGAATTTCAGCTATGCCAATGGATTGAAAGCAAAACTCGACGAAATTGATGCACTATTGCAGGAATGGCATCAGATCGCCGCTAAAATCGCGTAAATTCCTGCACATATGCAGGATTCACTGTCTCCCCCTCTTCCGCCGCTCGTCCCGCCGCCGTCTCCCCCACCTCCACATTCGTCGCAGACAATCCGGTCCCGTTCCCATCGATGACGGCCGTATCCGAAGCATCGCTCTGGAAGGTAATCGGACCCGCCACTGCCGAGCCGGATCGGTTTATTTGCAGCTTTTGATGATAGAACCCGCCATCACATGCACAGTATTCGCCTGTGGGATGCGGTATCCGCCGCATGCCGCATGCTGCAGCGTCTTCCATGGCGTGCTCACACTCGTCCCGGCATTGCTGTTGCTCCCGGCCGGGGACACATAATACGGTTCCCGCCGCGCAGGCCGGAGCAGCGCTTGTCGAGCCCATTAGGCTGCCCACGACAAGCGCCAACACGAACCATACCCTTTCATTTTGCTGATGACTGATTTGCGGATCATCGCGATTCGATTATGCCATATAGCAAGACAGGAGACTTATATACGCACAGACATGGGCTGCAGCCCCTATCCGCCAATGATTTATGGACGAATACATTCTGCCCCGCAGCGGAGTTTCCTCCTTCTTCCTCTATCTCTATCTTGCCGCCATAATAAGAAAAAGAACCCGGCTGCACTCGCTGCAGGCCGGGCTCTCCCGATGTCAATTAAGCGGTAATATAGAACGTGAACTCTTGACCGTTCCGTACAGGCTCCTGCGCCATCGTGTAGCCGTGCTTGACGACTTCCTCCGGCACGTTGCGGAAGGCGGCCGGACAGTCGGCGATGACTTGCAGCAGTTGGCCTTTCTTCATCCCTTGCAGCGTCTCCAGCGTGTAAATCACCGGATACGGGCATGGTTCTCCTCGCAGATCCAATGTGAAATCGACAGTCATAAGTCAAGCTCCTTTCTTGTAATTGAATCCGACGCCGAAGCGGTAGTTTTTCTGCCAATACACGGCGATAATGAAGCCGATGCCCAGCAGAAGCAGCGTCGCGATAAGCGCGCCGGCAGGACCCATGACGTCAATCAGATTAATCGGCGAACCGCTCTTCACGAGCAGGCTGTATACGCCGAGATGATCCCACGCATAGGCCAGTCCGGTTGCCCCGATAATGTTGCCGATAAATACCGGCAGGAAGACGACCTGCCCTTCCATAAGGCGGTACATCATGCCGGTCTCGCAGCCGCCGGCCATGACGATGCCAAGGCCGAACAGGATGCCGCCGATGAAGGTGCTCGGCGCGGCAATCTTCGTGATCGGCTCCATGCCGTACACGAGAATGATGATGAGGGTCGCCACGGAGCTGACCGCCATCCCGGCCGTGATCGCCTTCGTCATCGTTGCGCGGCCGCTAATCCACAGATCGCGGAAGGCCGACGTGAAGCAGATCTGCCCTCTCTCGATCAGAATGCCGAAGGCGGCGCCGAATATCGCAGCCGCGCCCAGCATTGTGCGGCCGGAAAGGAAGAAATAGACGATCAGTCCTGCATACAGCAGCGCAATCAGGCCGCCGACATACGGCTGAATCTTCCGGGTCTTTGCGGGACGCGCTGCTGCGCCGCCGCGCTGCAGGGCGGGCTTGCCCTTCCACCAGGAGGTGTTGACGACCTTCGTGCCCAGATACGTCCCCGCTCCCGTCGCCACGATGAAGATCCAGGAATGGAGCGAGAACTGGGGAACGCCGGTGAAGAAGGCCGCCAGGTTGCAGCCCAGCGCCAGCCGTGCTCCCGCGCCTGCAATGATGCCGCCGATCAGCCCCTGAACGAAGCGTCGCTTCTGCCGCGGAGCGCGTATTTTGAAATTGTTGCTGAACAGAATCATCATCAGCGCGCCGATGAACATGCCCCATACAATCCAGCCGTCCGTCCGGCTCCATGTCGTTCCGTCCATATGAATCAGATTAAAGTAAGCCCAATCGGAAATATCGACGCCAAGCATCTGCAGGATATGGCCGCCCAGCCGGGTGAATTCGCCGGTGACCGCCCATACGGTTCCGGTGATCCCGAAGTACACCGCGCTGAGAACGCCGGCAATGCCCATGGCGGCATAAGGGCTCCAATATTGGTTGAACACTTTGTCTAGCATGGATTTCATCTGTACTACCCCTTCAATCTTATAAAATCTTCTATCTACGGTCTATAATAGATTGATCATGATGCCACTCTTTATTGTACTACCATTGTCAATCCACGGAGGGTCTGCGACCGAGTGAAAACGTGTAACCGATCCCAATGATTCGATAGACATGGTAAAATGAGTCGTAACCTATCAGGAAAGGAATGGAAACGATGAACCGAACCGCCGAACATGACCTGCCGGACCGCGTGCTGGCCTGGGTAGCGCAAGCCGTCCATCCGCACGCGGCCGTACGGTCGATCCGACGCTTGCAGGGCGGCATCTCGTCGCTGCTTCATCAAGTTACGCTTCGTTCCCCTGCTCACGACGGAGAAATCGATGTCGTCGTGCGCCTGTTCGACAATGCGGAATGGCTGGAGGATGAGCCGGATCTGGCTCGCCACGAAGCGGAATGCCTCCGTCAGGCCGCACGGATCGGCAGCCTCCCGACGCCGCGGATTGTGGCTTGCGACGAGACGGGCCGGGAATGCGGCATGCCAGCCGTGCTGATGACCCGCCTGGAGGGGTCGGTTGTGCTTGAGCCGCGCGATACAGCCGGCTGGGTTAACGGCCTGGCGGAAGCGCTGGCGCAGATTCATGCGACGGAGCCGGATGGCTTCCCTTGGAATTACTATACATACATCGATATTGGTGCAATCACGCGGCAAGAGTGGTCGGCCATTCCCGAACGGTGGGACGAGGCGGTCCGCATCGCGGGCGGTCCGCGCCCAGATGCTGCGACGCGCTTCATCCACCGCGATTACCATCCGGCCAATGTGCTGTGGCTGGGCGGTCAGGTCAGCGGCGTCGTCGACTGGGTGAACGGCTGTCTGGGGCCGGCCGGCATCGATGTTGGCCATTGCCGCCTCAATCTCGCGATGCTGCATGGCGCGCAGGCGGCCGATGCCTTTTTGTCCGCTTACATCAGGCACGCCGGACCCGAATTCCGATATGACCCGTATTGGGATCTCGTCTCGTTGATGGATATCCTCTTCGAACCGCCATCGGTCTACCGGGGCTGGACCGATCTGGGGGTGAAGGGGCTGTCTGATCGGCTGATGCGGGAGCGTCTCGATCAATATGCAGCCAGCCTGCTGGAGCGTGTGTAATTGTCCAGAATCGCCCATGACGGCAACGGGAAGGGACGGATCGATATGGTGCGGGATATGATATTCGCCCGAGGCCGGCACCATGATGAGCTCATCTCCGGCATGTTGAAGAGCGAGTATGAGCGGATGAAGGAAGCGCCTCACTCAGCGCGGCCGTAAGCGGATTATGGCCCCGGATGGAATCGAGTTATCCGTCCGGCATAGTCTACCGAACGATTTTCGGGTATTTCTCCAATATAAGATATACACGAAGCGAGGTGAGGATATGGATGACATCAATGGCCGGATTGCGGATGTGATGGCGGGCGATCTTCATGCCTTTGAAGAGATTTATAAGCAGACGATAGACCAGGTGTACCGGACACTTTACTTTTTGACGGATAATACACGCGAGCTGGATGATCTTGTGCAGGAGATCTATGTAGAGCTGTTCCGAAGTCTGGCTGCCTTCGATCCTTCACGCTCTTTCCCTGCCTGGTTGTACGGCATCACGATAAGACAGCATCAGGCCTACCGCCGGAAAAGATGGAAGCAGCGGCGCAATGATGCGACGGGGCGGCAGGCAAGCGCTGAACGAGCGGAGCCCGATTTCTCCCTGATGGTAATCGACAAGGTAGCGAATCAACAAATCATGGACGACATCGCCTCTCTGTCATCGAAGTTGAAGCAGGTCATTATTCTCCATTATTTGAACGAGCTGACGCAGGAAGAGATTGCGGAGATTCTCGGCATCCCGCTAGGAACGGTCAAGTCCAGACTTCACTTGGCCTTAACGAAGCTGCGGAGCAGAACAGGGAGGGATTCGGCATGCATGAAGGGATAGAGGCCATTAGACAGGCGTTGAAGGAGACGGCAGAACATATCCGTCCGCCTGCGTCGTTGCAGCGGAAGGTGATGAAGGAACTGGAGCTGCTGAACAACAACGGCGATCTGCTGGGGAAAGTAACGGTCGATACATTGGGCGAAGAGGACCCGATAGATCAGATCATTCAGCAATTGACACCGGGTACGGGGAAAGCGATCTATGTTGCGGACGGCAACCCGGACCGAATCATCAGCAACCAGACCAATTACGCGCAGGAGCCTTGGCATGAAGGGATAGATGCGATTCGAGAGCGGCTTCAGCCATACCGATTCTCAACGCCTGACGATGCGCGGCTGGAACGGATCTATGTCATGTATGGCTTTGATTCCTTGACGGAACAGGAGAAGCAGGCGATGTATGATGAAGCGGACCGAACCGGCAAGCCTGTGATTGTCAGGGATTTGAAGAAGAGTCAACGGCTTGTGGGAGCCAAGTTGGAGTATAGCAAGGAGGGGCATTCTTTCGAGCTTCATATTTTGACGACGACGAAAAACAGGATACATGTCCCGGACATCGACAGCCATCATGTTGAGCGGGTATCGGTCGGCGGCGGAGAAGGTGTCTACTTGGCCGATGCCGCCCATCAGCAGTTGCTCTGGGTCGTGGAAGGAGCCGAAGGCAGCCGCATTCAATACGACCTGAGAACGTTCCACGCGGCCAGGGAATGGGTGTGGTCAATAGCGGGGCGCCTGACGAGCGAACAGTAGAGCGGCATGCCGCAGGGCAGGTCAGCGGCTGATGCCGCCGGCCTGCGCACGGCTGGCTTCCTGAGCGGTTCGGGCAGGTTGCCGTCAGCTCGGATACAGCGAGCAATAGGTACGGTCGAAGCGGCCCTTCCGCGAATCCGAACATCGATCCCCAATTCTCCGAAGCTTCTCCCGCCGAGAACATCTCCAGGACGAAATCAAGATACCGATCATATGAATCGTCATCGAAGGACACCATATCCTCGTCATCATACGCATAATTGGGGAACTCCAGCGTGGGGCGGACAAGCGCATCGAAGTGAGTTGAATTCCACACCGAGCGCGGTAGCTCCGCCGGGCGCCCGCCGCTCCAGGCCATCAGCGGATGCCGCATAGATAACCCGGTGCTCGATATCGTACGCGGACTCGAACCTGTTTCTTTGTAACCTTTACCAAGGAAAGATATGTTGTTATAGAATTATGAAAATTGTAGCAGGAGGAGTAACGTACACGAGAATGAAACCATCACAGAACCGCACCATCTTCATCCGGTGCATGATGTTGTTGTTCGCTGCCGTCCTCGTTGCCGCATCCGTCCTTCCTGCGGGATCGGCTGCCGCCCCGGCGAAGTCTTCCTGCGGAACGGGCTGCACCCGTTACGACGTTGTCGTCATCGGCAGCGAGATTCAGGGGGTGCTCTTGGCGAAGGCCGCCCGCGATCTCGGGCTGAAGGTGATCATCCTCGATCCGCGCAGCAAGCCGGGAGGCGAGCTGATTCAAGGCCAGATGCTCGTGCTCGACCAGCCGAATGACAATCAGAGGCGCAGCCTCGTGCAGGGCGAGATTCGGAGATTATTCAATGGCTATAACGCAGGCACCATTCGCAAGGAAGAAGAATTCAACCGCTATTTCCAATCGGTCAGCAAAAATATTCCGATTCAAAACAGCATCCGCATCGAGGCGGTAGATGTCGTTCCCCGGGGGAAGGAGAAGGCAATCCGATCGCTGACGTACCGGACGAAGGAGGGCAAGCAGTATAAGGCGGAAGCGGATTATTTCGTGGAAAATACCGATTTCAACGCCTTGACGAGCAAGCTGGAAGTGAAGCGGATTCCCGGCATGGAGAGCATCTATAATGGCAAAAAACCGGATCATATGGCCGCGACCCTGATGCTAAGGTTCAAAAATGTAGACTGGAACGAACTGCACCAGCACGTGCTGCTCGATTATCCGCTGACCAATGTGCAGAAGAAGTATGGTCCGAATACATATGTCGATTGGAATACGGCGACGGGCTTCAGCAATCTGACCTTCCAATACAAGGCGAAGGATGATCAACTGACTTTTCGCGGGATCAATTCCACCTATCAGCGGAACGGTCAAGTGATTATGAATGCGCTGCTCATCTTCAACGTCGATCCGGCGAATCCGGAATCGGTCCGCTCCGCGGTCAAGAAGGGGAAGGCCGAGGCGCCGCATATTCTGAAGTTTTTGCAAGAGCATATTCCCGGATATAAGAACGCCGAATTGGACGGGTTCCCCGATTATTTATATATTCGGGATTACAACCGCTTCGAGACGGATTATATTTTGGACTATCCGGACGTGATGTCAGGCAAAATGTTCTGGGACAACGTCAGCATCGGCGGCTATACGGTCGATCTGCAGGCGGTGCGGGCGATTCCAAAAGGAATCGGCTTCGGCAAACCGAACCCGTACGGCATGCCGCTGCGCTCCTTCCAATTGAAGTCCTATGAGAATGTGCTCGTCGTCGGCAAAAATGTCGGGGCGACGATCAAAGCGTACGGCACGGCCCGCATTATGCCGAACACCGCGCTGGCCGCCGAGACGATCGGGATTATTTTGGGAAAAGAGCTGAAGCATAAGCGTCTAAAGCAATTGACGCAAGCCGATTTTCAACGGATACATAAATACTTGGAACGGAGTTACGGCATTGTGCTGAACCGGTAACCGGCAGGAAGGGGACGGTTATCCCGAGTGGAGCCGGACAGACTGAGAGACCCGCAGCGGAACGCGGGTCTCTTTTCTTCTATAAATGGCTTCGCTGGCATGACGATCGTATTGCGATGCTTGGACGCCCACGTACTCGGCCATTACCCGTTCGCTTTGCAGACCGCGGCGATCCGCTCCGGTCAGCCAATTCCTCGGACATAACCAGCCCTGCCAACTCAACGAAGCCTTGCGGGCGGCTGCATAGCCAGATTCGGCAGGCAGGAGGCGGGATCATGCAGGCTCGCGTTGCGGGACTTGCTGGTGAACGGAGCACCTGCAAGGAGGGGCGATTCGCCGACGGACAAACTCGCTAAATTGCCGGATATCCGGTACGCGGGAGCGATATTGTCATATGATGAAGTAACCACCTTCATGCGAGAGGAGGGTTCTTCATGGATAAAGATGAGACGGTGAGAACCATTACCGCGATTGTGCTTATTGTTGTGTTCACTTCATTTTTTATAGGTCTTGGAGCTGAAGAAGGCGGAGGTAGGCTGGAAACGATAATAATTTAAGATGGATGGTGACATCCGTGGCGAAGAGTGGGAGTAACAACCGCAACAACAAAAGAAAAACGAACGCCGGTCCCAAGCTGTCCCCGCAACAAATTGCGGTCATCGTTGGTTTGTTGACCAATGCCCTGCAAGTCGACTCTGTCCTGCTCGATCGCAATCAGGCTGTAGAAATTGTCCTTGTCGGATCGATCCGCAGGAAAACCAAGGCCGATAAGGTCGCTGAACAGATGGGCGGAGTTACTGTCGCGGAATTACTCCAAGCCATCCTTCGTCAGGGTTAGTACTGAGCTCTCCTTTTACTGGTTCGGGGTTACACGCTTGTCCGGTGGAGTCCGGCTCCGGGCACAGCGCATTCTTCAAGTGGACGTGCCCCTATGAGCCAGACGTGCAGGGGAATCCCCCTCCTGCCAGAGGGGGCCGGCCGCAGTCAGGCTTGCCGCAATTCGTTCCGATGAAGCCGGATGTTCAGCCCGGGGTTCGCCTCGGAGACGGAGCGGGTATATCGGCTCAGAGCTTCCGGTGACACAGGAAGGCGGAAGAGATCCCGATCCGGCAGGAAGGTGATGCTTGTGCCGGTCTCCCGCGTCTCCCCTACCGTCAATAATCCGGTCTGGGGAATTCCATGCTTGAAGTCCTGCCGGAATATGCTGCCGCCGCGGCGAATCTCGACCGTCAACCTGTGCGAGAGCGCGTTGACGACGGCGGCATTGATTCTGTGCCCGGCGCCGGGCGCCGTAATGAAGGCGCTTGGGCTGGTGCGGCCGATGTCGGTAAGAATTGCCTGCAGCGGCGTCTTGTCTGCGTGGGCGAAGGCCTGAACCGGGATGCCCCGGCCGTTGTCGGCGATGGTTACGCTGCCCTCATCGTGCATGAAGAGATGCACTTCGCTGCAGTGCCCGGCTTGGTGCTCCTGGACCGAGTTCTCGATGAGCGCCGTTACCAAATGGAGCGGGTCGTATCCATTCTGATTGCTTCCTAAATAGTCGCCTGCATTGTTCCGGGCTTCGGTCAGGGCGATATAGTCGCTCGCATCGAGCAGCTCGGAAGCGGCTGCCCACAGCAGAAGAAGGGGAAGGGCGCGGTGGGGAGGAATGACATACGTGCCGCCCCGTTCCTCTTGGACAAGCAGATCGGCTCCCTGCAGCGCCTTCAGATGGTGGTACAACTGGCCGGTTGTGCCCATATGGAGCTGTTCGACCAGCTCGGCTCCGGTAAGTGGAGCGGCAAACACGGATTTGAGAATATCGATTCGCTGCTTATGCCCGAGGGCGGCCAACACCTTGGCCGCCTTCTCCCCGTCCAGATCGAGCAATTGCCGGACCGTTCTCTCCTGCGGCGTCCATCGGCAGCTTCCTTTCTCTCCCCGATAGCGGCCGGAGTACAGGATACCCCCGGCTTCCTCTTCTTCGCTCGGGTGACTTGGCGTGTCTTCTGAACCGAGGTCTCCCTCCTCGATATGAATCTCCACCTCCGATTGCAGCTCAGCAAGCTGCTTCACGAGATGTTGGATCTCACTCAGTTGGGACTGCAGTGCATCGAGCTCCGCTCCGTAATTCCGGTTCCCCATGTTCTCACAACCTTTTTATTATTTTACGTAATTACGTAATTAAATAATAACATGAATTCTCCTCGATGTAAATATCATCCAGAAGGAAGGGAGAGAAAAAGCAGAGGGCTTGTCCGTTAGCCGGAACAAAGCCCTAATGGCCTCTCGCCATTTCGGCTCTGCTGTGGGTACAATGGAGATTACACCAATTTCGATTCGAGACGTGAGGGAGGACAGGGGAGCATGAACAAGACGGACCGTCTCTTGGCGATAGTGCTCGAGCTGCAGCGCTGCGGACTCCGGCGCGCGGAGGATCTGGCGGCGACATTCGAGACGAGCGTGCGGACCATTTATCGGGACATCCAGGCGCTGAGCGAAGCGGGTGTGCCGATCGCCGGCACGCCCGGACAGGGATATACGCTGGTGGAAGGGTACTTCCTGCCTCCGGTCAGCTTCACCGTGGAGGAAGCCGTCGCTCTCCTCATCGGCACCGACTTCATCACACAGGAGTTCGCTGCCGGCTACGCCGCATGTGCCGGGGCTTCCCAGCGCAAGATCGAAGTCCTTCTGCCGCAGCCTGTCCGCGAAGAGGCGGATCGCGCACGCCGCGCCATCCGGCTGCTCTCCGAGCAGCGGGCATCGAGCCGGGGGCCGGAGAAGGAGCGCCTCGACCGGCTGCATCAAGCGATACTGGACAGGCGCATGATTCGGTTCCGGTATACGAAGGCCGCACCGGATGATGCCGGGAACCGGGACAGTATCCGTGATGCTGCCCCCTACGGACTTGTGCTCGTCCGCAACGTCTGGATGCTGATTGCCTATTGTCATCTGCGCCAGGCGATTCGCCACTTCCGGCTATCGCGCATGAGCGACCTGGCTGTGCGCGAAGAACGGTTCGTGTTCCCGCCGGATTTCCGCCTGTCGGACTACACGCCTCCGGATGATCGGACGGTCCGGGTCCGCTTGCAGGTAGACGCCTGCATCGCGGATCGAGTGGCGGAATCCAATCTCTACTACATGGAAGCGGCGGAGCCTTGTCCGGAGGGGATGCTGGTCACCTGCCGCGTCCGCAGGCCTGAAGATCTGCTGACGTGGGTGCTCGGCTGGGGCGGGAATGTCGTCGTGCTGGAGCCGGATTCATTGCGCCGCCAGGTTCGCGAAGAAGCGAAAAGAATCTCAGATCGCTACTGACATACTGCTGTCAGGAGCCCTCCCGTATACTGACAGTACTTCAGTAGTCGAGGAGATGATTTTATGAACAAGAACATGAGCATTACGGATATTTTGGTACGGTTCGACGAGATTACGGAGCATTATGCGCGGGAGCTGGACAAGTATAGTATGGAGGAGCTGCGGCGCCAGCCGGCCGAGGACGAGTGGTCGCTTGGCCAGATGTACCTGCATCTGGCCCATTCCGCTCTCGATATGCAGCTTCGCCATGCGGAGCAGTGCATGGAACCCGGCGCCAGCGAGGGGAATGGAGAGAAGACGGAGGCCGGCCAGTCCGTGTTCGAACAGGGGAGCTTCCCGCCGGTGCGTATTCGGGTGCCGGCCGGTGCGCAGTATACGCCTCCGCAGCCGGAGAGCAAGGAGCAGCTTGCCGCCAAGCTGGAGGAAGCAAGACGCCGCATGCACGAGATCGGAGCATCGCTGCAGGATGCCGCTCCGCAGCGGTTGCAGCAGACTGCGGCTCATCCGGCATTCGGCGCGCTGAATGCGGCCGAATGGTTCGCGATGCCGGAGATGCATTACCGCCACCATCTTCTTCAGAAGGAGCGGCTGGACGCTTTCATCCATCCGGCATCCTAGCATAGTCTCGGCGCACCCTGTGTTAGGGGGTGTTTGCCGAAGTCCAGCTGCGGCCTGCCTGTTGAGCCGGCTATATAGAAGAACGGACGGATGCCAGCATATCTGGTGCGACCCGTGATGCCTCCGCGATCTCTGTGCTATGATGGGAACAGCTCTTTAGCGATGGAACATGCGTGACATGAAAGCACAAAAATCAATGAATCCGCTACGAGAGGTGTCAGGATGCATAGAACAATCGGCATATTTGCCCATGTAGACGCAGGGAAGACGACGCTGGCCGAGCAGATGCTGTACCATACCCGCAGCATTCGGAGCCGGGGGCGGGTCGATAACCGGGATGCCTACATGGACAGTCATGAGATCGAGAAGGAACGGGGCATTACGATCTTCGCCGATCAGGCGGTGATGACATACAATGGCAGCATCTACACGTTGATCGACACCCCGGGGCACGTCGACTTCTCCGCCGAAATGGAGCGGGCCATCCAGGTGATGGATGCCGCGATTGTCGTCGTCAGCGCGGTGGAGGGGGTGCAGGGCCATACGGAGACGGTCTGGCAGCTGCTGGATAGCCATCGGGTGCCGGTCTTCTTTTTCATCAATAAGACGGATCGGACCGGAGCGGATGCTGGGCGGGTGCTGGACGAAATTCGTGCCCAACTGACGCCGGACGCGGTGGATATGAGCTCCGCCTGCGGCGAAGCGGAATGGAATGACGGGCTGGTTATCTTTCTGGCCGAACGCGACGAGGAATTGCTCGCACGTTATATGGAGGATGAATACGATCGGGATATATGGCGGAACGCGGCGGCCGACCTGATTCGGACGCATCGTCTGTTCCCCTGCGCCGCAGGATCCGCCCTGCAGGACGTGGGCGTAACCGATCTGCTGCAGCTGGTGGATGCCTTCACGCCGGGGGGCGGCCTGAACGACCAGCCGTTCGCGGCCCGGGTATACAAGATCCGCTATGACGCGAACGGCACTCGCGTTACTCATCTTAAGGTGCTGGCCGGATCCTTGCAGGTCAGGGACGAGATCCGCTATGGCCCCGGACCGGACCGGATCGCCGAGAAGGTGACCTCAATAAGAATAGTGAACGGCCGCAAATATGACAATGCCGAGCGGGCGGAGACCGGCCAGATCTGCGCTGTTACTGGTCTGTCGGCGGCGGCCGCGGGGGAAGGCTTGGGCGCGGTGAACGATCGGGTGGCATACGAGATGGTGCCGATGCTGACGTCGAAGGTCATCTTTCCGACTTCGCTTCATGTGAAGGAGGTGCTTCAATGCTTCCGCTTGCTCGATGCCGAAGATCCTTCGCTTCAGGTTCAGTGGGACGAGGCGCTGCAGGAGATTCATATTCATGTTATGGGCGTCATTCAGCTGGAGGTGCTGGAGCGTCTGGTCAAGGAGCGGTTCGGCATCGATATCTCCTTCGGGCCCCCGGACATTTTGTACAAGGAGACGATTGCTTCGGCGGTGGCAGGATGCGGGCATTTCGAACCGCTCGGGCATTACGCGGAGGTGCATCTTCGGCTGGAGCCCGGTACGAGAGGCAGTGGGATCGTATTCCGGAACGAGTGCCATCCTGACGTGCTCACCGTCAACTACCAGCATGTCATTGAGCAGTATTTGCTGGAACGGGATCACCATGGTCTGCTGACCGGCTCCCCCGTCACCGATGTCATGATGACGCTGACGAAGGGCCGGGCCCATAATAAGCACACGAGCGGCGGCGATTTTCGCGAGGCGGCCTACCGGGCGCTCCGGCAAGGTCTGGAGCAGGCGGACAATGTGCTGCTCGAGCCGTACTATGAGGTGAAGGTGAAGGTCGCGTCCGAGCATATGGGACGTGTCATGACCGATATACAGAAGGCGTCTGGCCGGTTCGATCCGCCCGAGTTCGCCGTAGGGCAGGTGGTGATAACGGGCAAGGCGCCGGTGGCCACCTTTATGAATTACAGCGCCGAGCTGGCCGCCTTTACCCAGGGCAAGGGAATGCTGCAGCTGCGCTTCGGCGGATATGAGCGCTGCCATAATGCCGAGGAGATTATGGAGACGATGGCGTACAATAAAGACGCGGATCCTCTCTACACCTCAGCCTCTATCTTCTGCGCCAAAGGGCAGGGTTACAGCGTGCCCTGGGAGGAAGCTGCGCGTCATATGCATTGTTGAGGCGTGGCATGGCGCGGCATGACAGCAGCCTGACCGGGCCGCAAGGCTGGCCTGCATAGCAAGGGGCTATCCCATCGTCACGAACGGTGACAGATACGGGTTAGCCCCTTGTTCATGCTTTATTGCGCAGCCTGCTGCTCATACAGCTTGATAATCTCGATAATGACCTCTGTCGCCTTCACCATATTATCAGCAGAGACGTACTCGAACTTGCCGTGGTAGTTCTCTCCGCCGGTGAAAATATTCGGTGTCGGCAGCCCCATATAGGAGAGCTGCGAGCCGTCTGTGCCGCCCCGAATCGGGGTAATGATCGGCTCGACGCCGGCCAGCTTCATCGCCTGGTAGGCGATATCGACAATATGCTTGACTGGCTCGATCTTATCTTTCATATTGTAGTATTGGTCTTTCATGGCGAGAATGATGCTTTTTTCACCGAATTTGCCCTGGAGCTCCTTCACGATCGCTTCGAGCTTCGCTTTGCGGGCCTCGAAGTTGGCCTTATCGAAGTCGCGGATGATATAACGCAGTTCGGTCTGCTCCACATCTCCCTGGATGGAAATGAGATGATAGAAGCCGTCATAGCCGTCGGTGAATTCAGGAGCTTCCTCGACTGGAAGCCGGTTATGCAGCTCCATGGCGATTTTGGCCGAATTGATCATCTTGCCCTTCGCTGATCCGGGGTGGACATTCGTCCCCTTGACCGTAATCTTCGTTTGTGCCGCGTTGAAGCTCTCGTATTCGAGTTCGCCGAGGGGGCCGCCGTCCACGGTATAGGCGTACTTGGCGCCGAAGGCGGCGACATCGAAGCGATGAGGCCCCCGCCCGATCTCCTCGTCCGGGGTGAAGGCGACCCGCACCTTGCCATGCTTGATCTCCGGATGTTGGATAAGATAGGCCATCGCGGTCATAATCTCGGCAATGCCTGCCTTGTCATCCGCGCCGAGCAGGGTCGTCCCGTCCGTCGTAATTAGCGTATGGCCCTTGTAATTGGCCAATTCCGGGAAATCAGCCGGCGACAGCACGACCTGGAGCGCCTCGTTCAAGACGATTGCATTCCCGTCGTAATTGTCGACGATCTGCGGGTTGACGTTGGCTCCGGTGAAATCGGTCGCCGTATCCAGATGGGAGAGGAACCCGATCGTCGGTACGTCCTTGTCCGTATTGGCCGGCAGCGTGGCCATGACATAACCGTTCTCATCCAGAGTAACCTCCTGCATGCCGATCGCTTGCAGTTCTTCCACCAGCAAGCGGGCCAGATCCAGTTGCCCCGGTGTCGACGGGCATGTCTGGCTGTCATCATTCGATTGGGTATCGACTTTGGCGTAGGTTGTAAATCGTTGAATAATTTCATTTTTCACGATACTTCACCTCAAACAATGGTATGTACTCCCTTTTCCCATACTATCACACCGATGAACGAAGGACACATTCTCACGCTGCTGAAATACATCTACCGATCGCTTAAAAATTGTTTAGGTGACAAACTTAGGTTGATTTCCTTAGTTAATTTCCGTAAAATTCCAGTAGGGCACTTTACGAAGGAACGGCTTCGATAAGGCGCGGCTTATACCCGATTTATCGTCTCTCCAGGAGCTTGGATCGCTTAAGTTGAATTGGTCGAGAGTCTGTCGGACTTATCATTTCTTGAGAGCATACCTCATATTCGTTCCCTCAGCATTTGCGATAATGCCTTCATCGATATTCGTCCGCTACAACCCTTGCCACGCTTGACCTTCTTGGGTTTTCGGCAGACCTAGGTAACCAAAAGCGTAAGGAAACGGAGAAGATAAGAATGAAGAAAACATGGTGTCTCACTGTAATGCTGTTCTTCGGAGCGGTCCTGATTGCTGCGGCCTGCGCCCGTCAGGACGGGAATCTCCAGCAGTCTCCCGGACAGGGTGAAGCCAACGCGCCTTCCCGGCTGGAGTCACAGCCGGCTAATCCGCCTCGAATGACGGAGTCTGTCATTTACGAATTGGATCTGGCCAAGTACAGCGCAATACCCGAGATTCCATTCTATGCGGACGGAGAGATCACGACCATTGGCACGGACACGTTGAAGGCGCTGGAGGGCGGACATCATCCGTGGCTCAATCATGCCGAGACGATCGTGGCCACGAAATTAAATAATCTCGTTCCTCCGGAAGAGAAGGGCGCTGACGGCCTGTACGATCATCTGGTCGAAAAAGTGTCCCAAGAGAGCCCGGATCGGGCGACATATCGAATTCGGCTGAGCGATCGCTTTTATTATGATATCCATCTGGACACATTTACCGACAAAGACGATCACGCGGTTATGTTCATTACGAAAATAACGATGCATTACGCGTATTAAGGCCGGAGCGCCGCGCTGCCGTGTGGAGAACGGTATGGACGGGCAGGAAGGAGAGTGCGCGCGAGGCACATAATTTGGCCGCTTCCGGGCCATTGTATGAAGGATTCATACTTTATACTGGCAAGGAGGCAGGATGATGGCCCGCAGGAACCGAAGAAGGCTGCTCGTGAACGGAGCAGAGCAGGGCGTCAATGCGTTCAAGGCGGAAGTGATGCGGCAGGAAGGCTTCGCCGTTGATCCGAACCGGCCGGACGACGTTAAGTACGAGGTTGCCAAGACGTTGGGCGTGCCGCTGCAGCCGGGAGACAACGGAGAGTTGTCGACGGAGTCGGCAGGGCGCGTCGGGGGCCGGATTGGCGGCACGATGGTGCGGGAGATGATTCGTCTTGCACAAGAGCAGCTTACAAAGAAGCCGACGCCGTAGCCATTCATAGGCGCGCAAGCGAACAAAGCCGGAGTCTCCAGCAGGAGATCCGGCTTTGATGTTATCGGCAACGAGGCGCAGCGCAGCGGCGGGTTATAGCTCGATCCATTGCGCTGCCCAAGCTTCAATGTCTCGAATGATTGGTTCGAGTGCGTGTCCCTTCTCCGTCAAAGAATATTCAATGCGCACCGGCGTGTCGGGATAAACTTCGCGGCGCACGATGCCTTCGCGCTCAAGATCCTTCAATCGTTCGGATAAGACCCGTCCGCTAATCGCGATTGCCGATTCCATCGTGCAGAAGCGTTGCGGGCCTGCCAGCAATTGATGGATGATAAGCCCTGTCCACCGTTGGCTCAAAATGCTCATCGCTTTGTCGAAGCGGGGGCATCGTTCACTGGATGTTCCGTTCATGTTCCATCACCTCTACCCCTCTATTATAGCACTGGTGAGCGGAAATAAGCATCTTTCCCAAAAAAATATAATTACTTGACAATATTGATTGACTAATTTATATTTACTTGTAATTAGTAACCGAGGTGATGGCAACGCCAGGTTGCATTTATTCTAAAATTAAAGGATGTGTATTCGGAAATGACGAAACTTCACGAAATAGGTGCTCTGCTGTTAAGGATTTTTTTGGGGGTAGCTTTTCTTATTCACGGCTTTCAGAAGTTCCAGGGCGGCATTGGCAATACGATGGGATTCTTCGAGAGTCTGGGGCTGCCTGGATTTGCGGCTTATGCCGTTGCCCTGATTGAGATTATCGGGGGCGTCGCTCTTATTCTTGGCCTGGGCACCCGCCTTTTCTCTGCCCTGTTCATTCTTATTATGGCTGGGGCGATGGTGAAGGTGAAGTTCGCGGCAGGCTTTACCGGCAGTCCGGAAATGGCGGGCTATGAACTGGATTTGGCCTACTTTGTTATGGCGGTATATTTCGTCCTGTCGCCAGGGAATACGTGGTCGCTCGATCGTCTATTGTTCGGCAGCAAGCCGAGCGCATGAACAGGCCTAGTGCCTGAAGGGGGAACTAGCTTATGAATTTTCATCGTTACCCGTCTACTTATGTCGGGCATGTTCAACTGGCCGTCGAGAGTCTGGAACGCTCGCTTTTGTTCTACCGCGATGTACTCGGATTCAGGGTGCTCGAACAATCCGGCGCTAGCGCCGTCTTGACGGCGGATGGCGTGACGCCTCTCGTCACGTTGGAGCAGCCGGATACGATCGAGCCTAGGAACCCGCGCAAGACCGGGCTCTACCATATTGCGTTCTTGCTCCCGAGCCGATCTGATCTGGCCGATATTCTTCAATACTTCATCCAGATTGGGTACCCTCTCCAGGGAGCATCGGATCACTATGTGAGTGAAGCGCTCTATCTGGCGGATCCGGAAGGCAACGGCATCGAGATTTATGCCGATCGCTCGCCGGAGACATGGAGCTGGAACGAGGGCCAGGTCGGCATGGCGACCGTTGCACTGCAGGCCGACAGCCTGCTGCATGAAGCGACCGGCCGTCCGTGGACGGCGATGCCAAGCGGCACGATCATCGGCCATATTCATTTGCAGGTATCCGATCTGGAGAAGACGGAGGAATTTTACGGCCGGGGGCTGGGCTTCGAGACTGTCGCACGTTATGGCCGGCAAGCGTTGTTCATCTCGACCGGCAAGTACCATCATCATATTGGCTTGAATACATGGCATAGCGCGGGGGAGTCCGCTCCTGGCAAGGATAGCGCAGGCTTGAAATGGTTCACGCTCATGCTGCCGGACGAGGAGACACGGAAGCAGACCGTGGAACGGCTGCGTCAGCTTCATGCGCAGGTTGAGGAGGAAGCGGGCACGGTTCGAACCGTGGATCCGAACGGGATTCATCTCATTCTGCAAGTTCAATCTTGATATATTCCATTCGCTCGAAGTCGGGCGGCATGGAAGCGTACAGCAGATGGCTTGGGCTGTCTGCTGTTTTGCCGTCTTAGGGCGGAATCTTCCTCCGGGTGACCGGATAGGGGTTGTGAGGGAGAAATAGAGTTTGACCATCGGGGCCTATCCATTGATGAAGCGCTTTTTTGTGTTTTAAAAGGGAAAAACAATGCAGGAGAGCCGGACAAGGATGAGTTCGCGGGACAGGGCATGTACGCCACTTATGAGAAGCGGCATATCGTCTTCGGCTATAACAAGGGCATGCAGCTGTTCGACGTCCGTTCGGCAGCCTGTCCCCTGTTCCATAATTGAACAATTGATGGCAGCGCGGATCGGTAATCTCCTGGCCTGATATTTATGCTATGCTAAGGCGGAGGATAAGTGGCGAAGCGGATAGCTTGGCTCTGTCCCATCAAGCTGAATAGAAGTTGGTGCATACAAAATATGGAGTTATCGAATATCATGTCTTACGTGACGGAGGAGAACCTCAGGAATCTGCTGGAGCAGTTCCGCTCGTTCGGTCCGCTGCCCGGTATTCTGCTGACCTTCATGAAGTCGTTCATTCCCCCGCTGCCGACGATCGTCATCGTCGGCGTCAATGCCGCTGTATATGGGCTGTGGCTGGGGTTCTTCTATTCCTGGCTCGGCATGATTGCCGGATGCATGGTTACGTTCCTCATCGTCCGTTCCATAGCCGGACATCGTTATTTTCAGCGCTACGCGCAGAAGCCCAAGGTGAAGAAAAGCCTGCTCTGGGTGCGGCGCAATGCGTTCAGCTATGTGTTCTTGCTCAGTATTTTTCCGGTAGGCCCGTTCGTCATCATCAATATGGCGGCGGCGATCGCCCGGATGCGCATCCGTTCCTTCTTCATTGCGGTCACGCTCGGCAAGGCGATTATGGTGTTCGCGGTCTCTTACATTGGACATGACATCATGCGGTTCGTTCATCATCCGGTTCAGATTATTTACGTCGTCTTGTTCCTTGCCGCTTCGCTGTGGGTTAGTAAGAAGATCGAAGCGCGCTTCACCAAGGATCTCCCGCCTGAGGAAGAGCAGGAGCCGCCGATGCCTGGGCGGAAGGAATCGATCGGGTCATGAGAGTCGATCGGCTGCTCTCTATGCTGCTAATCATCGCGCAGCGGGGCAAGGTGACAGGCCAGGAGCTGGCCGAACACTTCGAAGTCTCTCTTCGCACCATCTATCGGGATATCGACAAGCTGGGCGAGGCCGGGGTGCCGATCGCAGCGCTCGGCGGCCCGGGCGGAGGCTACTATCTGATGGAGAATTATCAAGTCTCCAATCTGTTCCTGAGTGAAGGGGAGGCCGCGACGTTCCTGGCCGTCGCGAACAGTTTGGACGTGCTGTTCGGGAAGAACCCGCATTTCAACGATATGGTGTTGAAATTCGAGCATGAGCGCAGACGTCCTTCCGCGGATGCATGGAGCATCAACCTGTCTCATTTCAGCATGGAGGATGAGCTGAGGAGCAGCCTGCAGCTGATGAATCAAGCGCTGGAGCAATCGCGGCTGCTCGTCTTCGATTATATGAACCGGCGCATGGATGTCGAGGAGCGGATAGTAGAGCCGGTTCAGATCGCGTTCTCTGGGGGCCACTGGCATCTGAATGGCTACTGCCGCATCCGGGACGATTACCGCCGCTTCAAGCTGGTGCGGATCCGGCAGCTTCGGCTGGGCGGCCATTATGAGAAGCGGTGGGAGACGGCGGAAGCGGTCCAGCGATTGCTCGACGCGGGATACTATCGCAGCAGCATCAAGGTGACGCTGCAATTCTCAGCCCGCATCGGAGGCCAACTGGCGGAGCATGTCCCGAAGGAGTCGATAACGAGAACCGAAGAGGGCCATTTTATTGTCACTGATTATTTTCCGTATGAAGAAGGTCTATTGAAGTTCATCATTGGCTTCGGCAAGGACTGTACGGTCGTCGATCCTCCTCAGGTTAGACATGCCGTCCAACAATATATTTATGAGATGTGGTTGTCGTATCATGGCTGACATATAGTTGTCAGTCATTTTCTTTTATAGTAGGGGTGTTGAGCAAGGATCATTATCTCGACACAGGAGGTTCCTATGGAGAAGCACCAGATTGCGGACGGCATCGTTCTCTACATGTTCGAGCCGCGCCCGGACAGGCATTACGGTTACAATATTACGGCCCTGATTGAGAACGGCCAGGCGATGCTTATCGACACCGCCTTTGAGGAGCATGCACAGCAAGTATATGAAGATTTGAGCTCCCAGGGGATCGCGATTAAGGGGGTGATACTGACGCATTTCCACGCTGACCATATATATGGACTGAAGGCGCTTCCTCAAGTCCCGATTTACGGCAGCGCGCATTACCAGGTGACGCTCGATATGTGGACCGATCCGGGGGATCATCCCTATTTTACGCCGGATATTGTATTCGACCAGCATCTGCAACTGCCGTTCGGCTCCTTCGAATTGACGCTGTTGTCCTTCCCCGGCCATGCGCACTGCAGTGCGCTTGTCCTCATCAACGGGCAGTACGCTCATATCGGCGACGAGCTCATGTTCACGAACGGCGGAGAAGCGATACTGCCGTCGGTGGACAGCGGCCAGTATGTGGGGAGGCATCGGGACTCGCTGAATAAGCTGAAGGAATACGGCGATTATGCGCTTATTCCAAGCCATGGCCCGGTCATCAGCGGCCGGGAGGCTATCGAACGCGATATTGCGAATCGGATCGCTTACTTCGAGGCGATATTGGCTAGCGAACAACCTGTGTCCTATGACGAAGCGGTGCGGAATTGTGACGGCCCGTTCCTCCATCAGGAATGGCATCGCAATGTGTACCGCAGCTAGGAGACGGGTTGCCTGTCAGGCTGCATTTTCCTCATCTGGACTAAACCGGGAGGCGTCGGTTACACTATAGGCAGAATGACAGAGAAGGAGAGCGATGGCTCTCCTTTTTGCGAATGGACATCGCGGATGTCCCAAGCGACTCATCAATGAAAGCGCAGATGGCCAGTATGGGGAGTGAAGGAATGAGCGCACAGCCGAGTGCAAGCTACGAGGTGACCCAGGTATGTCTTCTCGCGGGGAAAATTATGCTTCAGTGCGGCGGTGAGACGTACCGGGTAGAAGACACGATGAGGCGGATTGCGGCTGCTTACGGATACGAGAATAGTCACAGCTTCGTGACGCCGACCGGCATCATCTTCGCCATCGACGGCTCCGCGACGGCGACGCGGTTGTTCCGCATTGAGGAGCGGTCGACCGATCTGAAGAAGGTGACGCTCGTCAACAATATATCGCGGAAGATTAGCGGCGACGGGCTTCCTGCGGCAGAGGCGCTGCGCTTGCTGCAGCGAATCGATAAGGCCCGGCTGGCCTATCCGCTATGGCTGCAAATCGCCGCGGCGACGATATCGAGCGGCTGCTTCGCCATTATGTTCCGGGGCGGCTGGCCGGAATTCGTGCCGGCGATGCTGGCGGGCGGCATCGGCTTCTCGCTGCTGCTGTACGTGCACGGGCTGGTACGCATCAAATTTTTCGCCGAGTTCCTGGCATCGATCGCCATCGGGACGGTATCTTATCTATGCGTCACATATGGGCTGGGGCGCGAATTGGATAAAATCATCATTGGCTCGGTCATGCCGCTCGTGCCTGGACTGCTGATTACGAATGCCGTACGGGATCTGATGGCCGGACATCTTGTCTCCGGCATCTCGAAGGGCGCGGAAGCCTTCCTGACCGCCTTCGCGATCGGAGCCGGCATCGCATGCGTCTTGTCCATCGGCTAGCGGAAGGAGGATGGGAATGAGCTTCATCGAACAACTGGCGGTCAGCTTCTTCGCGACGGCCGCCTTCGGCATACTTTTCAATGTTCCCCGGAAAAATCTAGTGCAGTGCGGCTTCGTCGGGTTAATCGGGTGGCTCGTCTACCTCTCGTTCACGATGACAGGGATCGATGCCATTCCGGCGACCTTGATCGCCTCCTTCGTCGTGACGATGATAAGCCACGTCTTCGCCAAGAAGTACCGGACCCCAATCATTATTTTCAATGTCTCCGGCATTATTCCGCTTGTGCCCGGCGGCATGGCGTATGACGCGATGCGGCATGCGGTCGGGAATCAATACGACATCGCGGTTCAGCTTGGGGTCAAGGCGGCGATGATCTCGGGAGCGATCGCGATGGGGCTGGTGTTCTCCGAGGTTATCTATCAAGTCATGCGGAGAAGGGCGGCCTAGCTTGGCTTGTACCGGCAACCGGCAATCAGCAGACTGGCCGGCTGCCGTACTGTGAACCGCCCTGCTCCCTGAGGTCCGGGTCAGGAGGTAATGAACGCGCCGCCGTTTACATGCATCGTCTCGCCGGTAACGTAGCGGGAGTCATCGCTCGCCAGGTAGATATACGCGGGAGCGAGCTCGAACGGCTGGGCGGCCCGCTTCATCGGCGTATTCGAGCCGAAGACCGCCACCCGATCGGCGGAGAAGCTGGACGGAGTGAGCGGCGTCCAGGTCGGGCCCGGGGCGACGGCGTTGACGCGAATGCCCTGATCGACCAGCGAGAGAGACAATGAGCGGGTGAAGGATACGATGGCTCCCTTCGTCGATGAATAGTCAATCAGCGTCTTCTCGCCCCGGTAAGCGGTAACTGAGGCGGTATTGATAATCGAGCTGCCCGGCTTCAGATGGGGCAGCGCCGCCTGCGTGACGAAGAAGAAGGAGAAAATATTAGTGCGGAACGTCTGCTCCAGCTGCTCCTCCGTAATATCAAGCAGGCTGTCCTGCGGATACTGCACACCAATATTGTTGACCAGCACATCGAGCCGTCCGAAGCGGCGAAGCGTCTGCTCCACGATATCGCAGCACGCGGCGCGGCTGCGCAGATCGGCTTTCATCGCCAGGACGGGGCCTCCCAACTCCTCGATCCGGGCACTGGTCTCCTGTGCATCGACCTCTTCATACAGGTAAGCGAATGCGACTGCCCCGCCTTCCTTGGCGCAAGCAATGGCCACGGCCCGGCCAATGCCGCTGTCTCCACCCGTAATGAGCACGACACGATCCCGAAGCTTGCCGCTGCCGGTATAGGCCGGATTCTCTGCGATCGGCCGCGGACACATTACATATTCCAATCCCGGCTGTTGATCTTGATGCTGGGGCGGGAACGTAATCGGCTGCTCCTTGCACTTCGTCATTATGCTGTAATACGGATACATGGGGTAATCATACATAACGTTCGAATCCTCCCTATAGTTATTCGCCTAGAGCATCCTATTCTGGAAGGGGGCGATGGGTCACTATGCGGCGAGTCGCATCGATAAAAGTGGGGGGGTTACAACGAGTCGCTATAGACATAAGAAAATCCTATCTCGGTAAATACCAGGATAGGATTTTGCAGGGGCTGAAAGAGTGGCAGTGAGCTTGCAGGATTGTGTTCAACAGCGCTAATATGGACAAAACAAAGCATTCAATCAAGTGAGAATACTCCTTGCAGTCCAGAAATGTATACTTGCATTATTATCTGAGCAAGACTGCCATTATACAGTAGAGAAAGACGACCATGCTTACACAAGCCCAGAACAGGCGCTCTTTGTAGGTGGACCGGTCGACAATCCCTTTGATCGTGCTGACAAAACTGATAAGAAAGCAGATGGCACTTACGAAGACGAGGAAAAAGTATAGGCCAAACAAAGTGACACCTCCGTTATGGGGGAAATTGTGGCAACCCAAAGAAAATCGAATTATTCAATATCAAACGTTTTCCCCACATCATCTGCATAATCAACGCTAATTGCTCCAGATAAGGACAGACTTCCCGACTTTAAATCAATGCTTAAACCACTAATGCCATATTGAGTATGTGCGTAATGAGCATGCGCACTGCCCTGGAAGTAGGAGTTATTATTTAGAGTCACCCGATAAGCCATATATCCTCTATTATTTCTCACAATTAACTTGTTTCCAAGCCCATCTCTATCAGAACCTAGCAAATCGTAGACGAACGCCATGCCGTACGTATTATTTCGGTTGGCATCCCATTGGTAGACATCTTTGGTACCGACAAAGGAAGGAGGAAGCATATTGGTATAAGTATCATACGTATATTTAAATATTTCGCTGTTATTTACATGTGAAAAATGCTCAGGATGGGTTATGCCAACAACATCTTTTAATGTAAAATTAGGTTCGGTTTACCATTGAAATGAATTTTTAAAAAGAAATTCTTTTGGGGTCTTAGTAGAAAGTTGAGAAACAGTCAGGTCCATGCGCAGCCAGGAACTTGAGGACATTACACCGAGCTGCTGATTATTTAACGCATCCGCAGATTCTCGCAGTGCTAACGGTCTGTGTTATCTTCGTATGCGGAAACCACTGGAGTAAGTTGCGACAGGACGACAATTGACAGGAAAGCCAATAAAAAAGATGAAAACCTGCGCCTCATAGTGTCTCGTCTTCCACTGTTCCGTTGCCTGCGCCTGCAAAACCTGATTCATGATAGATTCTAATAAGGCGCTATCCCCTCATCTCTGGTCATAGCTAGATCCTCCTTCGGCATGTTGTCTCGACAACCTTATTCCTATACGAGGATCCTTGCTATGGCTCTTCTTTTATGCCATTTTCTTTTTACACCATGATATGGATTGAGCTTCTGAACTGAGCAATCTGCTGTGCCAATACTGCAAGAATGCAGCAATTTCATTGGAACGAGTATGCGAACATAGGATTACTGCGAAAATACAGTAATAATCCTGCGGCAAGGTGCAGATAGCGTTCAAAATGGCGGAATGATGCAGTTTGACAGGATTTTCTCGGAATTTAACCTCTTGAGGCTAAAAATGCTGTGCCTGTGCAGCATTTTCATGCCGTACCCGCTTGCTACAACCGCGGGCGAGCTTCCTTCATGCGCGTACCCGCTTGCCCTGACCTAACGGTCCTGCCTTCCCCGGCCCCGCCCTGCCTAAGAAAAAGACTGTCGACAAGTCTTTGTCGACAGTCTGAAGTAACACCTGTTCCAGGGTAGGAACAGGTGTTATTCGCAAGTGAATATTTCCGTTTATTGATAACCCCAAATCATCGTGAACAGCGTACCGAAGACGGTCACCAGACCGACGAACAGCGCGTAGACGAGGTTCGCCATGTTGGATGTCTTCGTCGTCTTGTCTTCTGTAGCGTGCATGAACAAGAACAGCTGCACAGATGCCTGGATCGCTGCACAGACGAGCAGGATGGTCATTCCCATAGCGAACGACATATCCCAGAAGATGACGGCCAGCGCGACGACAGAAAGGATGAGAGAGAAGACATATCCCATCACATGACGAATCGGGAACAGTTGTTTCATGTCACATCAATCCTTTCAAGTAGACAAAGCTGAAGATGAAGATCCAGACCACGTCAAGGAAGTGCCAGTACAGCGAGAAGATGAACGATTTGTTCGATGTATCCATCGTGAAGCCTTCGCGTGAAATCTGAATCATAATCCCGGCTCCCCACAGCAGCCCCAGTGTAACGTGCGCGCCGTGCGTGCCCAGCAGCACGAACAAGCTGGACAGGAAGGCGCTCGTCTGCAGGGTTGCGCCTTCATGGACATATGTCACGAACTCGGCAATCTCGACGCCGAGGAAGCCAAGGCCGAGCAGCAGAGTGATGCCGAAGAAGACGAGCGACGGCTTCTTCAATCCGAGACGCATGCTGTGAATCGCGAGACCGCAGGTGAAGCTGCTGGTCAGAAGCAGGAACGTCTCGATCAGGACGCCCTTCAGTTCAAAAATATCCGTACCCGTCGGGCCGCTGCCCGTACGGTTCCACAATGTCAGATAGACAGCAAATAGGGTGGAGAAGAGGACAATCTCTGCCCCCAGGAACAACCAGAATCCGAAAATACGGTTGCTGTTCTCCTCCGAGCGATATTCAAGCGGCAGCGTGTTGTCTAATTTCATGCTTGTTCACCCCGCAATCGTTGTTCCGTCTCCTGAATCGTCTTCACTGGAATGTGGTGGCCGTGATCGCGCTCGAAGGAGCGGACCGCAAGCATAATCAGCACACCCAGGCCGGCGATGATGGACGGAATCCACCAGCTGAAGATGAGGAAGAAGCCCAGGAAGAAGAAGATGACGCCCAGAACGAACGGTTGCCCGCTGTTGTTCGGCATATGAATCTCTTCGATTTTTTCTTCATACAACGGCTGTTTGTCTTTTTTCCAGAACCAGAATGCGTCCATGCTCTTCACGTTCGGGATGACGGCGAAGTTGTACTCCGGCACCGGACTGTGCGTGCTCCACTCCAGCGTGCGCGCATCCCAAGGGTCGCCGGTCTTGTCTCTTGGCGCATACCGGGCGCTCCAGTAAATGTTGTACACGAGAATCGCGAAGCCGATAGCCAGACCGAAGGAGCCGATCGTGGCGATCAGGTTCAGCGGACCGAAGCCGGTCTCGGCCGAGTACGTGTACATCCGGCGCGTCATGCCGTTCAATCCGAGGAAGAACAGCGGCAAGAACGTGATGTTGAAGCAGATCGCGATGAACCAGAAGCTGATTTTGCCCAGACGCTCGTTCAGACGGAAGCCGAAAATTTTCGGGAACCAGTAGTACATGCCGGCAATAACCGCGAACACCGTGCCTGGAATCAGCACATAGTGGAAGTGCGCGACCAGGAACATCGTATTATGGTATTGATAGTCGGCGCTCGCCATCGCGAGCATGACGCCCGTTACGCCCCCGATGGTGAAGATCGGAATGAAGGCGAGGGCATACATCATCGGTGTTGTAAACTGTATCTTCCCTTTTTGCATCGTGAAGAGCCAGTTGAATATTTTGACGCCGGTCGGCACGGCAATCGCCATCGTCGTGACGGAGAAGAAGCCGTTGACCATGGCTCCGTGACCCATCGTATAGAAGTGGTGCGCCCATACGACGAAGGACAGGAGCGAGATGGCAACCATACTGAATACCATCGATTTATAGCCGTACAAGTTTTTGCGCGAGAATGTCGATATAATTTCACTGTAGATCCCGAACGCAGGCAGGACGACGATATAGACCTCCGGATGGCCCCACACCCAGAATAGGTTGGCCCACAGCATATCCATGCCGCCATTGGCCATCGTGAAGAACTGCGCCCCGAACATCCGGTCGAACATCATCAAGGCGAGCGCTACCGTCAGAACCGGGAACGCGAACAGGATGATGACGCAAGTGATGAGAACCGACCACGTGAACATCGGCATGCGCATCAGCGTCATGCCAGGCGCGCGCATTTTGAGAATCGTCACGATGAAGTTGACCCCGGTCATCAATGTACCGATACCGGCAATCTGCAGCGCGATCGAGTAGAAGTTATTGCCCACTGTCGGGCTGAACTCCAGGCTCGCGAGCGGGAAGTAAGCGGTCCAGCCGGCATCCGGCGACCCCCCGATAACGAACGAAATGTTGAACAGCATTGCCCCGGAGAAGAACAGCCAGAAGCTGACCGCATTCAAGCGAGGAAATGCGACGTCGCGGGCCCCGATCTGAAGCGGGATAACGACGTTCATTAAGCCGATAATGAATGGCATCGCCATGAACAGGATCATGATGACCCCGTGTGTCGTAAAGATTTCGTTATAGTGCTGCGCGTCCAGGAACTTCATGTCCGGAGCCGCGAGCTGCGTACGCATCAGCAGGGCGTCAACGCCACCGCGGAATAGCATGAGGAGCGCGGCGATAATGTACATGACGCCGATGCGCTTATGATCGACGGTCGTCAGCCATTCGCGCCACAGGTACCCCCATTTTTTGAAATAGGTTAGTCCGATGAGGATGGCGAGCGACGCGATGACGATACTGGCCATCGCGCCGTAGATCATCGGTTCTCCGGTAACGAAAAATTCGTCCCATTTCATACAGATTTGACTCCTTTCTCTGCGAATCTAGTTGCCATGCTGAGAGTGCTCCGTCTGCTCATGATCCGGCTCTGAACTGTTCATCGCACCGTGATCCATATCCGAATGATTCATATTCGCATGGTCGGTGTCCGAATGCTCCGCTCCAGTATGGTTCGTGCCGGAGTGCACCGAGTCTGATTCCGGAGCGGTTGCATCGTCCGATCCGTGATGGTGTCCTGCATGCTCGCCTTCAGGCGCTGGCTTGAAGGCCAGATGGGTCGAAGAGTAGCTTTTGCGTCCGACATGCTCCGTCGCGAGCAAGGTATCGAACTCTTCGCTCGTCAGCTCCGGAGCGGTGGCTTTCACTTCGTTCACCCATTTGTCGAAGGCTTCCGGCGACATCGCCAATGCCTCGAAATCCATGTGGGCAAAGCCTTCCCCCGAGAAGTTGGAGTTCTTGCCCATGAAGGAGCCTTCATGCTCGGCGACGAGCCGAAGCTTGGTCACCATGTCGCTCATGGCATATTTCTGCCCGCCGAGCTGCGGAATCCAGAAGCTTGTAATCGGCCCGTACGAATAGAGCCGGAATTCGACTGGCCGGTTCGTCGGAATGTTGACGTAGTTGACCGTCTCGACGCCTTCCTCCGGATAGCTGAAATGCCATTTCCAGTTCGAGGAGGAAGCATAGACGATAAGCGGCTTCTGATCCTCATACCCCACCGGCGTTGTCTCAACGGCATAGGTCGATCGAACCGTAACGACCGACAGAACGATGACGATAATGACCGGAATCAGCGTCCACGTAACTTCCAGCCATGTGCTTCCCTCCATATGAGGCGGCTCATAATCCGGCGCCGCCTTCGACGCCCGGTACTTGGTCAGCATGTAGATGTACAGGACATAGACGACCAGCAGTACGCCCGCCATAATAAACATGGAGAAGATTATCGTGTCCGATTGGGTCTTGGCCACCGGACCTTTTGGATCCAGCACGAGCAGTGATGAATCACATCCGGTTAGCAGGATGATAAGAGATAGGAAAAGAAAAGATAGCGGCCATCTCTTTTTCACAAAAATACCCCTTTCTATGTGTGATTAACTTCGCTGAAATATGTCGGGATAATGATTTCACAGTCTATGTTAGTAAGAAGGGAGTAGAAAAACAAAGCATATAGAAAACCATATATGACATTAAATGGGTCGATGTTGGGTGTAAAAACCAAAAAAATTAATGATTAATTCTGATATGTGACAAAAATCACGCTTATTCGGCCGAAATCAGCCGTTTTGATTTTTGTACACATTTATGGTCGAAAAGGCCGAGTTCTCAATATTGTCACATTAAAGCCGGGATGGAAAGCGTGCTTTTTCCCTTATTAGGCCTCGCTTTAACTGGTAATTATTTGTACAATGGACCTATGGCATTTGCGGGTGGATCCTTGCTTCCAATGGGTTTTCTGCTTTCAAGCACGAGGGGAACGAGCTCACGGCGGATAGTTCCTCATGCCAATTCCGCTGTCATAAAATCGTAACATCCGGTTAAGAAAAATTATCCCCTGGGTGTACGGTTGTCCTCGTGTTGTGCACAAAAATACCTTCGAGCTGCAGGCGATCTTGCTTAAGCTCTCGTTTGCTGCCGAAAGGTAGGTTTTGGAACTTAAAGGATACCCGGCTTTAGACGCGGCAGGACCCATAATGGAAGGAATGGAGCTGAAAATATGACCAAGATGAACACGGAGCTGTGCAAAACTTTGAACATTACGTATCCTATCGTGCAAGCCGGCATGGCGGGCGGCCCGACGACCCCGGACCTGGTTGCGAGCGTATCCGAGGCTGGCGCCCTCGGAACGCTGGGAGCGGCCTATATGGAGCCGGAAGATATCCGGGCTGCGGTTCGGCTGATTCGCCAGCGGACCGCCAAGCCGTTCGCAGTCAATCTGTTCGCGGCCGATATGACGGACGACGCGAGCCGCATCGCCGAGGTGAACGAAGTGCTGCGGGGTATCCGTTCCGAGCTCGAACTTGGAGAACCGGCCCCGGAGCTGCATACGCCCGATCGGTTCGAGCAGCAGATGCAGGTGCTGATCGAGGAGCAAGTGCCTGTCATCAGCACGGCGTTCGGCATTCTGCCTGCCCGGTTCATGGAGGTCGTGAAGCGGCGCGGGATTAAGGTCACGACCATGGTGACGACGGTCCGCGAAGCGGTGGAAGCGGAACGGGCGGGCAGCGACGTTATCGTGGCCCAGGGCAGCGACGCCGGCGGCCATCGCGGCACGTTCGACATCGGCTTGCATCCGAACGGAGCCAATATCGGCACCTTCTCTCTCGTGCCTCAGATTGCCGATCAGGTTCGGGTTCCGGTCGTCGCGGCGGGCGGCGTGATGGATGGACGCGGTCTGGTGGCGGCCTTGGCCTTGGGCGCGAGCGGTGTGCAGCTCGGAACTAGGTTCCTCACCGCCGCCGAGTCGGGGGCCCATCGGGCCTATAAGCAAGCGCTGCTGGATAGTACGGAGGAGAGCACCGTCATTACGCGGGTGTTCTCGGGACGTCCGGCACGGGGGATCAGCAATGCGTTTATACGCCGATTCGATGAGAGCGGAGTAGAGCCCCTGCCGTTCCCGACGCAGAACTCGGCAACGAATGAGATTCGGAAGGCCGCGGCAGTACGGAATGAAGCGGATTACATGTCGCTATGGGCCGGCCAAGCTACGCGGCTGCTGACGGATGGGGATCCGGCCTCCCGCATTGTGATGGAGATCATGGAAGAGGCGCAGCAGCTGTTGAGCGAACTTCCAGCACTGAATCAAGCATAAAACAGACGACGTACCAGGAAGGAGACAGCGATGTATCATCTGATAGTCGAGATATAACGCTGCTGTCCAATCCGTGCCCCTCCTCCCGGAAGAAGACTCTGAGCATTCAGACTTCTATCTTAGGGAGGATTCGCTATGGGACAACGGACAATGCCCTTATGGAGGGCGCTAATGGATGGCGGATATGCTTACGGCCGCGCACAGGCAGAGAGTCTGGTTCTTGCGGGGAGCGTCTTCGTGAACGGGCAGCAAGCGGCTTATGCAGGTGAACGGGTGAAACCGGATGCCCGCATCGCCGTCAAAGGGAGCGAGAGGAAATACGTTGGGAAGGGCGGCCTGAAGCTGGAGGGCGCGCTGCGGCATTTCCAGATCGACGTAACGGGCCGGATTGCGCTGGATGCCGGCGCTTCCACGGGCGGGTTTACGGATTGCCTACCGCTCTGGCCGTCGAGAAATATCGCAAATAAAGCAGAAAAAGAGGCAGCCCCATAGGGAGTGCATAAGGATGCGGGGCAGAACGGAGCAACAGGAAATATTGAGGCGGGATGACAGCGGCGGGAAAAGGGGCGGAAGGAGGAAGAAACTGGATATCATGCGTTAATCAGGCTGTTGGAAAACCCCTGTTTTTACGAAGGGGTGGAGATGTCCATTTACACAATCAAAACTTGGCACTCAGAATTTTTTCTCACGGAGAGACGAGCTCCACTATATAAAAAATGAAGTGGCGAAATATTCCTATAGACTTCTCAACGCCCTTATTTTACGGGATCCAAGAGACCGCGTCGGATCCTGGGGGCATCATCGCTCTCAGGAGGCATCATTGTCTTCAGGAGGCATCATCGCCTTCAGGAGGCATCATTGCCTCCTGCGGCTTCGTGTGAGGGAAATTGCTGCTATTTTACAGTAATTTCGGCTCAATGAATCCACATCCCGAGGAATTGCTGCAAATCTACATCATTTTAGGCCCTTTTGCTTCAAGCCGAAGCGAAACGGGTGAAATTCCTGCAGTTTTGCAGGATTCCCTTTCTGGTCAAGTCGTCCATATCGAATTGCTGTATTTACGCAGGATTTCACTTACCGAAAAGGCGTATCTGGAGAAATCGTGCAGTCTTGCGGATTTTGCCTACCGGATAGACGTGTCCAGGGAAATGATGCAGTTTTACAGTATTTCAGAGTCGAGCTTTGAGAATAAGGAGGGGCTGTCTCGTCATAAGCTAATTTCAGCTTATGGGACAGCCCCTTCGTCTTATTAGGTTATCCGAATTTGGTCATGCTAGACAAATCGTTGCGATGACGGGCGGATCCAAGTGCTTTGAGCTCTGGAAAGTTCACAGCTTCTCTTGCAAAGATTCCAGTTCATGTGCGTAAGGAATCGAAGAGATAGCTCCCTTGCGCTGCACGACCAGCGCCGAGAAGGAGTTGGCGAACCGGACGATGTCTTCCATATGGCGGACATCCTGCCATTGGGTGAGATCGAGGCGGCTGCACAAGGCGCCGATGAACGAATCGCCGGCAGCCGTCGTATCGACCGCGGTTACGCGCTTCGCTGGCACATGAGCGGCTCCATCCGCATGGCAGATGAGCGCCCCTTGCTCGCCCAGCGTGACGATGACGTAGCGGATGCCGTACCCGAGCAGCCGGTCCGCCGCCTGGCGAATGGCATCGTCGCTGGAGGGCTCCACTCCCGTAATGATCTGCATCTCGGATTCATTCGGCACCAGAATGTCGGTCGCCCGCAGCAGCTCCTCCGGAATGACTTTGGCCGGAGCTGGATTAAGAACCGTTACTTTGCCTTGCTGCTTGGCATAGACGAAGGCTTGGGTCACCGCCGGAATCGGAATTTCGAATTGGGCGATGACGATATCTGCCTTATCGATGGCCGAGTAAGCCCGCTCTATATCTTCCTCGCGGATGTTCATATTGGCGCCTGGCGTGACGATAATGGCATTTTTCCCATCCTCTTGAATCAGGATCGTCGCTTCTCCGGAATGCACCTTCGGATCGACATCGATATGCGAGGTATCGATTTGCTCCTCCTTCAGCACCGTCAGAAGCTGATCACCGGCTTTATCTTCACCGACCTTGCCGATGAAGGCGACCTTTGCGCCCAAGCGGGCGGCGGATACGGCTTGGTTACAGCCTTTGCCTCCGGCGCTGGAAGAGGTGCTGATACCGTGCACCGTCTCCCCCACCATCGGCAGTCTTGCGAGCAGATGGCTTGTATCTCTGTTCAAGCTGCCCACTACACATATATGGTTCATTTTCTTACACTCCCTCCTACCTGAAGAAGATCCCTGGCGGGATCCTCTTTTCCCTTGTCCTCTTAGGCGAACATAATGAACGACAAGATGAGGCAAGAGACGACCCCGACCAGAACCGGCACAGATGTCCGCTTCACGATCTGTATCGGATTGACCTTAATAATTGAGGCGACGACGATAATGACGGCCGCTACCGGCGAGATGGAGCGGACCAAGTTCGCAATGAGCTGCATTGGCAGTGAAATCATAACACCGCTGATCCCCAGCTTCTCCGAAATATCCGGAATGATGTTAATCACGGAATAGAACACAGCCAATCCGCTGCCGCTGATGAACGTAATCAAGCCTTCAACACCTGCGAAGCTGAGCATCAGGATAACGCCGGCGCTCTCGATATGTCTAACCGATTCGATTAGCATATCAATAATGCCCATTGATTTTAAGCCTTCGACCAGCATACCTGCAGCGACGATCAGGGAGACGACTTGAGCCAACCCCGTGCCCATGCCAGTAAAGAAAATCGAGAGCTGTTTAGAGGTTTCTTTGAAGGAACCTTTGCGAATAATCTCAATGACCAGGGCCAGCGCCATACAAATGAACGTAATTTCCACCAGCCCAAGCTTGACACTCGTGATCAGTAATCCAAAGACGAGCACGAGAACAAGCGGCAAGATTGGCAGCAAACCGTAGTAGGCAGGCGGCAAATCTTTTTTCACGGACAGCTTTTCATCATTGATGTCCTGATGTAAGGCGCCTTGCTGACGTTTGTCCATATATTTCTGCCAGAAATAATGAGCGACAGCCATAATCAGCAGCACGGGAATCGAGATCTTGGCATGATAGGTGAATACATAGTCGATAATATCGATCCCCAGATTTTCCGCAGCGACGACATTGTCCGCTCCCAGAGGCGTTGGAATAATCGTCGCCGTGGTTGCAATGATAGCTCCAGCCGTGAGCGATGACATTCCTGTGTTCTTCAAGACCGGATAAAGGGTGGCCATGAGAAGAACCGCCAGGCTGGACGCGCTTGGCACGACCAGAGACAACAGGTTACCAAGCAGGAACACAATTGGCACAAGAATGTACTGCGATTTGATGCGGCCCAATGGTTTTGTCAATAGATGCACGGCGACATCACTGGCTCCGATGTGCGTCATGTAGCTTGAAAAACCGAATAACACCATAATCGTTAACCCGACGCCGCCCAATTGTCTCACGAATACTAACCCAATTTGTTTGAATGGATCCAATAAGGCAAGACCTGTAGAGTCCTCAGGACTAAGCACTTGATGTCCGAGCAGCGCGGCAGCGATCATAAGCACGATACCTGCGGCCAGGAGCACAAATTTAGCGTCATAGTTCTTGGCGATCAAATACCCGGTTGCAACAAGAAGAACGATGCTGATGATGATCTCCAACACGTTGAACACGCTCCCTTATATAATAAGAAGGTTTATACGGTTTTGCCAAGGACTTCTATCGCCCACTCGCGGAAAGCGGGAACATCAATGTCCAGACATACAGTGGCGTTGCTTGGCTTGCCAAGGCGGTTCGTAATATCGGTGACCGTCGTGCCGGCCGTATAAGTACCTGCCAGCTCGATGTCGACGAAGCAATCCTTCGTCTGGAACAGACCCGGGTTGACCAGATAGGCAATGGCGCACAGGTCATGCATTTTCAAGCCGCGGCTCTTCAGGCTGCCGCCCCGGTAATGCTGGAACAAGGAGTAGAGCATGAAGCCCGTCTTGTTCATTTCCTTTATCTTCTCCACAATCTCGGTCGTCAATGTAGCCAGGCTGGTCACGTCAAGTCCGACCATCACCAACGGCAGACCGGCATTGAATACGATGCTGGCGGCTTCCGGATCGGCATAAATGTTGTATTCGGCGTTCGGCGTATGGTTGCCGCGGGAAGCGGAACCGCCCATCAGTACGATTCGCTCAATCTTCGCCTTGCATTCCGGGAACAGCGTCAGCAGCAGGGCCACGTTCGTAAGCGGGCCGATCGGAACGATCGTAATCGGTTCCGGGCTGTTCAGAATGGTGTCACGCATCTGCAATACGGCGTGATCGAGCGGAGCTTGCGTCGGCTCGTCGAATTCATATCCATCCATGCCGGATTCTCCGTGAATATGGCTGGAGTCTTCGGCCGGACGTACGAGAGGCTTGGCGGCGCCCCGGGCGACAGGCACATCTTTGCCGAAGAACTGCAGCAGCTTCAGGGCGTTATTGGTCGTCTTGTCGAGGCCGACGTTGCCTGCAACCGTCGTAATCAGCCGGACATCGATGGACTCATGGAACAGGGCGGCCGCTATGGCAACGGCGTCATCAATTCCGGGGTCCGTATCCAGAATGATAGGAATTTTTTTAACAGTTTCCATGTTCAAGCACTCCTTTTGAATGTAGTGGGTTGAAAGCGACTTGTGAAAACAAATCCATTGCATGTGTAACCGGTTACACATCCGACAAAGAACTTCTTCATCCCAAGCTGTCGGATGGGTATGAAGAAAAATCAGACTGGAGCGAGCGTACGCTGTTTTTCTAAAGAATAGCATTCCCTGAAAATGAAGTTCTATGAAAGCCGAGCTGAGGCCGGGCCGATTATCGCGTCGTCCCTCGCCGAACCAGCTCTACGGGAAGATTGTAATGCATCGTATCCAGCGGCTTTCTCTCGATCATTTTAATCAACATTCGAGCAGCTAGCAGTCCCATTTCATAGATCGATTGCGCGACGGTCGTCAGTTCCGGGTAGACCATCTCGCCTAGCGAGATGCCATCGAAGCCGACAATCTGCATCTGGTCGGGAACGGGGATGCCCCGTTTCTGAACGGCCCGCAGCGCTCCCATCGCCATAATATCGTTGCCGGCGAAGATTCCGTCGATATCGGGGTGGCGGTCCAGCAAGCGATTGACTGTGTCGGTCGCTTGGTTCAGATTGAAGTTGCCCTCGACGATGAGATCGGGAGAGAACCATGCAGCCTCCTGCACCACATCCAAATATCCTTGGCAGCGCTCGTCCGCAATCGATAGCTGCTGTGGGCCCCGAATATGGGCGATTTTGCTGCAGCCCCGATCGAGGAGATATTGCACGCCCAGCCGTGCGCCCTCGCGGTTGTCGGAGGCGACCGTCGGTATGGTGTCCGAAATCGTCCGGTCCAACGTAACCACCGGGACATCCAGCTGTTGGACTTCTTCCGCCGATAGCGTATTGGATGCAAGAATGAAGCCGTCGATGTATTTCTGCTTCAACGCATGAATATATTGCTTCTCATTGGCAGGGGTGTCGTCGGAGTTGCACAGAATGGTCGCGTATCCGTATAGCTGGGTCACCTTCTCCACGGCTCGGGCAAGTTCATTGAAGAACGGGTTCGTGATGTCCGGGACAATAAGCGCCAGCATTTTCGCCGATTTTTTGGTCAAGCTCCTGGCGACGTCATTCGGAATATAGTCCAGTTCCCGAATCGCGTTCATCACTTTCTTCTCAGTGTCCTCGTGGACATACCCTTTTTGATTAAGGACCCGGGAGACGGTTGCGACCGATACGCCCGCCAATCTCGACACATCTTTGATCGTGGCCATGACGGAGTATCCTTCCTTTCCATGTGTAACCGGTTACACATCCGTTACATCATTTATCATATGTCCTGTTTGTCCGTTTGTCAACGATCCAAGATCTGCAAATTACCTGTTCAGTTGTCGTCTCCTCTTTACGGAGCAGAACAAACCTGCCTTTATAGTATGACCCGATTCGGCATGAATCGATGGCATGCGAGTTGGGGTTTCATTTCCTTCTCCATCCTTCTTCATCCATTTATATGAGGGAGCGTCGAATTGTGAAATATTAGGTCGAAGTGCCTATAATAATGAAAATAGTGTGCAATAAATTTTCAAAGAAATGAATATTTTATATCATTTTAAGGTCGAAAGAAATCCCCCAATCAGGGGATATTTCGGGTTTTTTTCTGCCTTTGGAAGTGCATCGAACAATTTTCAAAAAAGTGATTGACAAATAGGAGGCTGTCCCATATATTGAGCATGAATAGTGCTTTAGCTGGATATGATTGGATACGCCAATTACATAGGGCACACTAATCGAAAGATTAGGCCGCAAAGCTTAGGAATCTAAAGGTCGTCAGGCCCATGATCGTCCGGCTGCATTTAACAATCGTTAAATTGCAGCCGGATTTTTTTATTTTTCATAGGGCGGTTCTCCGCGGTATTTTTGGCCCGCAGAACGATATAAATAAGACGTGAGGAGGCAATTTTTACTCTGCAAAGGAGGACTCAGATGAAAAAATGAGGAGGAAACTATGAAACGCCGATTCAGACTAGTAGTTACATGGTTGTGTATGTTGAGTGTCGCATTTGGGACGATTCCGGGCACGATCGGCGCCCAGGCGGCGAGTTCCGGGGAGCTTGAGTGGCCGAATCCGGGAGCGGTGAAGCTCACGAAGGAAGCCAACCCGGTCGAAGGCAAGCTGGATGAATGGGATATTACACTGACCGTCGAAGGCAAGAACCTGAAATCGGGCTCCTCCGATGTCGTGCTCGTGATCGACAAGTCGGGAAGCATGACCCAAAAACCGAACCAGAATCGATTGCCAAAGGCGAAGGATGCAGCCAAGAAATTCGTTGACAATCTGTTGATTGAAGACTCGGACACGAGAATTGCAGTAGTGACCTTCAATAAGACTTCTGATCAGGTATCTGACTTCAAAGGCCTTGACCAGAAGACGGAATTGAAACGTGCCATTGATAATATACAGGCGACCGGGGGAACGAATATTCAGGCAGGACTCCACGAAGCTCAGGAACTTTTAAAGACAAGCCAGGCCAACAACAAAGTGATCGTTCTGCTGAGTGACGGGGAGCCGACGTATAGTTACAAGGCGTCTACTGCAGTAAAAGGTTCATGGGGAAATAATAGCCATCAGTTTATTCTTTCTGATTTTAACTACAAAAACATTATCGGGTCGGGCTCCAGTTTTAGCCTAGGATCTAGCTGGTATGGTTTGGGCAAGGAAACTTGTGGTTGGTGGAGCTGCAGCTATGAGTTTGAAATTAAAGACAATGGCATCGGCACGATTTCCGAAGCCAAGCTGGCCCATGATGCCGGAATCGGCATTTATTCTATCGGGTTGGATGTGGGGAGCAATAGCAATGCAACCAATACGCTGAAGGATGTAGGGAACAAAGGTTATTATTCGGGCAGCAGCGACAGTCTGGAGCGAATCTTCTCCGAGCTGGCCAGCAAAATTGCCTTTGCCGCTGAAAATGCGGTAGTCACTGACCCGATGGGGGACATGTTCGATCTGAAGTTGAAGGGGAGCTCCTTCGGCCCGGACGACTATAAGGTCTCTCAAGGGGAGGTCACCTGGAACCCGCAAACCGAGACGTTCAACTGGGACATCGGCAATGTCACGGAAGGCAATCCAGCGACTCTTACTTACCGGGTCAAAATGGATCACTCCAAAAATCCGGATCCGAAACAATTGTACCCGACTAACAAGACAACGACGATGAATTACACCGATGCGAAGGGTGACCGTACGTCGAAGGATTTCGAAGTGCCGAGAGTGGGCTTGGGCAAAGGTTCGATTCTTGTAAAGGCGTATAAGGTCAATGCCAACGGCAAGCCGGTCAATTCTGACGGTCAAGAAGTCGAGCGTCCTGATTTGGCCCAAGAGCTGTACAGCCGCTACCACGAGGAGAATGGAAGCGATGCGCTTGAGGTCGGCCAATCCTATACCATTCCAGCGCCAACGGTGCCAGGTTACACGTTGAGAGTTGGAGCTAATCCAACGAAGGTTGATTTAACGGTAAGCAAGCCATCGCCAATTATTTGGTTCGGTTACAACGATGTCCCTAACAAGCTTACGATTGTTCATCAATCGGGAGACAAGGTGCTGGATCGCAGTGATGCGGACAAAAAGCCGGGCGAATCGATTGATATAAGCAGCAAGAATTTCGCCGGATATGAGTTCGCCAGTGCCGAGGTTAGCGAGGGCAGCGGACTGAGCGTGGACCAAGGGCATGTAACGGGCGTGATGCCTGCCAAGGATGTAACGATTACTTTTCATTACACAGCAAAGGATCAGAGCGTAAAAGTCCGTTACGTAGACCGGGCAACAGGCAAGGAACTGCTGGACCCAAGTGTGAAGACAGGGAAGACCGGGGAAGAGCTTACGCTGAAAGCCGAAGAAATTGCGGGCTATGAAGCGGAAGAGCCGAAATCAGTGAATTATGTGCTGAAGGCTGGCGAAAATCCGGATCATGTCTTCTACTACAATGGAACAGAGCAAAGCGTAAAGGTTCGCTATGTAGAACGGGCAACAGGCAAGGAACTGCTGGACCCAAGTGTGAAGACAGGGAAAACCGGGGAAGAGCTTACGCTGAAACCCGAAGAAATTGCGGGCTATGAAGCGGAAGAGCCGAAATCAGTGAATTATGTGCTGAAGGCTGGCGAAAATCCAGATCATGTCTTCTACTACAATGGAATAGAGCAAAGCGTAAAGGTTCGCTATGTAGACCGGGCAACAGGCAAGGAACTGCTGGACCCAAGTGTGAAGACAGGGAAAACCGGGGAAGAGCTTACGCTGAAACCCGAAGAAATTGCGGGCTATGAAGCGGAAGAACCGAAATCAGTGAATTATGTGCTGAAGGCCGGCGAAAATTCGGATCATGTCTTCTACTATAAGGCTAAGAAGCAGACGGTCACCGTGAAGTACCTGGAAAAGGGTACGGATAAAGTACTGGCTGACGAAACGACGAAAGAAGGCGTAACGGGTCAGACGGTAACGTTGGAAGCGAAGCCGATTCCGGGTTACACAGCGGAGAACGAGACGTATGAGTACACGTTCAAAGCAGGTAAGAACGAGTATATTTTCTACTACACGGCCAAGGAACAGACGGTAACCGTGAAGTATCTGTTGGAAGGCACAACGGATGTCGAGGTTGCCGCCCCGGATACGTTCACAGGTCCAACGGGCTCGATGAAGCTGCTGACAGCGAAGCCGGTAGAAGGGTATGAGCCAGAAGCGCCGAGTGAACATACTTATACGTTCACAGCGGACGCCAACCAGGAGCACATCTTCTACTATAAGGCTAAGAAGCAGACGGTAACCGTGAAGTATCTGCTGGAAGGCACAACGGATGTTAAGGTAGCCGATCCGGATACGTTCACAGGCCCAACGGGCTCGACGAGGCTGCTGACAGCGAAGCCGGTAGAAGGGTATGAGCCAGTAGCGCCGAGTGAACATACTTATACGTTCACAGCGGAAGGCAACCAGGAGTACATCTTCTACTACACGGCCCAGAAGCAGATCGTAACCGTGAAGTACCTGGAAAAGGGTACGGATAAAGTACTGGCTGACGAAACGACGAAAGAAGGCGTAACGGGTCAGACGGTAATGTTGGAAGCGAAGCCGATTCCGGGTTACACAGCGGAGAACGAGACGTATGAGTACACGTTCAAAGCAGGAACGAACGAATACATCTTCTACTACGTCGGAAGCAGTCAGACGCTAACAGTGAAGTACCTGGAAAAGGGTACAGACAAAGTACTGGCTGACGAAACGATGAAAGAAGGCGTAACCGGGCAGACCATCGAACTGACGTCGGAAGAAGTGGCGGGCTACAAGCCGTTGAACGCGACGCACAAGTACACGTTCTCGGCAGAAGCTGACCAGGTGTATACGTTCTACTACACCAAAGATGATCCGACAGGCGAAGAGCGCACCGTAATCGTGCATTACGTCGATCGGGCGACGGAACAATCCCTGAAGGAGTCCACTTCACGCACCGGGGAAGTTGGGTCGGCGCTTACGCTAACGGCGGAAGACATTACGGTGACGGATGCGGTCTACAAGCCGGAACGGTATAGCGTCGAGTACACGGTGACAGCAGACACCGAGCAGGAATACACCTTCTACTATAACAAAGTAAATGAAGGCGAGACGTACACGGTAACGGTTCACTACGTGGATCAAGAATCGAATCTGGCACTGCAAGCTCCGTCCACCCATTCCGGCAAGTCCGGGGAAGTGCTGTGGTTGAGAGCGGATCAGATTACCGTCACCGATGCCGTATATACGCCGCTCAAATTCAATGAGCTTTACACGATTACAACGGCTCCTGATCAGCAGTATACGTTCTACTATGTGAAGGGCGAGCATGGGGATTTCCAGCTTCTGACGATTAATCATCTGGAAGCCGGGACGAACCATGTGCTGAAAGACTCCGAGCGAGTCAAGGGAAGAGCCGGCGATCAGATTTTGTACTGGACGTCTCCGATTACGGTGACGGGCGCCGTCTATCACCCTGAGCATTCAAGTTACCCGTATACATTCAGTGACGAACCGGAGCAGATGTTGAATATTTTCTATAAAAAGGACTCATCCCAGACGAAACGCCAGGTGACTGTGAAGTATCTGGAGCAGGGATCGGGCCAACAGCTGGCTGCGCCGACGACGCAGAGCGGCAAGCCGGGAGACCAAGTCACGTTGACAGCGGTCTCGGTATCGGGCTATACGCCGGTGAAGTCGAGCGGCACGTACACGTTCACCGATGCGGAAGGACAGGAATATATTTTCTATTATACGAAAAACTCGTCCAATCCGGATCCGGGTACTGGCGGCAGTTCGGGAGGAAGCACCACGACAATAACGCCGTCGCCGAAGCCGCTGCCACCGGTGCCGCCATTGCCGCCGGTTCCGCCGAAGCTGGATATGGAGAACCACTACAATTACATCAACGGTTACCCGGATGGCACGGTGAAGCCGGAGAATCAGATTAGCCGGGAAGAAGTCGCCGCTATCTTCTATCGTCTGATGGAGAACGAGAGCCGCGTGAACTATCTGACCGACCAGAATTCGTTCTCGGATGTAGCCAAGAAGCGGTGGTCGAACAAACATATATCGACGATGGAACGTGCCGGCATCATCACCGGATATCAGGATGGCACCTTCAAGCCCGGCCAATCCATTACGCGGGCGGAGTTCGCCGCGATTGCGTCCCGATTCGATAAGCTCAATGATCAAGCGAACGGCATGTTCTCGGATATTTCCGGACATTGGGCAGAGAAATATATCGTATCGGCGGCCAACAAAGGCTGGATTAAAGGTTATCCGGACGGCACCTTCAAGCCGAACCAGTACATTACGCGGGCGGAAGCGATGGCTTTCATTAACAGTGTGCTGAATCGGAAGGTGAAGGCAGCCGATATCCACGAGGATGCGAAGCAATGGCCGGACAACAAGCCGGGCAAATGGTACTATTCGGACGTGTTGGAAGCGACGAACCACCACGAGTACAGCCGTTCCGAGGACGGTTATGAGACGTGGGATTCCATCCAGCCTGACCGGGTATACCCATAAGGCAGGCTCGCCTCATGAACAAGAAGCTCCTTCCGCGGCATCTGCCCGGAAGGAGCTTCTATGTCTATTATGGATTAGCGAACAGCTTGTCCATGAATTCATAGGTGAGCGGGGTGAGCTCCTTGAGTTCTTCCCGTGTCGCATCGCTGTATACATACAAGCTGGCGGTCTCCGCGAAGTATTCGGTCGGATGGACCGACACGTAGCCGTCCCCGTTATACTTGATATTCGCTTCCTGATTGAAAATGTTCTTGAATTCCTCGGTGCTGCTGATTTCATTGAAGACGATGCGGTCGACCGCATGCATGGTCTCGTGAATTTCCAGATTGAACGAATTGTGTCCATGGCCCTTGTTGCTGTATCCGATGCGGGCGGCGACAATGCGCTCGCTGACGCCGGGAACATCGTCCCATGTCATGCCGGTGCCTTCCCAGCCTCGCGGCGTCACGCCCTTCAAATAACTTAACTCCGGTTCATTCGTAATGATGTCGTTCGTCAGCTTGATTGTGACGCCCTTGTCATACAGCTGGTTCAGAATTCGGGCGGGGATCTTGGCCAGCCGTTCCTTCATGGCTTCGGCTTCCTTGACATTATATTCACTGCTTGGCAGCACGACTAATTTATTGATAATGGCATCCTCGGCGTGAACCGGATAGACCGGTACCGTGAACAAGATAACGGCCAATACAAGCAGGCCCAACAGACGCTTGTCCCATTTCATCGCAATCTCTCCTCTGAAGCCCGGCGCCTCTGCTTCCGCAACTCTTCCTGTCCATCCGGATTGGTAGAGTTGAGCGCGCAGCTGGCGCTTGCTTCAATATTGGTAGCTGGCTGGCTGAGCGCTGGCAGCGCTGAAGCCCCTATAGCTTTGCGTCCCTGCTTTTCAACAGGTTTGCCTTTGTCAATACGGAGTTGACCTGTTCCTTCGCTTGTCCATCCTAATGAAAAAGCCCCGCTTACCGAAGTAAGAAGGGCTTGGGAACGTTCGCGAAAGACACGTCAAGCTATCTCTATCGGTAACTGGCTGGCATAGCGAGTATCATTCGCTGAAGCCCCTGTAGCTTTGCGTCGCCATCTTTCGATGGGTTTGCCTTTATCACTAGGATAGATATGCGGTTGGAATAAAAATCTAGTGATCTATCTACCTTTAGATTAATATTGATAGATTGCCTTGTCAAGATGAAACCGCGTGCGCGGACTTGGTTTTTACAGGCTTTTTTGCGGCCATTTCGGGAGATACTAAGGAACTGGACGGCCCTTGGATCTGGTGATAAAGTTTAGAGGAAAAGAAGCAAGACAGAAAGAAGCCTCAACGGGTGCTGTACATGCAAAGGAGTATGAAACGTGACAATCACAAGCTTTCTCAAGCTGGTCGAGATCCAGACCAAAACCGCCAGCATGATCCCCTTCTTTATCGGGAGTCTGTATGCTGTCTTTCGGTTCCAATCCTTCGAAGTCAGCCATTTCTTGCTGATGCTCGCCTCTCTGCTGTCCTTCGATATGGCGACCACGGCCATCAACAATTATTACGATTACAAAAAGGCGATCAAAACCCATGGCTACGGCTATGAGGTCCATAATGCGATCGTGCAGTACAAAATGAAGGAATCGACGGTCGTCGCCACCGTCATGACGCTGCTCGTCATTGCGATTAGCGCAGGGGTTGTTCTGTTTTTGCAGACCGGCCTGCTGATTCTTCTTTTAGGCGGATTATCGTTTTTGGTCGGCTTTTTGTACTCGCTTGGACCGGTCCCGATCTCCCGCATGCCGCTAGGGGAATTGTTCTCCGGGTTGTTCATGGGGTTCGTCATCATCTTCATCTCCACGTATATCCATGTGGAGGATCATCAGCTGGCGGCCTTGTGGCTGGAAGACTGGCATGTGAAGGTCGATATCAATATTATCGAGGTTCTGCTGGTGTTCCTTATCTCCATACCGGCGATTCTGTGCATTGCGAATATTATGCTGGCCAACAATATTTGCGACATGGAAGACGATGTGGAAAATAAGCGGTATACGCTCCCGGTCTATATCGGGAAGGCGAATGCGCTGGCCTTGTTCCGCATCATTTATTATGCATCCTATCTGGACCTCATCGTCCTGTTCATCTTGAAGGTCAATCCGATTATTCTGCTGCTTGTCCTATGCACGCTGATCCCGGTGCAGCGCAATATCCGCGCATTCCAGCAGAAGCAGACCAAGGAGCATACCTTCGTTTTGGCGGTCAAAAACTTCATCATCACGAATATGGCCCGAATTGCCGCTCTGGGTGCAGCGATTTTGCTCAACCTGATATAGCGGTGTGCCGCATTGCAGAATCATTTTTTGCCGTAAGGCATTATCCCCCCTGCGTTCGTCTAATCAGACGGGCAGGGGGGATGAACAGGTTGGCGGGGGAACCATTGGGAACGCGGCGGTTCCCGCGCTCCCCTTGGCATTTCCTCTACTTATTGGTGCTGTGCTGCTTGTTCGGCAGCTTGTTGCCCGGCGAGCCTTTGCCCTGCCTCTGCTGATTGCGCTCCGCCTTCTCCTGCGTTTCCTTGAGCTTCTCTACATACTCATGCGTATTTTCCATCGTCGGCACCTCCTTAGTCCTTAGGCTCTTACTATTGCCAACTCTCCTCCCTTTGATTCGGCGAGAGCTATTCCTATGAATATGGTAATATCACAAGAAATGACTATTAATTTTAAAATATGATAAAATAAGTATAAAACATATGAAAAAATCGTTGAAATCCTCCTAAAACCTAACCTTAATCTAACCGTGCTCCCTGTAAACTAAAGTCACAGTTGCAAGTCATTCACCAAAAAAACGAACTGCAGGAGGATTTCTATGAAAAAGGTTAATGTATTAAAAACGGGGATTATGGTGGCTGCCATGGTGGCCGCGCTGCCGCTCAGCGCTTTTGCGGCTACGGGGGCAAGTTCCATCCAAGCGGATTTAAAAACTGAGGCTTCGGGGGCGCTGAAGGCAGCATCCATGGCTTCGTATCCAGAAATGGATAAGGAGCAAGTCTCCGGCTTCGGTATGCAACAAGAATTGGTCCAGGGGATTAAAGATCTGAAGCTGGATCAGAGGACGGAAAAGAAAATTAACGACATGGTCGCTAGCCTCAAGCCCGAGCAAATCACTTCCAAGAAGCTGCAGGAAATAGTCAAGAGCCTTAAGCTTGATCGGAAGACGGACAAGGTATTGAATGAAACAATTGCGAATATCATCGATTCTCAAACGATTAAAGCGGATAAGACAGAGAACGTGAAGGTCGATATACTTACGCTGGAGGCTGGCATGCTGCAAAATATGCAGCGTGAAGGCCAAGATGGCCGCGTAATGCTCACAAAAACAATAAAGTAACAAATGATGTCCGATAGCGTGTGACTTGATACCAATCATAATCTTGCAACTGTATGATGAAGCAGCCAAGCAGCCACAATCCGTGGCTGCTTGGTCATGTACAGGCTCTACGGGGAGTGGATAGCAATGAAAATATTATTAGTTGAAGACGAATTTGCTCTAGCAAATCTTTTAGCGAAGGGACTCAAGAAATGCGGCTACTCGGTAGACAAGGCGATGGATGGGGAAGAAGCTATCGAACTGCATGAAATCAACCAATATGATGTCATCGTGCTGGATTTGAATCTGCCTAAATTGGATGGCATGGAAGTGTTGAAGCTCATTCGCGGCAACAACAAAGAAATCAACATTCTCATACTGTCGGCCCGCTCCGAGATCGAAAATCGCATTGAGGGATTGGATTGCGGGGCCAATGATTACTTGATCAAGCCTTTTGATTTTAATGAACTGGAGGCAAGAATCCGCAATTTGCTGCGGCGCTCGTTCGCGCAGCAGGATACGGTTCTCGCTTGTGGCTCCATCAGCATCGATACGGCTCGGAAATGCGCCTATGCCAACGGACGGCTTATAGAGTTGACCAGGAAGGAGTATTCTCTTCTTCAATATCTGATGCTGAACAAAAACAGTGTCATCAGCGCGGAGCGATTGATAGAGCATACATGGGACAGCGATACAGACTTATTTTCCAACTCTCTTAAATTTCATATCTATTCCTTGAAAAAAAAGCTCGCGGGTGCGATGGGGGATAAGAATATGATCCAAAATATACGAGGCCAGGGGTACATGATCTCCGATTCCGCGGGTGAGCACCATGTTAAATAGGGTGTCGTTGCGTATGAGGTTGACGTTGCTTACCGGCTGCATCGTTATTCTCACCGCCGTATGCGTTACGCTGATCTCCATCCATAATGCGGAGAGCAAATTTGTGAAGCCTTTCATGGCAGGAGCTGTCCCTATGAACAGGACTGAAGGTGATATATCCGACTTTATGAAGGAGATAGAAATTGGGGCTCATCCTGACACAATGGAAGGGGAAAAAGGCGATAATGGGGAATTAAACAATATCTCTGTTCAGGTCAGTACAATAGAGGCCAATGAGAGGTTCGTAGATGCCAGCGTCATCTATATGTTTATCATCATTGCCTTCGGAATGGCCGCAACCTATGCAATCGCGGGAAGAGCTTTGCGTCCGGTGAATCAACTAAGCACAACCATTCGCAACATCAATGAAAATAACTTATCCCAACGCCTTGATCCCATTTCGACGAACGATGAAATCGGGAGTCTGGCCGACTCCTTCAATACGATGCTCAACAGGCTGGATGAGTCCTTCACCAGACAGAAAAGATTCGCCTCCAATGCCGCACATGAACTCAAAACGCCGCTTGCGACTATCAAAGCCGGGATTCAGGTATTGAAATTGGATGAGTCCCCCTCTATTGAAGACTACAGAGAAACCGTGGATATTACGGAACAAAGCACCCAACGGCTCATTGATGTGGTGGAAGACTTAATGCACCTGACTGCAGACAGTCAGGAGAGCGCAACGGACGTGATTGATTTGTCTGAAGCGCTACAGCCGATCGAGCAGGAGCTGGAGCCGCTGCGCAAGCAGAAGCGTGTCCAGATCCAGATAGGCGAATGCAGCCATCCGATTGTCGGCAATAAGACGCTGGTGTACAGGGTCTTGTTCAATCTGATCGAGAATGCGGTGAAATACAATACGCCCGGCGGCAAAGTTCAAATCTCCACCGCGCGGCGCGGATCTCATACAATTATCCAAATTTCGGATACAGGCATAGGAATGCGGGACGAAGAGCTTCCGCACATATTCGAACCTTTTTATCGTGTCGATAAGTCACGCTCCCGCAATATTGCAGGTTCTGGATTAGGGCTCTCTATCGTCAAAGCCATTATGGAAAAACATAACGGTTTTATCAAGGTCCAGAGCAGGCCGGACGTTGGCACAACGTTCGAGGCGGCGTTTCCAACGCTAAGCAAGTGACCGCATCGGTATGACGGTGATCGGAAAAGGGGCAAAATGCCCCTGATTCATCGGGTTATGCGCGGTTGCGGTACTCATGCTCCAGGATGCTCATTATAATGGAATCATGATACGCATGATTGTAATACAGGGCGTCGCGCTGCACGCCTTCGCGCCGGAAGCCCATTTTCTCGTAGACGTGAATGGCGCGTTCATTGAAGGCGAATACGTTCAATTCAATCCGATGCAGCTGCAGAATGCCGAAGGCGTATTCCAGCAGCAAGCCGATCGCTTCGCTGCCGAACCCTCTGCCCTGATTCGCGGGCGCATCAATCGCGATGCGCATGCCAGCGCTGCGGTTAATGCTGTCGATATCCTGAAGCTCAATATCCCCGATGATTTGATCGGATTCGCGGATCGCGATCAGCAGCAGCATGTCGGAAGCGGATTGTGTTTTGCCTTCGATATGACTGGCGACTTGCTCCTTCGAAAAATGCCGCTGCGTCCCCGTCAATCGTCTCATTTCCGGGTTGAACAGCATCTGGTAATAGAAGTCTGCATCCTCCGAGCTGATTGGACGCAAGTAAATGCGCTTGCCTTCCAAAAATCGAACCGGTGCTTCTGTTTTTGGTCTGTCGGTGGTCATGATATTCCCCTCCTGAGTGTTCTATTTTTTACTATAGCCAACAACTGTATATATAGAAATATACAGATTATCGGAAATTAAAAGGACAGATAGGCTCATGCAGACGTGCGCGCTCTTATTTCCGTAGGGAATGCCGCTTTGAGGCAAGGTGAGAGGGAAGTCTGGGTTGCAGAACCGAACGGAATGGATTAGAATAGAAAACAATTAAGATAACTTAACTATTAAGGAGGTGGATGTAATTGAAAAAGGCAAGCGACGACCTTATCCGACTCGTCAAGGAGATGACTGAAGCGGATTATGCCATGAATGTCATGCTGCTTCAAGCTCATGAGTCGCTGATCGACAGCGAGATTACAGCGAAGCAGACGATATTGCTCGATCTCGTTCACAACCATGGGCGTCTGACGGTCAGCGAGCTTGCGGATCGGATGAAGGTCTCCTCCAGTGCGGTCAGCCAGATCGTCAGCAAGCTGGAGAAGGCGAAGTACGTCAGCCGGGAGATCAACCCGAACAACCGCCGGGAAATTTTCGTTCGCCTGGACGAGCGCGGAGCGGAGCATTTCGCCCGGGAGGAGGAGTTAGAGCGGACCATTATCGACCGCTACTATACCCAGCTCGATTATGAAGAAGTCGTGGCATTGAGGAACATTATCATGAAGCTCAAAGGAATCGTAGAGAAGGATTGTCAGGGCGGGGCAGAGACGGATTGATGCTTCATGCCGGAATCTGAAGGACATCCCCGGGCAGGAGAGGGAGGGCTCTCCTTTGGCCAACAGTTAAGTTATCTTAATAATTAAGTTAAATCAATCATTATTGACTTGCGAAAATAGGTATAGAAAAGGAGAGAGCGGAGTATGGAAACGAAGCGCCAGCGGTTCGAGCGATTATTCAGCAAGTTGGAAGAGCAGGGAGGAATGAGCGGGGTCTTCATCGCCGCCGAGCAGGGCGAGATAATCTATCAGGCCGCCTTTGGGGAGGCCGACCAGGAGACGGGCCGGCAGCTAACGACGGGATCAGTATTCGATTTGGCATCGCTGTCGAAGCCGTTCACGGCGACGGGCATCATCTTGCTGGCAGAGCAGGGGAAGCTGGGTTATGACGACCCGGTAGCCCAGTGGCTGCCGGAGCTTCCTTACCCGGGGATTACGATCCGTCATCTGCTCTGTCATACGTCAGGACTGCCGGACTTTATGGAGCTGTTCTGCGAGCACTGGGATCGGAAGCGAATCGCGACGAACGCCGATGTATTGGCGATGCTGGCGGAGCATCGGCTGCCGGCTTATTTCGAGCCGAATGAGAGCTGGCTGTACAGCAATACCGGCTATGTGCTGCTTGCGCTGATTATTGAGCGGGCGACGGGGCAGATCTTTGCCGACTTCATGCGCGAGCGGGTCTTCCTTCCGCTCCGTATGAACGCTTCGAGAATCTACAGCCGGAGAATGGAGGACGATGTGATGGACAATTACGCATACGGTTATGTGTATGATCATCATTCTTCCTGGTATGAGCTGCCCGACCTTGTGCCGGAGACGCAATATGTCGTCTACCTTGACGGTATCCAGGGAGATGGCGCGATGAGCTCGAACGTGCATGATCTGCTCGCCTTCGACCGGGCACTCCAAGCCGGGAAGCTTGTCAGCGGGCCATCGCTTGAGCAAGCGTATGCTCCCGTTCGCCTGAACAATGGGGAGACATTCGATTATGGGTTCGGCTGGATAGTAGAAGATAAGGAAGGAAAAGGACGCGTCGTTAGCCATAGCGGCGGCTGGCCGGGGTATGCCTCCCTCCTGAACCGCTATCTGGAGGCTGATATGACACTGATTTATTTGCGTAACCGGGAGCAGGATGTCGAGTTCGACCAGGCGGTTATCGACGCCGCCGAACAAATTTTGTTCGACCAGCCTTATGAGATTCCGCAGCGGCCGTTAGAGAAACGGATTGCTTCCGTCGACACGGGTTTATATCCGTGCTATGCCGGACTGTACCAACAGGAGGACGGAGGGGACGGGATCATCTCCGTTTTGATTGAGGACGGCCGGCTTTACTTGCAGACTCCCGGCACCGTGCGCGTGGAGCTGTACCCGGCCAGTGACACGAGATTTTTCGTTCGGTTGATCCCGGTTGAAGTGAAGTTCATCGTTCAGGCAGTTCAGACGCGGGCGGAGAAGCTGGTAATCGTCGAGGAGGGGCATGAGACGCATGCCGTACGGATCCGATAACGGGATCTCCGCTGCTGCGGACGCCCCTGCAGTCGTGGCCATTGATGTCAAGAGAGAAGGGAACAGGGATGGGGAGTATGATGAAGATAGGGATCAGAGCGGTCAAAGGAGTGATTGTCATGACCATCGCAGGAATGGTCTTTTCCGGTCTTGGGTACGGTCCGACCACATTCGCTGCGGCAGACAAGGCCCGTCAAGCCGGTCCGGCTGACGCGCGTGAACTGGAGCAGTTTGCGGATGCTTTTTTTGAGAAGAGAGAACCGAAGGATGCCGGTGGCGCTGTCGTTGTCGTCGTCAAGGATGGGAAAGTGCTGCTGAAGAAGGGGTACGGGTATGCCGACATGGAACGGAAGGTGCCGGTTGATCCGGATAAAACCGTATTCCGCATCGCCTCCGTCTCCAAGACATTTACGGCGGCCGCGGTCATGCAGCTGGCGGAGCAGGGGAAGATCGATTTGCACGCCGATATCAACCGCTATATGGGGGATATTCGCATTGACAATCCGTTCAAGGAGCCCGTGACGATGCATCATCTGCTGACGCATACGTCTGGATTTCAAGTTACGTTGGAGACAATGGACGATTTCCCGGAAGATCTGTCCCGCACGGTCTCGATCCAATCTTATATTAAGGAAAGAATGCCGCCGGTGGTTCGCAAGCCGGGCGAAGCTTATATGTATGACAATTTCGCCTACATCCTGCAAGGCTATATTATAGAGCAAGTCTCCGGGATGCCATTCCATCAATATATGAAGGAGCATATTTTCAAGCCGCTAGGGATGGCCAGCAGCGATTTCCTGCTGACGAAGGAGGTGCTGGAGCGGCTGGCTACCGGTTATGAGCGTGGCGGCAAGCCGATTTCGGTGTATGGCGTAACGCCTACGGAAGGGCCGGACGGAGCGATGAACACGACAGGCAGTGATATGGCCCAATTCATGATTGCGCAATTGAATGGCGGCGCCAATAACCACGGCCGGATACTTCGTTCGGAGACGGTCGAGGCCATGCAGATCTACCGTGAGCCGATACATCCGGCGTTCCCCGATGCGACGTACGGCTTCGAGAGCGAGCCTAAGGGCAGCAACGGGCAGCATGTCATTTCCAAGGGCGGAGATCTGCTCGGCTTCGCCTCCTGCATGTGGCTGCTGCCGGATCAGAAGACAGGCATATTCATCTCCGCCAATGCGGAAGGGATGCTGCGCTCGGACTGGTATGCCGCCTTCATGAACCAGTACTATCCGAAGAAGGAGCAGGCGCGGACGTTCCTTCGGACGCCGATGGAGCAGCTTCGGAGGTTGGAAGGGGTCTATCTCGATCTGAGAGTGAAAATTCTGCAGACCACCGTTACGGCAACGGGAGACGGAGAGCTGTTGGTCGAGGATGTGCTAGGGCGGCACTCCGCGAAGCAGATCGATACGCTTCTGTTCGAGGATGAAGCGGGGAAGCTGCTTGCCTTCAAGGAGAATAGCGATCATACGGTCGATTATTTGAAATACCTGAATCCGGTCAGCTACGCCCAGAAGATCACGAAGCAAGCCTTCCGTGACGTGGCCCAGGACAGCCCTTATGCCTCACATATTCATTATTTGCAGGCCATTGATCGGGCGGCGGGATTCAAGGATGGGACCTTCCGTCCGGAGAAGCCGGTGACACGGGCGGAATTGATCGCCCTTATGATGCGCGCGTTAGGCTATCCGCTGTCCGAACAGCGTCCGGCGTACGCCGATGCGGCGAACCATTGGGCCCATGCCGAGATTCAGACGGCCCTTGAGCTCGGTCTGGCGGAAGGAGTACCGGAAGACCGGTTCGGTCCGGAGGAGACGATCAGCCGGCAGGAAGCGGCAGAGATGATCGTACGCGGCATGGCGCCGATTCTGGAGAATGCCCGCCCGGATCTGAGCGGCGTGAAGCTGGCCGAGGGAACCGACGATACGTATGCGGACAGCGTGAAGACGATGGCGGCGTTGGAACTGTACGGGCCGGAAGTCAAGCTGCTCGCGGACGGGGCCGTCGACTTCGCGTCCCGGCAGGCGATGACCCGCCAGGAAGCGGCGCTGGTCATGTCGAAGCTGACGGATTTGATGCTCAAGGCGATGTGACCTGACGTCAGAGCGATGGCGGCATGGCCGCCGCTTCCCGCCAGTCGCCGAGGAAGCAGACCAGCCGCCAGTCCGGAATCAACGTCAGGCTGGCAGATTGGCCTATTTCATGAGCGTCAGCTCCTGTATACTTTGATTATCTATATTTTCAGTTAATGAACAGGTCAGTGGAGGTTGCCATGCTGTTGATTCCGAGGCTTGATGATAAGAGCCCTATACCGCAATATTTGCAGCTTGTCGATTATATCAAACGCGAAATCGCATCCGGCCGTCTGGCCGAGCAGACGCGGCTTCCTTCTATCCGGGCGTTAGCCGACTACCTGTCGCTCAGCCCGACGCCGGTGGAACTGGCTTATAACCAGCTGGCCGCGGAAGGATTCATTGCCAGCGTGCCGCGCAAAGGGTATTATGTGCAGCATTTGCCGGAGCCGTACCTGCAGCTCGGGATCGGGGACGCGGAGCCGCAGCGGCCTTCGGAAGCGGATGGCGTGACGAAGCGGGCGGCGCCCGCCCGTGACGCGGGAACGTATCCGTATGATTTTCATTTGTCCAGCATCGACGGCGCCCATTTTCCATACCGGGTGTGGCGAAGCATCTTCCAGGAGCTGCTCGTGCCGGAGCGGAAGGAGCTGCTCTGGTACGGAGATCCGCAGGGAGAGCCGGGCTTGCGGGAGCAGATCGCGAAATATGCGCATCAATTCAGGGGAGTCCGCTGCACGAAGGAGCAGGTTATCGTCGGTTCGGATCCGCATGTCCTGCTGACCCTGCTGGCCAAGCTATTGCGGGAGCATGCCGGCCATATCGCGGTGGAGAATCCGGGCTATCTGCTCTGCCCGGCCACGTTCCGCCAGCAGGGCTACGAAGTGACGCCCGTGTCGCTGGAGGAAGACGGCATTCATATCGGCGAGCTCTATGACAGCGCCGCCCGCATCGTCTGCGTCTCCCCGTCCCATCAATTCCCGCGCGGCATGATTATGCCGATTGCGAAGCGGCTTCAGCTGCTGGAATGGGCCCGGCGGACGAACGGCTTCATTATCGAGGACGACATCGACGGCGAGCTGCGCTATTACGGCCGCCCGATTCCGTCCTTGCAGGGGCTTATCCCCGAATCCGATGTCATCTATCTGGGCGGGTTCGCCCAGGTGCTCGCTCCGGCGGTCGGCATTCACTATATGATCCTGCCGCCATCGCTGCTGGGTACGTACCAGCTCATGGAATACTATACGCTGTTCGAGCAGTCGGCCCCCCGCTGGAACCAGCACGCGCTGCAGCTGTTCATGGAGCGGGGGCATCTGGAGAGGCATGTCCGCCGGATGCGTACCTTGTACCGGAACAAGCATGACTGCCTTATTTCAGCCATCCGGCGGCATTTCGGCGAGAGCGCCGGCATTACCGGGACGGATGCCGGGTTCCATATGCTGATGAGGTTCGAGAGCCCTCATAGCGATCAAGAGCTGGTACGGAGGGCCAGAGAAGCCGGCATTCGCCTGGCCTCGGCAGCGTTCACCTGGCTGCGTCCGCCTGCGGAGAGCCGCACAGAATTTTTCCTCGGCTTCGGCGGCATTCCGATCGACCGGATCGACGAGGGAATCCGCCGCCTGAGCGAGGTCTGGCTTGGGGATTGAGCAGAGCGGAAGCGGCTGCATGAGGCGGAATGACAATTAAGACAATGCAACAAGGAGAGAGGACGTTCCTCTCTCCTGCTTTGGAATAATGCGCGCTGCTGGATAGCAGGCTTCTATCCGATTGATTAGAGCGTGAGATACGAATCGAACAGACTTCGGATTTGCAGCTCATCTTGCAGTGTGCGCAGGGAAGCAGGCTTTGACAGATTGGCTTTCATGACTCGAATTTGTTTCGGCTCCCCGGCAGACACATGAAAATAGTTATCTTCGAATATGGCATCTATATTCGTGAAATCAAGCTCCACAAAGAGCGCAAGCTGGCTCGCCTGCACCTGGATGACAAAACAATCGTCCTCCTCGGACACAACCGCATGCAGCTCCGGCTGCTGGAGCTGATAATGCTTCGGCTTCACAAATAGCGCATAACCATCGCTAACTACTGCCCCGTCCACGAGCAGCTCATACTCGACGTACACATTGCGCTTTATCTTGTCGCTCACTATCACATCCGAAAAATCCAATGTAACCCATTCGCGAGCGGACAGGGGATTGGCTTCCATGTCGATGCTGCCCTGTTGAACAATAGCGGAAGAGCCGTCTCGCAGCCTCCATACCACCGTACCCTTGACTTGATCGCGCGTATCGTTGGTCACGCATAGCTTCACTTGAGAGCCTTCTTCTTCGGCAGACAGCAAGACAGGAGCATGGAATCGCTTGGCGCTGTAATGGAGCGCCTTCCATCGGCCGTAATAATCTAGGCTGGACCACGAGGCGACAGGCCAGCAGTCATTCAGCTGCCAGTAGATCGAGCCCATGCAGCGCCCGCGGTTGCGGCGCCAATGCTCCACGCCATATCGCATCGCTTCGGCCTGCAAGAGCTGTGACACATAGAGCAGGGAACTGAAATCCTTCGGATTCAGGAAGTTATCCGAGATTCCGGCAAGAATTTTACCGTTTCCGGCCTCGTTTTTCTGATGACTTTCCATGACAGGCGTAAAAATATTCCGGTCACCCGGCTCGGTGAAGGTGCGGACTGTTTTCAGTAACGGGAAGGACTGAAATCCGAACTCGGAACAGAACCGGAAGTAATGCTTTCGGTATTCCGTAAATTTTTTGTCTCCGTGCCATACTTCCCAGTAATGAACATCTCCTCTGTGATAGGCATTCGGCTCATCGAAGCCGCCGCCCGACGAGGGGGATGCTTTCCAATAAAAGGTGTTCGGATCATGGGCTTTGGTGATTTCGGGAATGATGATTTCAAATTGCTTCACATAGTCTGTTTTTAACTTCTCCCGCTTCGGAAAATCCCAATCGACCCAAGCCATTTCCATTTCATTATTGCCGCACCATAGGCCCAGCGAAGCGTGATGCCGGATACGTCTGACATTGTCCGCGATTTCGCTAATAATCTCTTTGCTGAACTCCTCGTTCATTTCGTATTCCGCACAGGCAAACATATGATCCTGCCACACAATCAACCCGTATTGATCGCATAAATCATAGAAATAGTCATCCGGATAGAAGCCCCCGCCCCATACCCGAATACAATTGAAATGGGCTTCAACGCAATCCCGAATCAAGCGCTCGGTTCGCTCAATGGAATGCCTGTCCCTGATATTGTCTTCCGGTATATAATTGGCGCCCATGGCGAAGATGGAGACACCATTGATGACGAACTCGAACGATTCACCCCATTGATCCGGCTCATTCCTTACCGTCAAGGTGCGAAGACCTACGCGATAGACTTGGTCATCCACGGTGGCGGACCCGCTGCGAAGCCATAGCTTCAATTCATAGAGCGGCTGCTCGCCCAGTCCATTCGGCCACCACAATTCCGGCTCGTCCACATGAAGCTGTATATGGTCTGTCCCGCCAGCGATGGGACGCGCATCCGACACCAGCCTGTTCCCGTCCGGCGCAGTCAGCTCTGTAATCAGCTCAAGCGGCGCATTGCCGTATTGTTCGACAGAAACGCGGATATCCAGCATGACACTACCTGATTCTTGATGCTTCTGCGTAAGGTAGACATCGTCCAATCGCCCCTTCTCGTAAGCAGCCAAGTAAATATCACGCCAGATTCCGCTGTCAGGGAGCTTCGGGCCCCAGTCCCAGCCGAACATATGATGGGCTTTGCGCAAATGAGGAAAGCCTTGCACGACATAGTCGCCGTTTGCGGCCCACAAGGCTAGCTCCTTTTGCTTCCTCTCGACGTACTGAACCGGGGAGTGAAAGCGAATGTGAAGTAAGTTGTGTCCTGGCGTAATCAATTCATCAACGGCAAAACGATACGTGCGGTGCATATTGAAGGTATGAGCAAGCTGAACGCCGTTCAAGTGAATGTCAGCGATGGTATCGAGACCTTCGCAGCACAGCTCGAGTTGATCGGCAGCTTCCAGCAACGACGGCTCGACCCAGAACTCCCGTTCATATTCGTAGTCATTATAAAAATGACCAAACACTTCATATTCCTGTTCCTTATAATAGGGATCCGGGATCAGACCGGCCCGAAGCAAGTCAGAAGCAACAGATCCGGGGACTTGAGCCGGAATCCAATCCTCCTCCAGAGCAGATTTCATTCTCCACATTCCGTTCAGATCAAGCTTAATCATTTCGTTACCTCTCTCACTATTTGGCTTGTATGATGGAATCATTTTTATAGCTGGCTATGACCGTACCGTCCTTATCCAACGTAAAAAGACTGCTTCGGTTGCTTCCAACCGTTAATGAATACGTCTGATTAAGAACATGATCTCGAATGCGGAGCGTCTGGTCTGCTCCGGTCTCATTGATAATCGTATAGAGGATGCCGTCCTGCCAGTTCAAGCGGCTCACGAATATTCCGCAGCTGTCGCCTTCCAATTGGAACGGCTCCGTCACTTGCGCTTCCCGAATCAGATCGGCATAGATCTCTTTCAAAACATGAGGCTCTTCCGCAAGCTCAATCGGAAGCGGGATCCAGATCAAGCGGCCTTTGCCAAGCGGGATATTCACGGCCGCCTCGCCATTCGCCCCGTTCTCTTTGAAGGCTCTGCCGGCATTATGGTGGGCAAAGGACAGCTCGTAGCTCTTGTCGGCATATGTCAGACGCTCAAATCGGGACAGCGGCTCCAAGCTTGTATCCCCTACCAGTCCCTGCGCCCGATTGGTTTTGGCGAAATATTCGTTCAATGAAATCGGTCCGGTAATCACCAAGGTCGTCTCCATCTCACGAACAAGGGCCATCAATTTTTCGAATTGCTTTCCGTCGATATGATGCGGACTTGGCAGGAAAATCAGCTTCGGCTGAGCTTCGAGAAGCGGCTCCAGTTCATATTCGCTCACACCCATGGCCAGTTGTTTATTGTAATAGGCCAACACTTTGATGATTTGGGCCGTTGCCTGCTGCGCAAAATTTTTGTTGGAAAAGTCATTCGTAAATGGAAAAATAACCGCGATTTCTTCCTGCTTCGCCATATCACTGATATAATCCTGAGATTGCGCGAAGAACTCTGCGAACTGACGGCTCACTTTCATCTCCGGCTTCTTGCTGCCATCCGAACGAATGGCTCCAATGTTCGATTCATTGGCGCTCTGCAAGTAGCAGTTCGTATTCCAGACCCACTGGATAACGCCTGCGCAGCGAGTGGCAAAGGCATATGCGAATTTTTTCTCCAGCAAATCAGCGATCTCCCGTTCGGTCCGGCGCGGGCTGTTATCCGCATTTTCCAAGTACATAATGCCCGTCTCCTGCACGAGCAGCGGCTTGCCGTAGTACTTCGTGAAGACCGTATCCCATACCAGATCATCAAGCAGCCACCAGGTGTGCTGCGCATTATAATCCAGCAAATCGCCAATTAAGAGAGGCGTGGGCCGTTGGCCCCGGAGCGCCTCATCCTGTCCGACCGTCACCAACTGCAATGGCTGCACTGCAGTAATAACCGCCTTCATCTCCTCCGTCCATTGGCGGAACATATGGGTGCAGAACTGCAAATAATCTTGCCAGATCAGCCCGTTCTTACTGTCGCCCATGTCCGTAATATCGAAATTGATATGCTGCCTCTCAGGAAGAGGCAGGGCCGAAAAATCAGGAACATCCGATATCGGAATATCGAGTGCGGCAGCCATGGTCTCTACCGATTGATACTTCTCGCGCATATAGGCCTGAAACGCATTTCTCTCCAGTACATCATCATCGCTTCTTCGTTGGGACGGATGATCGGAGACATAGGGCTCGTTGATGAGATCCCAATCCACATTGGTCGTATGTTGATGTCTGCCCACAATGTGGGCAATAAACCGTTTCTGCGCCTCCAGGCTTCGTATATCCAAATAAGGGTGGCTGCCTTCCCAAGGCTCAGGCACAAACGTGAAGAACGTAAAGGTAACCTGCAGGCCATGGGCCGCCGCACATTGTATAAACGCATCAATGCTGCGCAGGATAAATTCATCGAAATGCCCGTCATCCAGCATGAACCTTCTCCAGTTGCACCACATCCCTGTGCGAATCCAGTTGATCCCCTGTTGCTTCATGTCTCTCATATCATCCATCCAGATTCCCGGATTCGGATATTGCAGGAAGGCGCGGGAATAATCGCTGGACATATACGTTGTCCCGACCACAGGGGCAGGTTTTCCGTTGATGATAAAATAGTCGGTGCCGCATTTCACTCGCTCGCTGCTGCTTAGCAACTGGTCATCCCTCACCCAAAAGCCTTGCTTGAACTGCCTCCGCTCCCCATCCTGGCTGGTGGCGCTCATCAATATCTCATAGTGGCCAGGCTTCAGCTCGCAGTCAAATGGTACTTGATCCGTAAGGGTAAAGGATGACCCGCTTACCTCCCGATCTGCCGAAGCAATTATGTCGCCAGCGTGTATTAATTCAAGGTGGCAGTGCCAGGCGCCATCCATTGCCGGGTTTTCGATTTGGATGGTCACGCTAGCTTTCTCGCCGGGCAGATAAGAAGCGAAGGAAGGCTTGATGAAAATCTCTCTGACTCCTCTGGCGGCAAATGCTCCTAAATCGGTTACCGCTTGCGCGAAGCTATTCCGGTCCTCCGTGCTTATCTCCTGATTGACCCAAATCCACCGGCCCCCGCGATATTTCCCTGCGCGGTTCTCGATCAAGACCACCGGTGAGCTGTAATGCTCTCCGTCTTGGGTCAGGCCCTTGACCAGCGGGGAAATGGCGGCATCCATCGAACCGACGGACCCCCATTCCTTGGGAACATATTTATTTTTGGTCGGCACCATAATCAAATTACGAGTATCTTGAACCTCCAATAGCGGCATAAGGGAGTCCGCGACCGGATTCATCCGATTCACCTCATATGCGGCAATCCCGCATTCCTCGGCGCCGACATTCATGAAGCTGTGGATGTTGAGCTTGCGAAGATAGCTCCACTGCTGCTTCTGCACATCCCAGCCGGTTCCGTTCCAGATGACCGGATACTGAAAAGGGACATCTCCAAAATGAAGGAAACCGTTCCCCTGTTCCAGAAATCGCTCGATCGTCTCGAAGGCGTCCATCGGGAAATAAGCCCCATGCATATTTACAAATACATCGAAGGATTCCGTCAGGTGATGCCGCAGCTCCTGAGCACTGCAGGACACGGCATGAGGAAGATCGATGGGAACAGGACGATAACCGGGGAAGGCATCATCGCTGAAAATCAATATGTTACACATGGTCAACCCTCTTTCTGATCGTCATTCGTGTCAGACAAATCAAAAGGCTGCCTCCAAGAGCGCAAGCCGGTAAGATTCCAGTGGAATCCACGCATTCTTAGGCTTCTTCAGGCAGCCTTGCAACCTGTCTATTGTATGTTTCTCTTCGCGAAAACCTCTTTTTGCGCATTGGACCAATCCTGGTTCATGCGGTTCACAATGTCATCGAAGGAGGTAAAGCCTTCTTGAGAACGTCCAAGGGCCGTATCGATGATGCGGCGTCCGAATTTCTCGTCATACAGACCAACTTCAGACTGAGACAGAATTTCTTCGACCAGACCTTCTTCGCCTTGTATGGAAGGCAGCTCTACCATGAACTCCACATTATTCTTTTCCATATCATTGAGGGATTCCGGAACCTTGCCTCCGACGACTCCAGGCACGTTGCCTTGCGCTTCGGCATAGCCTGACTCGGTAATGAAAAATTCCACAAACGCCTTCGCGGTTGCTTTGTTTTTGCTGTTGACATTCACAGCCATGCCATAGCCGGCGTTCAGCATAGCTTTGTGGTCGGCATTCGGGAATGGCATAAAGCCTACATCATCCGGATTATCCGCCAAGGAACGTGCATTCGACAGTGCCCAGGAACCGAGCGCCATGCTGCCGATCTGTCCATTGGCAATCATCTGCAATGATTTATCGAAGTCAGAAGTGGTTGGATCCGCTTCGATCAGACCTTCCTTGGTCAGATCGTATAACACATGATACAGAATATAGTTCGGCTTCCCGGCTGCAAAAGGCTCTGGATCATGCGGGAGCGTCTGGTTGCGATAAGCAGAATCATTGGCGATGACTGCCTCGTTCCCTTTCCATTGGGACAGCGGCCAGCCCGCATTGTAATTGCTGTAGTACGGAATCGCAGAAGTTTTTTCCTTGATTGCTCTCATATCGGCCATGAACTCATCCACCGTAGTAGGCCATTCCGTAATTCCGGCCTGCTCGAATACTTTTTTGTTGTACATGATTCCGCTTACGTCGCCGGATACCGGAAGCATATATACTTGTCCGTCATAAGCGCCGCGTTCGGCGAAGGTATACTTTTGCTTCATGTCCTCTACCGTGCCCAGCGGCTCATAGAACTGAGCGAACTTGTCCGCGCTCAAGTTCGGATTATAGAGGACATCGCCATAGTTTTTCGTCGACATTCGCGTTCTCATATTATTGTCGTAATCTTGCACGGCTTCGAATCTAACGGAGTTGACTTCGGGATATTTCTCCTTAAATCGTTTCTCGTAATCTTTGAATAACGTATCAATGGAGCCCGCGTCATTGGTAATGACCACGATGTCACCGCTAATCGAGGATTTGCTTGTGTTGGCGTCCGCGTTTTTGCTCGAGGAGCATCCAGCGATTGAGAATCCTGCCAGCAGTATGGATAGAGCGAGAATCATAGTTTTTTTCATAACCTTGGCAATGACGGCATCAGGTTGCGGCATACCGCCATTACGCTCACCATCCCTTCCTTATTTTTATTTAACTGAACCCGCTGTTAACCCGTTGTAAATGTACTTTTGCAGGGTAAGAAACACGATTAACATCGGGAACATAACGACAATGATGCCGGCCAGAATGATCTCCCAGGACGAGGCATACGGCCCTTTGAAGTTGAACAAAGACGTCGAGATCGTTGCCAGGTCAGCGCTTGGCATATACAAGAACGCGGTGTAGAAATCGTTATAAATGGTGGTGCCGCTAATAATGATGATGGTTACGATAGCCGGCTTGAGCAAAGGCAATATGATTTTGAAAAACACGCGGAAATAGGAAGCGCCTTCAATCAATGCGGCCTCGTCCAAATCTTTGGAGATGCTGTCGATAAACTGCATAAAGATATAAATCGCCATAATATCCGTTCCGATATACAGCAGGATGGGCGCCATCAGCGTATTGAATGCTCCCAGCTGGTTAATGACTTGAAACACGGTCACCTGCATCGTGACTCCCGGTACGAGTGCGGCAAACAAAAACATATTTTGCAGTATTTTTTTGCCTCGGAACTGAAACCTCGAAAACACATAGGCGATCGTCGTTCCCGATAGAATCGAGCCTGTCAAGGAAATGACCATAATAATGGCCGTATTGATAAAGCCGGTTAACAGCTTCCCTTCTACAAAGACCGCTTTATAATTGTCGAAGTTAAGAAAGCTGGCCGGCGGCGCCAGTGGATTCGAATCATAAAATTCGGCGTGGGTCTTAAAGGAACCGAAAAAAACGACGACGATCGGCAACAAAATAATCAAACAAGAAATAATCATCACTGAATACTTCATGACATTGACGGCAAGCTCACGACCTGTTTTTGTCCGTGTATTTTGCATGTTGATCCTCCTACTTCTCCTCTTTCAAGATAAATTTTTGCACCACGGTCATGATGATGATGATGATGAACAGAATCATCGCCATAGAGGAGGCTAACCCGACTTTGTTGTAGTTAAACCCGGTTTTTATCGTCTGGATGACGAATGTCATGCTGCCATTGGCCCCGTTCGTCATAATAAACGGAATTTCAAACACGCTTAAGGCGCCTTTGACAGACAATATAATCTGGATGGTCAACACTGGCTTGATCGAAGGAATAATGATCGATTTGAACACTTGCCACCCATTCGCGCCATCGACATTTGCCGCCTCGTATACGCTATTGTCAATGGACTGCATCGCGCCCAGATACAGGACGATCGCGAACCCAAGTCCTTTCCACATCGATACAAACACCATGGATGGGTTAATCAGGTTCGGATTCCCCAGCCACTGCTGGATCCAACTGTTCAAGCCGAGCAGCGACAGGAACGAATCAAGCACCCCGTCCGGCTGAAAGAAAAACAGAAAGATCATGGCGACGGCTACACCGTTAATCAAATAAGGAAAGAACAGAACGCCTTTGAAAAAATTAGAGAACTTGAGCTTGAAATTTAAAATGGTAGCAATGAATAACGAGAGAAACAAATTGAGCACGGAGCCTGCAATATAATAGAGACTGACTTTGAATACGGAAAAATATTGAGGGTCGTTCAGCACGCGAACATAGTTATCCAGACCGACAAATTCCTTGACGTTGCTGATGCCATCCCAGCTTGTGAAGCTGTACCAGACCATATTCAGCATGGGCCAATACGTAAAGGTCAATAGAAACACGATTGGAAAAACCGTAAAGCCAAGTATCAATATTTTTTTCTGCCGCAAGTACCCATTTTTTGCAAGGGCTTTCATAAAATATCCTCCTTTAAGGTTAGCGATCATTCTCCGAAGAAATAGGTTGACCAATATATGGATTTACTTGTTTGGCATAAAGTTGTTTTTAAGTAATATATGTTTATAAAATTAGTATTATTTAAGTAATAATTATCGAAAACGCTTAAAAAATCAAACAAAAGGCGTTTTATGTTTATTTTTGTCTATGTAATTTCAAGTACTAGCTTATTACTAAGGTTAAACGTTGTCAATAATTAAGTAAAAACAGTTTAAAAAATGTTAATGATAAGGTATGATAGATGAGGAAAGAGTCCATAGCTATAAACGGTTTCAATCCGGAAGTGGTTGCTCTTACTTTATTTTTAATTTGTTTTTCATAAAAAAGGTAGGAGTTGTTACCCGGAAGCAGAAGGTTATTAAAGTAATTTATGGATTCAAAATCGCCTCATATATGGTAAAATACATTCCATGAACAGGAACGAATTCAAATCAGAGAAAGGAATTTCCGCTAATTATGAAGAAAAATGTAACCATGTCTGATATCGCACAACAGTTAAAGGTCAGTACTGTAACTGTGTCCAAAGCGCTTAGCGGAAAAGAGGGCGTAAGTGAGGAGACGCGGCAGAAAATCATGAAAACCGCTGCCGAAATGGGCTATAGTGGGAAATCCGCCGCCAACCCGAATCGAGTGATCGGAGTTGTCGTATCGGAACGCTACATGTGTATTAAAAACTCTTTTTACTGGGATATGTACCAATGTCTTGTGCAGGGCTTGTCCGACATCGGCTGTACTGCACTTCTTGAGGTCGTAACCAAGGTGTCCGAGTCGAATCCGAGTATGCCGAATCTGTTGCAGAACCAGCAGATGGGCGGCTTAGTCGTCTTGGGGAGTTTCCCCAAAGGCTACCTGGATCAGCTCGTGTCCACCTCGCTTCCGTTAGTCTTCCTTGATTTTTATGACTGGCGCTATGATGTGGACGCGATTATTTCCGATAATCTCTACTGCTCGCATCGGCTTACTAACTATTTAATTCAATGCGGCCATAAGAATATAGGGTATGTTGGAAACATATATGCTCTAGGCAATATTCTTGACCGTTATCTTGGTTATTACAAAGCCATGACCGAAAATCGTCTGGACATTCGCAAGGAATGGATTTTGGATGACCGGGATATAGAGGACCGGCTGTTCACCGACTTTGTTCTTCCAGATGAACTTCCTACCGCTTTTGTATGCGACTGCGATGAGACGGCGTATAATTTTATCTCGTTTTTGAGCAAACATCATATTTCCGTGCCGGAGGATATCTCCATCGTCGGATTCGATAATTACATTTATGCCACACAGACGAATCCAAGCTTGACAACGATCGCGGTTGATATCCGGCGTATGGCGGAGGAAACGATTCGAGGACTCCAATACAAGATGGAAAATCCGGCTTCCCGCATCGGAATCAAAGTCGTACCCGGGAATTTGATTGTCCGCGACTCCGTGCAATCACTCTCGACCCCGGAAACATCGCATCACTGATACATCCCCTTCTTGGATAGACTCGCCGCCGGATAAGCGAAGGAGATACGGGGCGGCATCCCGTATCTCAACTCATGTCGGCGGCTACAGTTCCCCCCGGTACAGCCGGACCGAGTCCATGTGCCAGGACAGCAGATAGCATCCGCAGATGCCGCCAATGAGCAGCAGCAGGAGCAGCCAATCCTTCCAGGACACCCGAAGTTGCACGTAATAGGGGCGCTCCCGCTTGCCGGTGAAGCCTTTGGACAGCATGGCGACGGCGACGCGCTCTGACTTGCGGATGGCGGAGGCGAGCAGCGGGATGGCATACCGCTTCATGGCGCGCAGCCGGCCCCGCCAGCCGCGCTCCCGTTCGATGCCGCGCATGCGGTGCGCATGCTGCAGAATCCGCAGCTCCTCCCGGAAGAAAGGGAGGAAGCGGTAGCCTGCGAGGATGCCGTACGCCCATTGCGGGGACAATCTGCACTGCTGCATCAGACTCAGCATGAAGCGGACGGGGTCCGTCGTCAGGATGAAGAGCAGCGACAGCGCCGAGAAGATGAGCACCCGCAGCCCGAGCGACAGCGCTTGATGAAGCACTGCCGCCGTTACCGAGAAGGATCCCCACTCCCATACCACGTCAGAAGATCCGTCCGCCCCCGCGCGGGGAAGCAATATCGCCGTCCATACGTACCCGGCACTCATGATCAGGAACGGCGCGAAGCCGAGCAGCCATTTCTTCCAGGACACGCGGCCAAGTACGAACGTCATCCCTGTGGTCCAGATCAGCGCCAGCAGCGGCGTAATCGGATCTAGGGTCAGAGACAACAAAATAACGGACATGATGACCGCCAAACCCTTAATGCTCGGATTCCAATCCTGCAAACGCAGCATGCTTCTCCCTCCTGCTCGCGATAAGTTCGGCCAGCCTGCCAGCGGCCGCGCAGCGGAGCGGCGGCAGCAGCTGGCAGTCCGCCGCCAGCTCCGCATGCTCCGACCACAGCGTGGCGGGCGGGCCGTCATAGACGGCGCGGCCGTCCCGGAGGACGATGATCCGGTCTGCATACGCGCAGGCCAGCTCCATATCATGCGTAATCATGATGACCGCATCCCCCCGCCGGATCCGTTCCCCGAGCATGCCCATCAGCTCGCGGGTCGTGCCGGCGTCCTGACCGTAGGTCGGTTCGTCCAGAATGAGCAGCCTCTGCTCATCAGTCAGTGCCGAAGCGACGCTCAGCCGCCGCTTCTGGCCCTGGCTGAGCGAGAACGGGCTCGCCTGCGCGGCATTCTCCAGCCGCAGGCGGCATAGCGCATCCTGAACCGCCCGCTCGACCACGGCCGGCGCGATGCCCTGCTGGCGCAGCCCGAAGGCAAGCTCATCGGCGACGGTATCGGTAATGAATTGATGCTCCGGATTTTGGAAGACGTAGCCGATCCAGGTCCGGAGCTCCTTCTCCGCATAGTCGCCGAGAGGTTGTCCCTGCAGCCGGACCGTTCCGGCTTCCGGCTCGTTCAGCCCGGACAGCAGCGAGGCGAACGTCGATTTGCCCGCCCCGTTCGGCCCGGCGATGGCGACCCATTCTCCCGCGCGCAGCGTCAGGGAGATGCCGTCCGCCACCGGGCGGCCGCCGCGCCGGAAGTGCAGGCCATCCGCTTCCAGCAGAGGGCCGGGCTCGGGAGCGCCTCCGGCCCGGACCCCGCCTGCTCTGCCTCCGGCCTGGTCTCCGCCCGTTCCGCCGCCAGACTGGTCTCCGGCAGGCCTGCAGCCGGCCGGCGAAGGCGCGGTCAGCGCCTGCAGCGCGCTGGCCTGGCCCGCTTCGCTCCACCGGGCCAGCTCGGCGGCAAGGTCCTGCTCCGTCAGGACCGCCGCCTGTGCCAGCGGCTCCCCGCCCGGCACAAGCCGCCGCAGCTCGCGGTACAGCCGGAGCGGGCCCGGCTGCCAGATGCCGGCCGCTTCCGGCACCGCGCCGGCATAATACGCGGCGGGCGGCCCGTCGTAAGCGATGGCGCCGGCGGCGTCCATCACGAGCAGCCGGTCCGCCTGGCCGATCCACTCATCGAGCTGATGCTCGATGACGAGCACGGCCAGACCGCGCGCCCGGGCGAGCTCGCGAACGAGCGCCGCGAATTGCCGCCGGGCCGCCGGGTCAAGATTCGACGTCGGCTCGTCGAGCACGAGCAGGCGCGTCTCCATCGCGATCGCGCAGGCGAGCGCCAGCCGCTGCTTCATGCCGCCGGACAGCTCGTGAATCGGCGCCTTGCGCCAGGCGCCGAGGTCCACCGCGGCCAACGCCCCGCTGATGCGCCCGTCCATCTCCTCCCGCGGGCAGCCGAGGTTCTCCAGGCAGAAGGCGATCTCCTCCTCGACCCGCAGCAGGCAGAATTGGCTCTCGAAGTCCTGGAACACGATGCCGGCCGCCCAAGGGGCGTCGCCCGCAGCCCGCTCGGCGACCGGCTTCCCGTACACGAGCACCCGGCCCCGCACCTCGCTGTCGATCGCGTGCGGATACAGCCCGGCCAGGCAGAGGGCAAGCGAGCTTTTGCCGCAGCCGCTCGGCCCGAGCAGCAGCGCCGTCTCTCCGTCGCCGATGCGGACGTCGAGGCCGGACAGGATCGGGTCCGCGCCCGCCTCGAAGGCGAGCGTCAGCCCCTCGGCTTCGATCGCCGCCACGCGCTCATCCATGTGCTCATCCACGCGGCTTCCATTCATGCAGCTCCCATTCACGCAGCTCATGCGGCGCGGGTGCCTTCCTTCGCGATCGGATAGCTGCGCAGCACGCCGGTCCGCTTCAGCGACTGCGCGATCCCGTGGCCGAGCAGCCCCGCGATGAGCGCCCCGCTGACGCAGCGGACGGCCAGCATCGAGATGACGAGGCCGGTGGAGTAGGCCCCGAAGCCGCTGCGGAAGTAGCCCCACGCGAAGCTGAACAGGGCCGCCCCGACCCCTGCCAGCATCAGCGTCTTCAGGCTGTAGCTGCGGTAGCGGGTGGCGGCGAAGGCCGCTTCGGCCCCCAGCCCTTGAATGAGGGCGGACACGATCAGGATCGGCCCGACGGCGTTGCCGATCAGCACCTCGACGACGCCGGCCACCGTCTCCGAGATGACGGCGGCGCCCGGCTTGCGCAGAATCGTGGCGGCGATGATCGACACGATGAACCAGATGCCGAAGATGACCTCATAGCCCATCGGCCCCATGAAGCCGACCAGGACATTGCCTACCTGGAAGAATATCAAATACACAACGGCAAAGACGACAGACAACGAGCTGAGCATGACGATATCTTTTAATTTCCACTGTTGCATCGGTATATGGCTCTCCCTTCCGCTTCCCGCGTTCATGACTTCCGGCTCGGACTGTGCGCCGCAATATTCGCCGTCAGCACAATATGAGTGCTGTCGCTTGTCCGCGCCTGCTCGAAGGCGTGCTCCAGCGTCGCGAACACGTCATGCGCGTCGCCCTGCAGCCCGCTTGCATAATGAACCCCCTTGGTGAAGGTGCCCTCCTCCCGGGCAAGGCCGATAATGTCATAGATGGTATCCATATAATCCGGCGTGCCGAGCGGGTAGAGCGAGAACTGCGCATCGGTCTGGACGGCGATGAGGCGGGAGCGCTCTTCATTCAGGCGATGGTCGTCCTCCGTCATGTAATAATCGGCTTCGCTGTCGCCGGGGCATCCGATCGAGAAGGTGGCATTCAGTACGGTATGGACGCCGGACTTAGCGCAGTGGAGAAAAATCGATTTCACCACATCGAACACATGCTCCGCCTTGCCGCGGACGCAGGTGCTCACCTCATCTGTCTTCGACCATACTTTGGACAGGTCCGTTGCCTCCAGGGCGCCGAGAATCAGCTCCACGAACCGATCGCTCATCGGATAGAGCGAGAATCGGCAGCCGGCGATCTGGCCGGTGCCGCACATTGTTTTTTTCATTGCGAATTCCTCCCGTATCTGCGAATGATCGTAAAAACAGCAAAAAACCGCACCTCCGGGAAGTGCGGTTCGCCATACGGAAGAACGGCTGCCAGGAAGGAAAGCCCCCTTCGGCGAGCGCGAATCATCGTAATCTACCTACACTTCCCCACGCTAGTATTATCTAGTTCGGGTCATAAGGGTTAACAGCGATCCGCTGTCTCTCAGCCTGCGAGCAAGCACCCCTAGTGTTCACGGATATGCGGTTGGGATTGCCTCTTTTACGCTTCCCATTATACCGGGACCGTCCTGAATGTAAAGACTCTTTTCGAGAAAACTGCTTTTTCATCGTTCCTCCGGGCGATCTTTCGCTATAATGAAAAGAAGAAATTGAATTCGCTTGGAATCGAGAGAATACGAGGGAATCTCCATGAATGCAATGACGAACGGCCTGACCCTTCCCGGTTATGAAGTGGATAAAATTATATATGAAGACCCTTACCTGTACGTCTGTTATGCCTATGCGGCGAAGCGGGGGCACCCCGCCCTGCTCAAGGTGGTCAAGGAAGGCAGCCGCACCATTATCGAGAACGCGAAGCTGCTGCATGAATATGAAGGCACCGCTCGCGTGCCTGTCGACGGGATCCTGCGGCCGGTGACAGTCGTGCCGCATGGCCACGCCCTGATTCTGGAGTATGAGCCGGTGAACGGGGTAACCTTGCGGAGCTACTTCGAGATGCAACCCGTATCGTGCAACGAGTTCCTGGAGCTGGGCATCGGCATGTGCCGGATGATCGAGGCGCTTCACCAGCAGCAGGTGCTCCATCTCAATCTCAAGCCCGATACGATCCTCGTGCAGATGGTGACGAAGCGAATCTATGTGACCGGCTTCGGGTACGCTTTGTTCTTGCAGCAGGGCGAGCGACAGCCGATGAAGCGCCCTCTGCTGGAGGGCAATCCGATCTATCTGTCCCCGGAGCAGACCGGGCGCATGAACTGCGACCTCGGCCCGTATTCGGATCTGTACTCCCTGGGCGTGACCTGGTATGAGCTGCTGGCAGGAGAGCTGCCGTTCGAGGCGGACAACGCGCTTGCCTGGTCGCATGCGCATATGGCGCGGCGCCCCGTGCCGTTAACCGAACGGAGGCCGGAACTGCCGCCAGAGCTGGCGGAGATCGTGATGAGGTTGCTGGAGAAGGACCCGGAAGCGCGCTATCCCGATGCGCGCATGCTGCGCGTCGCGTTGGAGGAATGCCTGGAGGGGCGGCGGAACAGCCGTGCATCGGAGCTGCCGGAGGGAACATTGCGGGATCAGGCCGCGCCGGCGCGGCAGTTATCGGTGACGGCGCTCTACCCTGTCGACCCGGGGCCGGGGCGCATCCTGCCTCACCCTGCGCTGGGCCAGGCCGGTGACGCTCCGTTATTCGGCTTGACCGGACCGTTGGCGGGGGACGATAGCGGCGGCTATCCGCAGACTCTGGATCTGGCGGCGGTCGTCCAGTCATCCCACTGCTTCGCGGAGGGCTGGGAGGGACGGGGACTGGCGGAGAAGCTGCTCGCCACGATTGTGATGCAGGCTGGAGCGGGGCAGGGGTATCTCATCGTCCTGCGGCAGGGCGAGCCTTACGTGGAAGCGTCGATCGATTCGGACAACGGCGTGATGAGCGGCTGTGGCGACTTCCGGCCCTGTCCGCTGAGCGCGTGCGGCGATCTGTCGCAGGAGCTTATCCAGACTGCGCTTCAATCGGGCGAGCCGATGCTGCTGCGCACCGAGAACGAGAGGCACTCCGGCGGGCCGGATCAGCCTGGGCCGGCGACACGCCCGCCCGAAGCGGCGGAAGGCTGCCCGGCCTCGGTGCTGGTGCTGCCGCTTCGGATGCACGACCAGGTGCGGGGCTGCTTGTATCTGGTGAATGGACGGACGGGGCACGCCTTCGTCCCGGGACGCCTGGGAACGCTGCACACGTTGGCTTGCCAACTGCTGTATGTGGCCGAAGCCCAGGCTAGAAGGCTGCCGCCGTCCAGGGAGGAGCTGCAGCGGCTGGCGAAGGTGGAGGAACTGACCGCCCGCGAGCGGGAAGTGCTGAACCTTCTGGCCCGCGGCCTCTCGAACAAGGAGATTGCCGAAGAACTGCTGGTGTCGGCCGAGACGGTGAAGGCTCATATCAAAAACTTGTTCAAGAAACTGGGCGTCGATCGCCGCATGAAGGCCGTCTCCGTCGCGAAGACGCTCGGCTGGCTGGATGAGCGGACGCCATAATCTTACCCAATCCCCCTGTCGGGGAATTGCCCGGAAGGTTGCCGCAGGGTAACGTGATGAGGTGATAAGCCGAAAGGGGAATGGGGACCATGATGATGTTCTCTCTGATCGCAGGCTGCATGTGGAAGCGAACGGGATCGCTATGGGCGCCGGTGCTGTTCTATACCGCCAACAATTTATTTATCCAGATCGGACTGTAAGGGCCGGCCGTCAGGAAATCCTGGCGGCTTGTTGCTTGTTCCGGCACGCGTCACCGCCTGCGGTTGGGCAAATCCGTTCGAGCCGCACCGGCAACAATTGACTCATCCGGTCCGGCGCAGTACGATGGCAGGAGAAGCTTCGGCGCCGCCAGCCGGCGAAGGAGCGATATTCGAAGATTCGGGGTGGAACTATTTGTAGTGCCAAGCTGTTGCTCTTGGAACGCAAGCATATGGAAGCCGCGGCGGCGGTCATGGCCCAAGGCTTCAAGGAAGACGGGTTGTATGTGCATTTGCTGCCCGATCCGTCTATCCGTGTCGAAGTGTTGAAGCTGTTTTTCCGCAATTATATCGAATTGCTGTATGATTACGGCGGCTTGTACGCGACATCGGATAAAATGGAGGCCGTAGCGCTCATCTTCCGTCCGGAGCGGATGGGAACCTCTTGGGCTTCCCGCGCGAGCTACGCATGGGGCGTTGCCCGGGCTGTCGCGAAGTCGTTAGGCATGTGCCGCTACATCAGTCCCGCCCGCTTCCTGCGCGGCTTGTCGGGCTTGCGCAGCATGAGCTCGGCCTGGCTGGCCTCATTGGGCGACCAGCCTTATCTGCATCTCGATATGCTCGTGGTGCAGCCGCAATACCGGGGGCAGGGCTGGGTGCGGAAGATGATGTCCCCGCTGCTGGCCGAATGCCGCGGACGGGGAATCGCCTGTACCCTGGAGACGCAAAATCCGCGCAATGTCGGGCTGTACGAACATTACGGCTTCACGGTCGTGGATACGATCCGGCTGCGGAACAGCGAGTTGAAGCAGTATTGCATGGTCTGTCTGCCAGACGGCGCCGGAAGGCCGGAACGGTAAGCTGCGATTCCGGTTCCGCATGATGCGGGCAAGATGCCCTGCTGAGATGAATTTCCCATCAAGCATTCGGCAGCCATGCCGCAGCACAAGCCGTAACGCAACACAACAGTGAAGGTGTGAGGATAGATGATGAAGCAGCATATTTTGCTGATTGAAGACGATCCCGGCATCGTGGAGATGGTGGGCAATCATTTGACGAAGGAAGGGTTCGCCGTCACGGCGGCGGGCAACGGGGAAGAGGGCCTGACCCTCTTCGGCCAGCGTTCCTATGATGTCGTCATCGTGGATCTGATGATGCCGAAGCTCGACGGCTACGAAGTGATCAAGCGGATACGCGAGCGAAGCTCGGTTCCGATTCTGATCATGTCGGCGAAGGACGGCGACGTGGACAAAGCGTTGGGGCTTGGCTTCGGCGCCGATGATTACGTGGCCAAGCCGTTCTCCTTGATTGAGCTGTCAGCCCGGGTGAAGGCCTCCATCCGGCGTGCCACCGAATATGCGCGGCTGGCCGAACCCGAGGAGCGCGTTATCACTTCCGGCCCGCTCAGCCTGTATGTAGACGGCTACCGCGCCACCAAGCAGGAGCGGGAGATTAAGCTGACCTCGACCGAGTTCGAGCTGCTGAAGCTGTTCATGACGAATCCGAACCGGGTATTTACGAAGGCCCAGATCTACGGCTTTGTCTGGGGTGACGACTATTTGGGCGACGAGAATGTCATTAATGTCCATATCCGCCGATTGCGGGAGAAGATCGAAGACGATCCTTCCCATCCCGTCTATATTACGACCCTATGGGGCATCGGCTACAAGTGGGAAGGGAAGTAAGATGATCATCCATCTCGTGTACGGCGCGCTAATTGCCATTCTGCTCCTTCTTCTCTTGCTGCAGTGGCGGGCACGGCGGGTCCGAAGCGCCAAGCTCGCTTATATTCATTCGAAGCTGCACCTCATATTGACCGAACCGACACGCGAGAAGCTGCTCGTGGTGACGAGCGATCCCGAGCTGCGGCCGATCCTGATTGAGATCAACCGCCTGTTGAGCGAGAATCAGAAAGTAACAGCCCAATACAACCGCACGGAGCAGTCGATTCGCCGGATGCTGTCGAACATTTCCCATGATCTGAAGACGCCGCTAACGGTCATCCTCGGTTATATCGAGACGCTGAGCCTGGATCCCGATATGCCTGCGGAAGAGCGTCAGCGCTTATTGGAACGGGTAAATGAGAAGCTGCACGATGTGCTGAAGTTGATTCGCACCTTCTTCGATCTGGCGAAGCTGGAGTCGGGAGACAAGGAGCTGCCGCTGACCCGGCTGGATATCAATGAGGCATGCCGGAAGAGCATGCTTCAGTTCTATGATACGCTGACTTCGCGAGGCTTCGAGGTGGATATCGCGATCCCGGAAAAGCCGATGTACGCGCACGCGAACGAAGAGGCGCTGGAGCGCATTCTAAACAATCTCATTTCGAACGCCATCCATCATGGCGGCGACGGCCAGGCGATCGGCATCCAGACCCGCGAGGAGGAAGGCTTTATTTTGATCGATGTGTGGGACAGGGGCAAAGGCATTCAGGAGCTGCATCGCGATCGGGTATTTGAACGGATGTATACGATGGAGGATTCACGGAACAAATCATTCGAAGGCAGCGGGCTCGGCCTGACGATTACGAAGCGGCTCGTGGAGCATATGGGCGGCGCCATTCATCTGGACAGCAAGCCGTATGCGAAGACCGTCTTCACGATTCGGCTGCGTGCCCTCGCCTATTGATTTCCGCCTGCGGATAGACCGGAACGGCTGTCTGCGGGCTATGTGCCGTTTCTTAAGAAACTCGTAAGAATCAGGAAAGAAAAAAGAGAATTTCAAATTATACGATGGAAGCATAAGGCATACGAGCGAAGGGAGTTTGAGCGATGACCTATGCATTGCGAACCTATCGGGTCACCAAAAGCTATCAAGGCAATGAAGTCGTATCGGAAGTCAGCATGAATATCCGGCGGGGTGAAATCTATGGATTTCTCGGGCCGAATGGCGCTGGCAAGACGACGTTGATGAAAATGATGACGAATCTGGTCAAGCCGACCAGCGGCGAGATCGAGATTCTTGGGCAGAAGCTGACGGACACATCCTTTGAACTGCTCGGGCGGATGGGATCGATTATCGAATATCCGATTTTCTACGACAAGCTCACGGCGCGCGAGAATCTGGATTTGCACTGCGAATATATGGGCTATCATGATAAAAAGGCGATTGACGAGGCGCTTGAGCTGGTCAATCTGCGCGGCATCGACAAGAAAATGGTCAAGGACTTCTCCCTCGGGATGAAGCAGCGGCTTGGCATTGCCCGCGCCATTACGACGAAGCCGGAGCTGCTCCTGCTCGACGAGCCGATTAACGGACTCGATCCGATCGGTATGAAGGAGCTGCGGGATCTGTTCCGGATGCTGTCCCGCGACTACGGGATTACACTGCTCATTTCCAGCCATATGCTGGGGGAGATCGAGCAGATGGCCGATACGATCGGCGTCATCAATCACGGCAAGCTGCTCGCCGAGGTGGCGATGGCGGAAGTGAGGGAGCAGAATGCCGCTTATATCGAGATCGTCACGACCAACAGCCAGCATGCGGTGTTCGTGCTGGAGAACCGGATGAACCTTACGAACCTGCGGCTGATGAACGAACAGGTCATACGGGTATATGACACGGAGCTGCCGCAGAACGAGATTGCGAAGACACTGATTATGAACGATGTCATTATCGAGTCGATTCATAAGAAGAACCAGTCTCTGGAAGACTACTTCCTCACTTTATTGAACGGAGGCGGCATCCATGCGTAACTTGATGAAGCTGGAAATGAAAAAATACAAGATCGGCGGCTACATCCGCGGAGCCGTCATCGCCAGCGCCATCATTCTCCTCTTCATGCTGTTCGTCAGCTTCGTGCAGAAGGTGGAGGAGGGCATTCCTGCCTTTACTAACCTGCTTGAGGCATTCGACTTCAGCGTCACGATCGTGCGGAGCACCTTCATTGTGTTCGCGGCGGTGCTGCTCTCGCGCTTCGTCATCGAGGAATTCCGGAGCAAGTCGATTACGGTGCTGTTCATGTACCCGATCAGCCGCAAGCGTCTTATCGCGGCCAAGCTGGCGATTGTCGTGATCTTCACGTTCTGCGCCATCATCCTGTCCACCCTGTTCGTGGCCAGCGGTTATTATCTCTTGAACCGGTGGCTCGATCTGGTGCCGGGGGGCCTGCCGGTATCGGCGCTCGCCTCCCAGGGCTTGAAGGCCTTCATCAATGCAATCGCCGCCAGCGGCATGGGGCTGATCCCGTTGTTCTTCGGAATGCGGAAGCATTCTGTCGCGGCGACCATCGTCTCTTCGATTCTGATGATCGCGATTGTCTCCTCCAACACCAATGGGTTCTCGCTGGGGTCGATCATCTTCATCCCTCTGGCCTTGGCGGTCATCGGCGGGCTAATCGCTTACTTCACCATCCGCAATATTGAGCATGTCGATGTGACGACATAACATAAGAAGGAACGCGGCCAGGAGGCTGCGTTCTTCTTGGCGTCTTCTCTCCGCCGAACGGCGGATGAGGCCAGGTCCATTTCTTCTCCTTCTCCCTTTCTATTTACCTTAACCTTCAGATCCCCCGTTCGCTTGCCATTGCCGCCCCTGTTCAGGGTTAACGTAGCCGAGCCCTCCAAAAAAGGGTAACATAGAAGCAGTAACCACGACGGAAACGAGGTGCTTCGATCTATGGACTTATCCCGTATTCATACGCTTGCCCAAGCTATTAAGCGCAATGTGCAGCAGGTTATCGTCGGCAAGGACGATACGCTGGACCGCATCTTCGTCGCCCTGTTCACTGGCGGCCACGTGCTGCTCGAGGACGTTCCGGGCACAGGCAAGACGCTGCTCGCCAAATCCGTCGCCAAGTCAATCGACGGCACCTTCAAGCGCATTCAATTCACGCCCGATCTGCTGCCTACCGATCTGAGCGGAATGAATGTGTACAACCAGAAGCGGGGCGAATTCGAGTTCCGGCCGGGCCCGGTTTTCACCAACCTGCTGCTCGCTGACGAGATTAACCGGGCGACGCCGCGCACCCAATCCAGCCTGCTAGAGTGCATGGAAGAGCGCCAAGTCAGCATCGACGGTGTCACGATGCAGCTCGAAGAGCCATTCATCGTGCTGGCGACGCAGAACCCGCTCGACAACTTCGGCACCTTTCCGCTGCCGGAGGCCCAGTTGGACCGCTTCATGCTGAAGCTGAAGCTTGGCTATCCGACGTTCGAGGAAGGACTGCGCATTCTCTCCCGCTTCCGCACCGAGGATCCGATACAGGAGCTTGCCCCGGTGGCGACGCAGGAGGACATCAAGGCGGCCCGGACCGGATATACTCAGGTCCATGTTGATGATGCCATCCTCGAATATGTGCTCGGCATTGTCGAGCGGACGCGCAGCCACCCGGACATCGCGCTGGGCGCCAGCCCGCGGGCCAGCCAGGCGCTGCTTCGCGCCGTACAGGCCTATGCCGTCATTCGCGGGCGGGATTACGTGTCGCCGGACGATGTGAAGGCGATGGCCGCTCCGGTGCTAGCGCATCGCCTGCTGCTTCACCATGCGGCCGGATCGCGGGATGATCAAGCTGAATCGGTCCTGGCCCAGATCGTAAGCCAGGTGCCGGTTCCGGCAGAAGCCCGTGCGGCGGAGTGACGCCTATGCCGCTGCATTGGTTGATTGTGTTTCTCGGCCTTGCGCTGGCTGTGCAAGGTATGCTGTATAGACGCTGGGCGCTGCGGAGGGTTTCTTATACCCGCACCTTTTCGAAGCAGAAGCTATTCGCCGGCGAGACGGTGGAGATGACGGAGACGATTGGCAATGACAAGCTGCTGCCGCTGCCTTGGGTCCGGCTCGAGTCGATGAATCCGAGCGCCCTTCGCTTCGGGAAGCAGCATAATCTGGAGATGGACGTCGGGGAGCTCTCGCAGAACCATCGAAGCTTGTTCGCGTTGAAACCGTATACACGCGTCATTCGCCGTCATCAGATTACATGCGTGAAGCGGGGAATCTACCGGCTGGACAGCGTTACGATGACGGCTGGCGATCCGTTCGGCGTGTTCGATGCGGTCCGCCGCATTCCGCTGGGTCTGGAGCTGACCGTATATCCTGCGCTCATCCCTCTGGATCAGCTTCCACTGTCGACGAAGAGCTGGATTGGGGATATTCCGGTCCGCCGTTGGATCTTGGAGGATCCGTTCTGGAAATCAGGCGTCCGGCCGTACCGCCCGGGCGATACGCTCAAATCGGTGCATTGGAAGGCGACGGCCCGCACGAATAGTCTTCAAGTGCACAAGTTCGATTACACGGCCGACCGCAAGCTGATGATTCTGGTCAATTTCGAGACATCGGACGGGATGTGGTCGAAGGTGACGATTCCGGAGCAGGTCGAGAAGGCGCTGTCTTACGCGGCCTCCATCGCCCATGCGACGGTGAAGCAGGGGATGGAGACGGGCGTCAGCTGCAACGGAAGCCAGCCCGGCCATGCTAGAGGGACCGCGCTTACCTTTCCGCCCGGAGCGGGAACGCTGCATTTGCACCGGCTATTCGAATGGATGGCGAAGCTGGAGCTGGAGCTGACGATGACGTTCGCCACCTTCCTCGCGCAATGGGAGCCGGCCGGGGATACCGACTATATTATCGTGACGCCGCTCCCGCCTTCCCGTCAGGCGGAAGCGATCGTGAACAGGATGCGTATGCGCGGCAGCGCCGTGGAATGGCTCGTGCTGCCGAAGCCCGTTGCGAAGCCGGGGGATGAGGAGGTGCGCCATGCTCAATAGCCGGGCAAAGGGGCTTGACCGGAGTCAGAATCAGAGTCAGAGTCAGGAACCGACTCGGGAAGGCGGCCAGAATCGGAGCGGGAGCGGGGAGTTGAACCGTAAAAGCAGTCGGGAACTGAACCCAGAACGGAACCGGGAGGGTAGCCAAGGTTGGCATTGGAGACGGGGGCGAGAGTTCGGCACTTCGCTGCTGAGGGCGCTGCTCGATTATCTCATCCTATTCCCGGTCTTGCTGCTGATCAGCGTGTACGCGGCGCCCAATGTGGCGGGACCTCAGCTGTGGTACGGACTATGGCCGGCCTGTGCGGCCATGGGGGCGGTGCTCCAGTGTGCGGTTCGCTTAAAGCGGCTTCGCCTCTGGCTGCTGCTGTTGTTCGTGGCCGGCAGCGCCGCGCTGGCAGCCGTAGTGCCGATTGGGCTGCCGATTATAGCGGTGTATGCGGCAGGCTTTCTCGTGTTTGCAAGAGGGATGTCGGCTGTGGCGAACCGGTCATCGTTCGGAGATACCGTACATTGGAACTGGGCGGCGCTCGGCATCTATTTTCTCGTGTTCGCACTCTCCTTCTTCCGCGCGGAGCTGCGTGCGCTGCAGCCGCATTTGGCCGCCGTCGGCGTACTCTTCGTCTTCGGCACGCTCTGGCAGATGAACTGGGGGCAGCTGAACAAGGCCAATTACAGCGTGGAGGCCCGCGGCTCCGTTCCGGCCCAGGTGATGCGCCTTAATGCGTCCTATGTCATCCTGTTCTTCCTTGCGCTGGTGCTGATTGTCGCCTTTACCTTCGGCTCGGCGATGGATACGCTGATGGAGTGGACGCGCATGTTGCTCGGTTGGCTGTTCTCGGGGAGCGAGAATGTGGCCGTGGACGAGCCTCCGCCGCCGCAGGCCGCACCGCTAATGCCTCTATTCGGGGCCGATGCGAATGCCGAGCCAAGTCTGTTCTGGACGCTGCTGGAGCGTCTCATCACCGTCGTCTTCTGGGTCGCCCTGGCTGTCGGGGCGCTGGCCGGCACTTGGTTCTTGCTGCGCTTCCTGATGAAAAAGCTATTCCCGCAGGCCTGGGAAGCGCTGCTGCGGTTTTTGCGCAAGCGGGAAGCGGGGCCGGAGGCGGCGGACTATGTCGACGAGCATTCCTCCACGTTCGAATGGGAGAAGCTTCGCCGCCGCGTCATGAAGCCGTGGGCGCAGGCCGCACGCCGCTGGCGCCGGGAGCTCTATGACGACCTGAGGACCAATCGCGAGCGGGTCCGCTTCCTGTACCGGGAGCGGCTGCGCCAGGCGATTGAGAAAGGGTATGAGCCCGACCCGAGCCGCACGCCGAAGGAGACGATGGAGCATCTTCGGCAGTGGGAGCGGGAGCCAGAGCGCGGTCAAGGCGTCGCGAGCGGGTTGGGCAAGGCGTACACCGGAGCCGTCGAGAGGGAGTTGGGCGAGGCGTACACTATAGCCGTCGAGAACGAACTTGGCGAGGCATACACCGAAGCCCGATACGGGAAGCGCGATATTCCGGACGAGATGGTGGAGCGGCTGGTCCGCCAGATACGCGGCGGAATGAAGTGAGGCGAATTTATTGCAAAGGTGAGCCTTGGTGGCTCTCTTTTGCATGTAAAATTCCTGTAATTTTACATCATTTTTGGTGGATAGAGGGTGAATTTGGGGAAAATCCTGCAAAATTACATCAATTCACTTCGAAAAGTGCCGATCAAGCAATTATGGTGTGAAATTGGTGCACATTTGCAGGATTGACTTGCGGCAATAACGGCCCCTGTGAAAAAGCTGCACTTTTACAGTATTTTTGGCGGGAAAACACGAATAGCACTCATCGCAGGCCAGGATATAGGAGGAAGCAGGCACCATGTATACCATTGCATACCCAGTGCTACTGTAGACTCCAGCGACCACGAGCAAGCACTAGCAGACACCGGCTACTCCAGCGACCACGAGCAGGCACCAGCAGACACCGGCTACTCCAGCGACCACGAGCAAGCACTAGCAGACACCGGCTACTCAGCGACCACGAGCAAGCACAAACAGACACCGGCTACTCAGCGACCACGAGCAAGCACTAGCAGACACCGGCTACTCAGCGACCACGAGCAGGCACCAGCAGACACCGGCTACTCAGCGACCACGAAGCAAGCACTAGCAGACACCGGCCACACCAGCGACCACGAGCAAGCACTAGCAGACACCGGCTACTCAGCGACCACGAGCAGGCACCAGCAGACACCGGCTACTCCAGCGACCACGAGCAAGCACCAGCAGACACCGGCTACTCAGCGACCACGAGCAAGCACCAGCAGACACCGGCTACTCAGCGACCACGAGCAGGCACCAGCAGACACCGGCTACTCCAGCGACCACGAGCAGGCACCGGCAGACACCGGCCACATGAGCGACCACGAGCAAGCACAAACAGACACCGGCCACATGAGCGACCACGAGCAAGCACAATCAGATACCGCCCACACCAGAACTAGCTAATCCAAACAAGACCCGACGACTCCCAACAACTCCCAACAACTCCCAACAACTCCCAACAACTCCCAACAACTCCACAAGACTCCCGACTAGCCCGCCCTGAACCGCCTCAACCCGCGCAAAAAACCGCCAGGGCGAGACTCTGACGGCTGTTTTTACTTACTAGGTTATTTACACGTTATTATTACACGTAATTGCGGCGGAAGCGGAGTCTTGCCGTCTTGCGCGGCACGATCGGGTGCCGTTCAACCTGCAAAATTGCTTCCAGCACGCGGGCTTGTGTATGCTGGCGTTCCGCCTGAGCGCGGACGCTCATCCATTGCAGCGCTTCAGGCCGGGAAGCGAAGGATGAGAGCTGGGACACGAGATCCTCCGGATCCTCGGCTTGGGAGGCCAGTCCCTTGCGCACGAGATACCGGATGTTGTCCTGCTCTTGGCCCGGCAGCGGCTTGTAGACGAGCAGCGGCAGCCGCTGGACGACCGCCTCGGTCGTCGTCACCCCGCCTGGCTTCGTAATCAGCAGATCGGACATCGCCATATATTCATGGACCGGCTGCACGTAGCCTTCCACCCGGATATGAAGCGGGGACGAGGCCGCCCATTCCTCGAGGTGGCGCTGCAGCCGCTCGTTCCGCCCGCAGATGACGATGAACTGCATGTCGGCTGCCCAGTCGGCTTCTTCCATTGCGCGGAAGAAATCGGGATCGAGCAGGCCGCAGCCGCCGCCCATCAGCAGTACGGTCATCCGATTCGGATCTAGACCGTAGCGGCTCCGAAGCGCTGCTTTGTCATAGCTTCCGTAGAACTCCGGACGAACCGGAATGCCGGACACTTCGATCCGGCAGGCGGGAATGCCCTGTCCGGCCAGCTTGGCCCGGGCTTCCTCCGAACCGACGAGATAGCGGTCGGTATGGGGGTGAATCCAGAAGCTATGATCGGTATGGTCGGTAATGACCGTCACCAGGCCGCATTGCACAGCTCCGCGCTCCTTCAGGCGGGATACCGCCGCGCTCGCCGCCGGGAACGTGCTGACGATAATCGTCGGCTGCACCTCGCGTATCAGCTTGATGAGCGGACGCAGACTCGTCAGCGGCACATTTTTAATCAGCTGGGAGAAGCGATGATCCCGGCGTGTCATCTCGAACAGAAAGCCGTACATATTCGGGAACATTTTCAACCATTGCACGAAGCAGTACGAACCGACCGTGTGCAGATGCGGCGACACCTGTTCCAAGTAATCGACGACATGCACTTCTGCTTCCTGCGGGCACCAGGTGCGGGCCGCTTCCCGAATCGCATGAGCCGCCTGCAGATGGCCGTGGCCTAGCGATCCTGCGAGAACGAGCACCTTCTCCTTCGGCTGTTTACCGTAACCCCGATCATACATGTTTCCTAACATCTCCCTTTATTTATAACTTCACCATCTCTGGCTACTTCTTCTCTCTGAATTTGTTACATTTATCGTATCCGAAAAGGGACGGACTGGAAATGGACTGGAGTGCGGTTGTGATCCTAGACCTTTGGCGGGTCTTGGACCTAGCTATCATGCAAACAAATTCCATCATAAAATAAAAATGATGAGAAAAGGTTGAAAATTTATAAGATTTTCAAATGAGATCATCATAGGGACCGTATGCCCGCCTACTTTATACTATAGCAAGATGATTGGGACATCTCCCTAGATAACTATATTCGCTGTAGTAGAGACGTATGCAGCCACGAGTGCCACGAATTCTCTCAATCCATCCCAACTGTTCGCTCCCCCTGTACGGCGTGCTGCCGCTTCGCAGGGCCGAACAGCCGCACGCTCCATCGCGAGAGCAGGACCAGTGTCTTGGCATCGACGAACCGATCGAAGAGATGGGCCGCAGCGAAGATGACCGGGTGCGTTATTACCATCGTCAGCAGGACGCTCATCCCGTAAGGCAGTGCGGAATAGAGCTGCCCGAAGATATAACTGCCGAGGGTACAAATGATAGTAAAATGCACAAGGTACAGCGAGAACGATATTTTGCCCAAATAGGCGAATGGCTTGCGGTTGAACAGCGTCTGCATCCGGCTTGAGTTCAACAGGGCCGTCAGGATCAGGAATGATCCGATGACATGGTAGAACCCGAAGAAGGAAAATCCGGGCGCTTCCCATACGAGAATGGAGTAGATGGTTCCCTGCGTACTCCAATAAGGGTAAGAGCCCATGTATATGCCGGCGATGACAAATATCGCATTGATCCAGGGCCGATTGATGGCCGCCAGCCAGTTCCGGCCGCTATGCTTGAGATCGCTCAACAGCATGCCCAGCACAAATCCCAAATAGTAAGAGTCGATCCAGAACCAGATCAGGAGCGCATAGACGGCGAACCGAAGCTTGCGCTTCCCAAGCAGCAGCAGGAATGCAAAGATCAAAAAGGACCCGAACAACTCGTACGTCATCGTCCAGAGCACGGGATTGTATTGCGAACCATAGGTGAAGAAGGTATGGAACAGGCTCTCCTTCATCATCGCCCATACGCCGGTATCGGCCGCGAACGGATCGGGCATGGAGGATAAGGTGATTCCCTGAATGTCGTCATAGAATCCGAATCCGCCGATGATAGCCAGATAAGCCAGGACAACGGACAGAACAGCGGGTATGGCCAAGCGGAAGTATCTTCGAGCGGCAGAAGAGTATACATGCAGACGGTCTTTGGTCTGAAAATAACGATAGCTCAGCACATAACCGCTCAGCACGAAGAACAGGCATACAGAAAAGTTACCGTTAAACAGAAGATTTATCGGCGTCCGCGCGGCTGCGCCCTCGAAGGCGAAATGCGCCATCTCCGGTCTGCCCTCAAAGACAGACGGAAGAAACACCTGAAAGAAGTGGCATACCACCACGATGCAAGCCGCCATTCCCCTAACGCCATCCAAGTATACGATTTTCGGCTTCATGGGCATCTCCACTTCTCCATACCGGCGTTCCTCCTTTTCCTTACTTTCATTGTAATCCCATATTGGAGGGAGATGTTTAAATTTTTCATGAGAACATAGGAAAACGGTTCCAAGGAGGAGAAGTAGTCGAGAGGCAGAGCATATATGGCGGGATACGAAGGAGTGAATAGCATTGGCACTTCAATGGAACATCGCTGATATTGATGAATTGACCCGTTCCGGCATTATTTATTTCAATTCCAGGATGGAAATGTTGGAGGGCTTGCCCTGCAAAATGTATCGATTGACGGCCCAACCGAGCTTAATGACCCATTGCCATGATTATTTTCAGATCTGGTATGTGGCCAAAGGAGCCTTCCATCATACGGTGAGCGGCGAGCGGTTCGCGATTGCGGCGGGAGACATTTTTGTCGTCTCTCCGTTTACTTTGCATAGTGTGGAGATTCCTCCAGAGCAGGAGCTTGAAATATACGGCTGTGAATTTATGCCTTCCTTTATCAACGAACGGTTGGAAGAGAAGCCGGTGGATCGCTCCTTTTTTGATGTAGCCTATGTAGAGTATTTTTTGCGAAGGGAGAGCAGCATTCAGTCCAAGCTTACGCTGGAGAATGTGATCGAGGTCAGGGTTCGAAATCTGATGAGGGAGATGCTGGCGGAGTATGAGAAGCGATCTCCCTTTTTTCAGATCTTATTGAAAGCGAACCTGCTCCTGCTGCTGTCCATCCTGGTTCGGCAGGTGAACCGGGAGCTGGTCGATGCGGGATTCGAGAAATCGGAAAAATATAAAAATATTATGACCGGGGTAATCGAGTACATCCATACGAATTATCATGAAAATTTGAAGCTCGATACGCTGTGCTCTCTCGCGAATCTGTCACGGTCAACCTTCTGCGGACTGTTCAAGGAATGGACAGGCAAGACGTTCAACCGCTATGTCACCGATCTTCGCATCTTCCATGCTATCGGCATGCTCATGCGGCCGGAGCTGTCCGTCACGGATGTATGCTATTCTACGGGCTTCAACGAGCTCTCTTATTTTTGCAGGATCTTCAAAAAATATACGGGCATCTCTCCCACCTATTTCCGCAAGCAAGCGGTGCAGCCAAAGAATGACAATCATACGATAATCCCACTTATACAGACAAAAGTGAAATGAAATAAAGCGTTTACATGCTACCATATGGGTACTTGTTAGCCTAACAGGATCGCAGTCGGTTGTTCGATTCAACCATTACGGGGGGATGAAGTGTGAGAAGAAAATCGGTGATGTGGTGTCTTGTTCTCGTTCTTATGATCTCGATTGTATCCGGATGCTCTGGGGGCAATTCTCAACATGCGGACGGCAGCTCCCAGGACAAGGGGAGCGAAGGCGGCGCGACAGATAACGGTTCTTCCGCAGATGCGGTAGAGCTCAGCTTCTGGTACGGATGGACCGGGCCGGAGGGCGAAGCGATTGAGAAGCTGATCGCCAAGTGGAATGCGGCCAACCCCGGCATCCAGGTGAAGGGGCTATCCCAGAGCGACTATCAGAAGCAGCTCACGGCGATTACTGGCGGCAATCCTCCGGACATCGCCTCGCAATTCGGCCAGAACGTCGTACCTTGGGGACTGCGCGGCGCCATGATGCCGCTGGATGATTATATTGCGCAGGATGGCGTCGATCTGCAAGATTTCGTTCCGGCGGCATTAAGCACGTCGCAGTATGAAGACAAGACCTACGCCATCCCGATTGCGATGCATGTATCGATGTTGTTCTATAACAAAGATATATTGGCCGAGGCGGGCTTCGACGGTCCTCCGGCCACGATCGGCGAGCTGAAGCAATATACCAAGGCGCTGAGCATCGTGGAGGACGGAGGACGCCTTCAGCGTCTGGGATTATGGCCGGGCATGGATGCCTACACCTTCGCCTATGCTTACAGCGGTTCGTTCTATGATGCCGAAGCGAAGCAGGTGACGCCGGATCATGCGGGCGTCAAAGCGGCCATTGAGCTGTCCAAGAGCATCTGGGATCAATACGGCTCTGACAATCTGGATCGGTTCTCTTCGGGTCTTGGCCAATATATGTCCGCGCAGAATCCGTTCTTCTCCGGCAAGTATGCGATGACGATCGACGGCGAATGGCTGCCGACCTTCATTAAGCAGTTCGCGCCGAATCTGAACTACGGCATTGCGCCGATTCCGTATGATGAGAATAATCCGGTTATGAAGAATCCAGGGAATGTCGCGACGAGCGTGTTCTATATTCCGAAGGGCGCGAAGCATCCGGATGCCTCCTGGAAGTTCCTGAAGTGGATGACCGAGCCGGAGCAAATGGCTGAATTTACGGCGGCGCTCGGGAATCTCCCGACGAGAACATCCGCGTTCACGAATCCGGTCTACGCCGAAGTGCCGGGCTTCAAGGAGTTCCTCGATTACTCGTCCAGCAGCAATCTGAAGTCCTTCCCTGCCACTTCCTTCGCGAATGAATATATGACCGAGTTCGGCGTCCAATATGACGCCATTCTGCGAGGGAGCATCGGCCTGGAGGAAGGCTTGAAGAAGGTCAAGGACAAGATTCAGCCGCTCGTGAAATAGCTTGCGCTTGCATGGCTCCGATCCGCTGCAGCAATCCGTCGGGATCGTATCGGATCGGAGTCTGCCCAGGCTGCCTAAGCCTGGCGAGACATGCTGGCGAGACATGTTGCGAGACATGCTGATGAGACCTTGCTCATGAGAAGACATGCTTGACGAAAGGAGAGCCGCGATGATGAGAGTCTCCACGCCCGTGATACGACAAGGGAAGAGAACTGGTTGGTCGAAGAAGGAGCGTCATTATGTCTATCTTGGCCTGGCATTCGCTTCCCCCTGGATTATCGGATTTCTCGTATTTACCGTCTACCCGTTCTTCGGATCTCTTTATTTCAGTCTAACCGATTACGATCTGTTCAGCTCGCCGAGATGGGTTGGTCTGGACAATTATAAGCACATCATTGCTGACAGCGGCTTCTACAAGTCGCTCGGCAACACATTGTTCATGGCGTTTGTTTCCGTGCCGATTACGTTAACGTGCTCACTGCTAATCGCCCTGCTCCTGAATACGAAGGTGAAGGGTATCAACTATTACCGGACGATTTTTTATTTGCCGTCGGTCATTCCAATCGTCGCCAGCGCGCTGCTGTGGACGTGGATGCTCAATCCGGACTTCGGCCTGATCAATATGGTGCTGCGCTCGCTCGGTCTCCCCGATCCCGCTTGGCTGCTCGATCCGCGGTATACGAAGCCGTCACTGATTCTGATGAGCTTATGGGGCTCCGGGGCAGGCGCCTTGATTTTCCTGGCGGCCCTGCAGGGGGTTCCGAAGCAATATTATGAAGCGGCGCAAGTGGACGGCGCCAACTGGTGGCACCGGTTTTGGAGAATCACCGTTCCCGCCCTGTCACCGATTATTCTGTTCCAGCTCATTATGGGCTTGATTGGCGCATTCCAGATCTTTACGGAGTCATACATTTTGGCCGGGGGCAAGGTGGACGGAGGCAAATCGCTGGGCGGACCGGACCAGTCCTTGCTGTTCTACGCGGTCAATCTCTATCAGGAAGCGTTCGTTTATCTCAAGATGGGCTACGCTTCGGCGCTTGCCTGGATTTTATTCCTGATCGTATTGCTGATTACATTCGTGCTCTTGAAGACATCGGGCCGCTGGGTCTATTACGGAGGTGATTAAGATGGCGATCCGGCTGCGGAAGCATATTTTGCCTCATGCCGTGCTGATTCTGTTCTCCATCCTCTTTCTGTTTCCGTTTTTGTGGCTGGTGATGACCTCGTTGAAGACGCCGGACGAGATCTTTCAACTTCCTCCGCGCATTTGGCCGGAGACCTTTCAATGGTCTAATTATAAAGCGGCCTTCGAGGCGATTCCGTTCACCCGCTATATGATGAACACCTTCCTCATCTGCGCCCTGAATATTATCGGGCAATTGTTCTCGGCCCCGCTGGTGGCGTATTCGATATCCCGAATTCCGTGGCGCGGGCGGAACATCATTTTCTCGATCGTGGTCGCCACGATGATTCTGCCGGCACAGGTGCAGATGATTCCGCAGTATATCATTTTTACGAAGCTGGGCTGGGTGAATACGATTCTCCCGCTTACGATCGGAGCGTTCTTCGGGGCGCCGTTCTTCATCTTCCTGCTGCGCCAGTTCCTGATGGGGGTGCCGGCGGAGCTGTCCGAGGCGGCGAAGATTGACGGGGCTTCCGAGCTTCGCATTTACGCGAGGATTATCCTGCCGATCCTGAAGCCTGCCCTGGTCACCGTGGCCTTGTTTTCCTTTGTCTGGTCCTATGTTGATTTTATGGGGCCGCTCATCTATCTGAATGACTCTGCCAAATGGACGATTACCGTTGGATTGCAGAGCTTCCAGCAGGATCACGGGGCCCAGTGGGAGAAGCTGATGGCGGCTTCCACGATTATGGCGGTACCGATGATTCTTCTCTATTTCTTCGGCCAGAAATACTTCATGCAATCCGGTTCAGCCTTAACCGGCTTCAAATAATAGGAGGGATGTCGAAATGAGTAAAACCATCGTCGCGATCATCGGCTGCGGAACAATTGCCAACAGCGCCCACATTCCGGCGTATCTTGCCAACTCGGATGCTGAGATCAAATATTTTTGCGATATTCGCAAAGAACGGGCGGAGCAAGCGGTCGAGAAATATGGCTGCGGCATCGCGATTGAAGATTACCGCGTTATCCTGGACGATCCGGACGTCGAAGCCGTCTCCATATGTACCCCGAACCATTGGCACGCCCCGATTGCGATCGACTGCATGCGTGCAGGGAAGCATGTGCTCTGCGAGAAGCCGGCCGCCCGCACGTACGAGGAAGCGCTGGAGATGCAGAAGGTGCAGCATGAGACCGGGATGACGCTGAATATCGGCGTCGTGAATCGGTTCAACACGGGAGTAAATATGATGAAGCAGATGATCGAGGACGGAGAACTTGGCGAACTGTACCATGTGTACGTCAGCTTCCGTGCGCACCGCTCGATTCCCGGACTGGGGGGCGACTTCACGAACAAGGCTGTGGCTGGCGGGGGCGCGCTGATTGACTGGGGCGTGCACTTTCTCGACATCGTCATGTATTGCGCAGGCGATCCGGAGCCGCAGACGGTAACGGGGCAGACCTATTGCAAGTTGGGCAAGGATATGAAAAATTACGCCTACCTCAACATGTGGGCAGGGCCGCCCAATTATGAGGGGACATACGACGTCGATGATTTCGTCACGGCGATGATCCGGACAGCGGGGCCTTCGATTACGGTCAATGGCGCCTGGGCGCAAAATATCGGGGTCGACGAGATGTATATCGACTTCCTGGGGGACAAGGCGGGAATCCGGCTGCAGTATGGCGCCGAGTTCACGATCTACAGCGCCAAGCATGGCGCTCTGCTGGAGAGCACCCCGAAGTTCGCGAAGACCGATCATTTCCGGAACGAGATCAACAGCTTCCTCGCCTGCGTCAAGTCTGGCGAGCGACTGCCGTCCCATATTAATACGGTCATCCTGACGGCCAAAATGATTCAGGCCATCTATGATTCTTCGGAGCAAGGGCGGGAGATCTCATTCGTGAAAGAGGGAGCACGGGCATGAAGAAGATCGGGTTCATCGATTATTATTTGGACGAATGGCATGCGAACAAATACCCGGACTGGATTCGAGCCGCTTCCGGCGGAACGATGGAGGTTGCTTATGCCTACGGCATGAAGGACGCCGAACGCGGGTTGAGCAACGCGGCATGGTGCGGGAAGCATGGCATCGCCTTGCGCCATACGGTGGAGGAGGTCGTGGCGGAGAGCGATTATCTCATCGTGCTGTCGCCTGACAATCCGGAGCATCACGAAGCGCTCGCCCAGCTGCCGCTGGCCTCGGGAAAGCCGACGTACATCGACAAGACCTTCGCCCCGGATCGGGCGACGGCGCTGCGCCTGTTCGAGCGCGCGGCCCGGCACGGGACGCCGATGTACTCCTCGTCGGCCTTGCGGTTCGCTGCCGAATATGTTGGGGCAGAGCGCGCGGGAATCGAGGCCGTATCCAGTTGGGGACCCGGCGCGTTCGAGAACTACTCGATCCATCAGATCGAACCGATCGTCTCGCTGATGGGAACGGAAGCGAAGCGCGTCATGTTCATCGGGACCAGGAATGCCCCCGCGCTCCTGATCGAATTCAAGGATGGCCGGCAGGCGACGATGCATCACCTGGGCGGCGATTGTCCGTTCACGACCGCGGTTGCATACGATTCGGGGAACTGCCGAATCCTAAAGCCGGAATCGGATTTTTTTCAATTGTTCATTCAAGATCTGGTTGCCTTCTTCGAGTCGGGGCAGGTCACGGTTCCTTCTGCCCAGACCGTCGCCGTCATCACCATCATCGAGTATGGCTTGCTGGCGGCCAAGCGGCCCAATGAGTGGGTCGAACTGCCGTAGTTGCAGAACAGGGAGCAGCCGGAGATCCGTTAGAGGAGGTGTTCAATATGTTCCGATTTCGCCAGCGGGGATGGTACCGCCAAGCGGGCATTTGCTTGGCCGCTCTAACCGTTCTCTTTTATGTGCTCCCTTCCGGCAGCGGGCAGGCCGCCGAGCAAGGGGAACAGGGAGCAGGAGCAGCTCTCGGCACAGGCAAGGCTTCGGCCTTATCGGGCCCGACCATTCAGGTCGATCCGGGGTTCCGTTATTATCAAAATCGCTCGGCAGCGAGCATCGCCGATGAGATTGTGCAGAACGGGTACAAGTCCGTCCGCTATTTCGTCGTTAATGAGAACCAAGTTAACCGCGAGCTTGTCGAGGCTTTTCAGGAGAGAGGGCTGTTCGTCTGGGCGCTCGTCCTCGGCAACGGATCGTACTCTGTCGAAGGCTTTCCCGCCGATTGGCCGAGCTGGCAGATGGAGCTGTTGACCCCGGTCAATGACGGGTATTACCGCTTCTCCCCGCATAGCGAAGCTTATGCGCAGTGGAAGAAGGAGAAGCTGGCCGGCCTGGTCCGGGATATCCCGTTCGACGGCATTGAAGTTGCAGAGCCATACTTTCCGGAATGGGACGGCATCGATCGCGGCGTGTACGGCGATGTCGGTCCGCTGGCCCAAGCGGCCTTCCGTGAACAGTATGGGCATGACCGTATTCCGAATTTCACCGATCCGGACGATCCGGACTTCTATCTGACGAATGTCGAGCTGTACGAGGATTGGATCGAGTTCCGGGTCGAGGCTGTCAACCGCTTCCTCGATGAACTGATGAACGGGACAGGCGGGGTGCGGGACGCGAGAAAGGATATTCTCGTCGCGACCTGGTCGCTCGCGATTGACGCCGGCCCGGATTCCGTGGATACGCTGCGCGAGATGCAGGGCCTCGATGCCGCAGAGATGATAGCGGCGGTCCGGCCCGATCTGCATATCCTGCAGACGCATTGGCCCGACTGGATTAAGCCTCAGGACGCCCTTCCGCCGCAGTATATCCGCAGCTATCAGCGCTTCGCCGATCAGATTCGCGCCGTTCATCCGAACATTCCGCTTGGCGTACAGGCCGACATCGGATCGTCGCTGGCCATGGTGAAGGACCGGGCTTGGTACGACTCGTTCGGCCAAGAGGCCGCGAAGATGGGATTCCTTACGTGGACGGCCTATGAATATCATATCGGCAAGTACATGTATGAGGAAGCGCCCGTTCCGGTCACCGTTGCCCGTCCGCGGCATGATAAGACGCTCATTTCGTTCCAGAAGCGAATCGACGAGTCCTCCGCCAAGCTTCCCGGCAGCCTGCAACTTATTACCGAAGAGGGGGGGACATTCGTTCCTCCGGAGCGTATTGCCGTCGATGGCAATATGCTGATCATCGAGTGGGATCAACTGCCGAAGAAGGAATTCCGCCTGCGGATTGAACAAGTGACGGATACGCCGCCCTATTGGCTGTATCACAAGGATCGGCCGGCCAATGCAATCAAGAGCGGCACGGTTGTGGAGATCGGCAAGAAAAATCCCTAACTGAACCGGCTGATAACCGTCCACTCCCGGGATGCATGGTCGTCTTTGGGGTGGTCGGTTTATTTACAGACTCTGGAATTTTCCTGGAGTTTTGCTACAATGGATATAGACCAACAATTAGCCAAGGGAAGGGATTATGAACAAAAAGCCGCTTTGGTATCATGTAGCACTAGCAATCGTTCTTTTGCCTGCCATAGAAGGGATTATCACAAATACGCCTAGTTCGCACTTCCGGGTTATGGTTTCGATCACCGCCATGCTTTGGATTATTGGTATGTTCGAGATTAGAAAAAATTTGAATGTGGGGATTTGGATGTTAATCCTTTTTGCGTTGGTGTTTATTTTGACCGTGGAAATTTCTAAAGTAAGTTAGGTCGTTGGAATAAAAATTTTATATTTTTGACGTGACTTGGCCGCGATCCCTCGCGGCTATTTTGTGTTCTTATTACTGATCAACTTAATTCATTGATGTAGCTCTCAAGGCCTCTTTTTGCACATTTCTTAATAGTATTTTATGGAAAAAGATAAAGAAAAAGTAGATATCAACCGCTTCCTTTTGCGGTAATGCTATGCCTTTTCTCTTCCAGCTCAAGTTTAATTTTTAAGCTTTTGTGAACAATGGCACAAAGTTCGCAATTTGCTCACTCTATTCTGATAAGATGTGATAAAAATCACATTAGCCCGCGTGTCCATCTGACAAAATAACACTGAGTCCTGTAACGTTTGTCATTGATCGAGCTGTTCCTCGTATCGCAGTCAACGGCTTATGCCATGCGCGTAGGGCGAAGACGGCTGCCCGAAGCGTACGGCAGGGCCTCAAAAGAGGATGTTCACAAAGGTACTGAAAGGCTGAAAACCGAACGGACCTTTTTGAACTCCCGCATAATAAAGAAAGGTGGAACGAAAAAATGGATACGCTAATCTTATCACGCATCCAGTTTGCGTCGACGACGATTTTTCACTTCTTCTTCGTCCCGGTATCCATCGGGCTGGCGCTGCTTATCGCCATTATGGAGACGATGTACGTCGTCAAGGGCAATGAAGAGTATAAGAAAATGGCCAAGTTCTGGGGCAAATTGTTCCTCATCAACTTCGCCGTCGGCGTAGTGACCGGTATCATTCAGGAATTCCAGTTCGGCATGAACTGGTCGAATTACTCCCGCTTCGTCGGGGACGTGTTCGGCGCACCGCTTGCCATCGAAGCGCTGCTAGCCTTTTTCATGGAGTCTACGTTCATCGGGCTCTGGATCTTCGGTTGGGAGCGGCTGAGCAAGAAGGTGCACTTGCTGTGCATCTGGCTAGTGGCTATCGGAACGACGATGTCCGCCTTCTGGATTCTCGCTGCCAACTCGTTCATGCAGCGTCCAGTCGGCTTCGAAATTAACAATGGCCGGGCCGAGATGAATGATTTCCTCGCGCTGATTACGAACGGCCAGCTGCTGGTGGAATTCCCGCATACGGTGCTGGGCGCATTTGCGACAGGCGCCTTCCTTATTACGGGTGTCAGTGCATACAAGATGCTGCGCCGCCAAGACTTTGAGTTTTTCAAAAAATCCTTCAAGCTGGGTATCGTTGTTGCCTTGATCTCGTCGTTCCTGGTCGCGATCTTCGGCCACCAGCAAGCACAGTATCTGGTGCATACGCAGCCGATGAAGATGGCGGCAGCCGAGAGCTTGTGGGAGACAAGTCCGGATCCTGCGCCGTGGACGGTTATCGCGGCTATCGATCCGGCTAAGCAAGAGAACCAGATGGAAGTGAAGATTCCATACTTACTTAGCTTCCTGTCCTACAGCAAATTCTCCGGGGAAGTCCGCGGGATGAAGGAGCTGCAGGCTGAATACGAGCAAACATACGGACCTGGCGATTATATTCCGCCGGTGCGCACGACCTTCTGGAGCTTCCGCATCATGGTTGCTGCCGGCTCGCTGATGATTCTGCTCGGCCTGTACGGCGTATATCTGATGGCGCGCAAGAAGCTGGATCAGAAGAACACCTGGTTCATGCGCTTCATGCTGTATGCCATCTCGCTGCCGTTCATTGCCAATACGTCGGGCTGGATTATGACCGAGATCGGCCGTCAGCCATGGACCGTATTCGGATTGATGACGACGGAAGACAGTATCTCGCCTAGCGTATCGGGAGGCTCGGTGCTGTTCTCCCTGATTGCCTTCTCCACCATTTACACGGTGTTGGCTATCGTGCTGGTCTACCTGTTCGTACGCGTTATCAAAAAAGGACCTAACGAGGATGTTACTGTCCACGTGTCTCACGATCCATTCGATAAGGAGGAACGTCATGCTCTCACTCAATGAATTATGGTTCGTTCTTGTCGCTGTGTTGTTCGTCGGCTTTTTCTTCCTCGAAGGCTTCGACTTCGGGGTTGGCATGTCGACTCAATTCCTGGCGCGAACCGACGGAGAGCGCCGGGTGCTAATCAATTCCATCGGCCCATTCTGGGATGCCAATGAGGTCTGGCTTCTGACCGCCGGCGGGGCGATGTTCGCCGCCTTCCCGAACTGGTACGCGACTTTGTTCAGCGGCTATTATGTGCCGCTCGTCGCGTTGCTGCTCGCGCTTATCGTGCGCGGCGTCGCCTTCGAATTCCGGGGCAAGGTGGACAGCGAGCGTTGGAAGAAAACATGGGATCTGGCTATCTTCGTAGGCAGCCTGCTGCCTCCGTTCCTGTTCGGCGTCGTGTTCGCCGGGCTGATTAAGGGTCTTCCCATCGATCAGCAGATGGAGATGAACGCGGGTCTGTTCGACATGGTGAATCTCTATACATTAGTAGGCGGCATTACTGTCACGGTGCTCTGCCTCGTGCACGGCCTCATGTTCACAACGCTGCGGACGGAGGGCGATCTGCAGGCGCGCGCACGCCGTCTTGCCCGGAAGCTGATGATTCCGCTCGCCGCTCTGCTCGTCTTGTTCGCGGTCATGACCTATTTCATGACCGATGTGTTCGAGGTTCGCGGCGCCATCCTGGCTGTCGTTGCCGTCCTCGGCCTGATCGTCTTCCTGCTCGCAGGCTACTTCATGAAGCAGAAGAAGGACGGCTGGGCGTTCGGTATGACCGGAGGCATTATATTGCTGTCGATCGCATCCGTCTTTATCGGCTTGTTCCCGCGGGTGATGATCAGCTCCATCAACAGTGCATTCGACTTGACGATTCATAATGCGGCATCGGGCGCTTATTCGCTCAAAGTGATGACGATCGTAGCGGTAACCTTGCTGCCATTCGTGCTTGGCTACCAGATTTGGAGCTACTTCGTCTTCCATAAGCGCGTGAACGAGAAGCAGCATCTCGAATACTAATGGGCAAGAATCTGTTCGGCTACCAAGGGATCAAGCCGGTTCTTGCCAGTCTGACCGCCATTGCCCTGGTGCACACACTATCTATTATTATGCTGGCCATCTGGCTGGCAGAAGCAATATCCGCCCTGTTCGCCGGGGCGGCATGGCAGGAACAAGCCGGCAAGATCGGGCTGTTCCTGCTTGCTTTTCTCGTGCGCCAGATGACGGCACTGCTGCAGCAGCAAGTGGCTTACCGATTCGCCGAGAAGACCGGCGCCAGCCTGCGGAGCCAGCTGCTGGAGGCGCTGTTCCGCCTCGGGCCGCGGCATACCCGGACAGAGGGAACGGGCACGACAGTGACGCTTGTGCTCGAAGGGGTCGGGAAGTTCCGCAAATATATGGAGCTGTTCCTACCCCGCATGATCGGGACCGCAGTGACGCCGGTGCTTATCCTCGCGTACATTGCGACCCAGGATATCGTCGCCGCCCTGATTCTGGCGGTGACGATGCCGATTCTCATCGCGTTCCTTATTCTTGTCGGTCTGGCCGCGCGTAAGCAGACCGAGAAGCAGTGGGCGTCTTACCGGCAGCTGTCGAATCATTTCGTCGATTCGCTGCGAGGTCTGGAGACGCTCAAGTTCCTTGGACGCAGCCGCTCGCACGGGGCCACCGTCTCCAAGGTCAGCGACAGATATCGTTCGGCCACGATGCGGACTCTGCGTGTCGCCTTCTTGTCCTCCTTCTCCCTGGACTTCTTCACGATGCTGTCCGTCGCATCCGTGGCGGTCAGCCTTGGGCTGCGCCTCGTGAACGGGGAGATGATGCTCGTTACCGCGCTAACCATCCTTATCTTGGCGCCGGAATATTTCCTTCCGGTCCGCATGGTAGGGGCCGATTATCACGCGACGCTGGACGGTAAGGAAGCGGGCGAAGCGATGGAGTCCATTATCCGCGCGGGAGCGAAGTCCGAGGAGGCCCCTGCCTCGCAGGCGCTGCCGGCCTGGACGCAGGACAGCTTGCTGCGAATGACCGGCATCGGGATGCGGCATGAGGAGGAGGGCCCGTCCTCACTGCAGGAGATTGATCTGGAGATTCAAGGCTTCCGCAAGGTCGGGATCATCGGCGCAAGCGGCGCCGGCAAGTCGACGCTAATCGATATTATCGGCGGCTTCCTGCATCCGACCGCCGGGACGATCCGGGTGGACGGACAGGAGCGGACGTCGCTGACCGGCGAGGACTGGCGGAAGCAGACGACGTACATCCCGCAGCATCCGTATATTTTCAGCTCCTCGCTGGCGGATAACGTCCGCTTCTATTCGCCGGACGCGAACGATGACGAGGTCGGGCGGGCGATGACTGCCGCGGGGCTGGGCGCGTTGGCAGATCAGCTGCCGAACGGGCTGGATGAACGCATCGGCAATGGCGGGCGCTCGCTGAGCGGCGGACAGGAGCAGCGGGTTGCGCTGGCGCGGGCATTTCTGAGCAGCCGGCCGATTATGCTGCTCGATGAACCGACGGCGCATCTGGACATCGAGACCGAATATGAGTTGAAGTCGACAATGCTGGAGCTATTCCGTGATCGGCTCGTCTTCTTGGCCACGCACCGCCTGCACTGGATGCCGGATATGGACTGGATTATTGTCCTGCAGGACGGCAAGGTGGCGGAGACGGGGACTCATGAAGAGCTGCTGGCGAAGCGGGGGGCCTACTACGACATGATCCGCATGGAAGGGGAGGATACGCTATGAATCGCGAAGGCTGGATTATGCCGTATATGCGGCGCTATGCCGGACGCTTCGCTGTCATTATCGCCCTGGGCGTGTTGACGGTGCTGTGCGCCTCCTCCTTGACCTTCACGTCAGGCTATCTCATTTCGAAGTCGGCTTTGCGTCCGGAAAATATTTTGCTCGTCTACGTGCCTATCGTGCTTGTCCGGACGTTCGGCATCGGGCGGGCTGTCGTCCATTATGTCGAGCGTCTGGTCGGTCATGATGCGGTGCTGCGCATCTTATCCCAGATGCGCGAGCGGATGTACCGCATCCTGGAGCCGCAGGCGCTGTTCCTCCGCTCCCGCTTCCGGACGGGAGATCTGCTCAGCACGCTGGCGGACGATATCGAGCAGCTGCAAAATGTGTACCTGCGCACGGTGTTCCCGGGCGCGGTGGCGCTTGTCGCCTATGCTGCCTGCATCGCGGCGCTCGGCTGGTTCGATCTGCCGTTCGCCCTCTTCATCGGACTGCTGCTGCTCCTGCTGATCGCGGTGCTGCCCTGGGTGTCTCTGCTGATTACCCGCACCTGGCAGACCCGCATCAAGCAGGAGCGGAACGTGCTGTACCAGCGGTTGACCGATGCAGTGATGGGGATGAGCGATTGGGTCATTAGCGGGCGCACCTCCCGCTTCACGGCGGAATATGAAGAGGGCGAGCAATCCGTCGCCCGCATGGAGCGCCGCCTGAACGGCTGGGCCCGGCTTCGCATGCTGCTGGGGCAGTGCGTCGTCGCGGCCGTGCTGGTGCTCATGCTCTGCTGGGCAGGGGGCCAATATGCGGACGGGCGCATCGCCGCCACCTTAATCGCGGCGTTCACCCTGGTCGTATTCCCGCTGATGGACGGCTTCCTCCCGGTATCGGATGCGGTGGAGAAGCTGCCGCAGTACCAGGATTCGCTGGATCGGCTCGCGAAGCTGGACGCTCCGGCGGGCGACCAGCCCGTTCGTCCTGCGGCGGAGGCGGAGCTGCGGCCGGCCCTGGCGTCCGGAGAGGCGCATATCCGGCTGGAGCAGGTCCGCTACCGCTATGACAAGACGGCCGCCTGGACGCTGGATGGCTTGTCGCTCGATATCCCGCAAGGACGGCGAATTGCGGTCATCGGCCGCAGCGGAGCGGGGAAATCGACGCTGCTCAAGCTGGTGCAGGGAGCCTTGGCGCCGGATGAAGGCCAAGTGTTGCTGAACGGTATTCCGGCGGCGTCGTATGGGGAGCATATCCCCGCGATGATTGCGGTCTTGAACCAGAGCCCGCATCTGTTCGACACGACGGTGGCGAACAATATCCGGCTGGGCCGCCCGGATGCCTCCGACGAGGACATCCGCCGGGTCGTCCGTCAGGTCGGCCTGGAGACGCTCGTCGACTCGCTGCCGGACGGCTATGACACGCGGATGCTGGAGACGGGCGGGCGCTTCTCGGGCGGGGAGCGGCAGCGGATCGCCTTGGCCCGCATCCTGCTGCAGGATACGCCGGTCGTCATTCTCGACGAGCCGACCGTCGGGCTCGACCCGCAGACCGAGCGCGCTCTGCTGGCCACGATGTTCACCGCGCTGCAGGGCAAGTCGCTGCTGTGGATTACGCATCATCTCGTCGGCGTGGAGCAGATGGATGAAGTCATCTTCATCGAGAACGGCCGCATCGAGATGAGAGGTCCGCATGCGGAACTGCTGGAGCGGTATCCGCGCTACCGCAACCTGTACCAACTGGATCGGCCCGCGCTGCTGTCGCGGATATAGGGGGCTGCGTTATTGTGGTTCCCCCGTACGGAAAGCCCTCGAGACTTGTTGTCTCGGGGGCTTTGTTCTTATCGGGCTGAGTGTGGAAGCGGGGAGGAAGGGAGCGGTGGAGTAAGTGGAGGGTGATGGATGACGATGGCGATGGTGATGACTATGACGGCGGGGCGGGCAGGTCAGGGCGGGGAAATCCTGCATTGGTACAGCAATTTACGCGCTATGAGCCGATATTGGCTGAAATTGCTGCAAAAGTCCATTATTTTGGCTGATTATTGCTTTTATTGAAGCGATACGGCCGAAATTCCTGCAGTTTTGCAGGACTCTTTTTAGAGGACGAGACGGGAAACGAAAATCCTGTATTTTTGCAGCTTTGGGGAAGGTGAGCGGTGAGGAGCGGGATGAAAGCAGAAGGTTGGACAAGCAGAACGAGCAAACTGATTAGTTACATTTAGACCAACGAACAATGAGGTACATCGAACAATGGAACCAACAAGTTAGATCGAACAATGGACCAAGCAGCAGAAGGGCAGTCAAGTCAACAAGTTACATCAAACATTCGTCCAGGCAGCAGATGAGCACCCGAATCAACAAGTTACATCGAATAACCGGACAAGCATAGGATGAGCACCCGAATCAACAAGTTAGATTGAACTACCGAACAAATCGGCAGATGAGGGATCCGAACCAACCAGTTAGATCTAACAACCGACCAAGCATCAGATGAGCGATCCGAACCAACAAGTTACAGCGAATAACCGTACAATGAGGCGGATCGAACAACGGAGCAAATCCAACCAATACGCACTCTACTGGCGGACAGGGCAAAGAAAAACACCCTTAGCGGGTGTTCTGCAGGTTATTGCGGGGGAAGCTCCTTCTCGAACAACAGATAGCCCTTCGGGATCTCGCCTTGAAAAGTGTAGCCCGCCGCGCGGTAGAAGGCGTTCAAGGCAGGAACATCCGCCCTGCAGTCCAGGCGGAGCCGCCGCTTGCCCGGGAAGCGGATGCCGGTCTCGACCCAGCGGAGCACCGCATGTCCCAGCTGGCTGCCGGCGAAGATGCGGTCGATCGCCAGGCGATGCAAATAAATGGATTCGCCATGGCCCGCTTCGCCCTGTTCGCCCAGGCTGCTCCATAGCTCCCTGTCCCAGGCGCTCGGCTGCTGAAGCAGGATGACGACGGCGGCCGGATCACTGCCGCGCTTGAAGACAAATACGTCTCCCTTGGCGATGGAGTCCGCCATTCCGTGAACATCAACGCCCTGCAGCAGTTCATTCCATTGCGTCGAGCCTTTGCTGTTCAGCCAGGCGGCAGTGCGGTGCAGCAAGGACATAATTGCTTCGGTATCCGCCGTCTCGGCTTGCGCTGCGTAGATATCGTCCTGAACCCGTTCCTCGGTGATTCGGAATGTTTTCATGTATGGCTCTCCCTCCAATCGTTCTATTCGATATTTTTATTTTTTTCGCCATGCAGCTCCCGGGTTCCTGCTGCTGTTCACGATCGGCTGCAGCGCCCGCCAGAGCGGCCGATAACCGTTCCATTGCCAGACGGGGCTCAAGAATACAATGGATTCTATATGCAAAATATGAAATATTCAAGTCTTGATTCCCTTACAAGTTGTAACTATAATTGTTACAATTGCAATTTTACTGAGAAAGGTTGTCATACATGAATCCTGGAACAAATCTGAATGCTTCCGTGGCGGCCGCTCCGCACAAGCGGAGACTCGCGATCGCGATCGTGCTCGGCTCGATGACGGCGATCGGACCGCTATCGATTGATATGTATTTGCCGTCGCTGCCGATGCTCGCCGCTGATCTGCAGGCAAGTACCTCCTTGACCCAGCTCAGCCTGACCGCGTGCCTGCTTGGCCTGGCGCTCGGCCAATTGGTCATGGGGCCGCTCAGTGATGCGCGGGGCCGCCGCGTTCCTCTGTTGGCGTCCTTGGCGGTGTACGCCATCGTCTCTTTTTTGTGCGCCATCGTTCCTTCGATGTGGGGCTTGATCGCCCTGCGCTTCCTGCAGGGTATGGCCGGCGCGGGCGGGATCGTCATCGCGCGGGCGATGGTGCGCGATCTGTATTCCGGATCGGAGCTGACGAAGTTTTTCTCGCTGCTCATGCTCATTAACGGGCTGGCGCCGATCGCCGCCCCAATCATCGGCAGCCAGCTGCTCAAATATACGTCATGGCACGGCGTGTTCACGGTGCTTGGCGCACTGGGCCTGCTTATGATCGCTGCGGCTTACTTCGGGCTGGCGGAGACCCATCCGCAGGATCGGCGCTCGTCCGGCGGCGTCCGGACGACCTTGTCCACCTTCGGGGGACTTGTCAAGGATAAGGAATTTATGGGATATGCCTGCACGCAGGGACTGGTCTCTGCCGCCATGTTCAGCTATATCTCCGGTTCGCCGTTCGTGCTGCAAAATATTTATGGCGCATCGCCCCAAGCGTTCAGTCTGTTCTTTGCGCTCAACGGGTTCGGCCTTATCGTGGCCACTCAGATTACGGGGCGGCTCGCTGCGCGCTATGGCGAGATGCGGCTGTTCATCGCTGGGCTGTTCCTGTCCTGCGGCGGGGGCCTCGCGCTTCTTGCCGCGATTCTGCTGCACGGGCCGCTCTGGTCGGTTCTGCTTCCGCTTTTCGTGTCGGTATCCAGCACAGGGGTCGTCAATACCGCCGGCTTCTCCCTCGCGATGGAGAACCAGGGCAAGACGGCCGGCAGCGCCTCGGCCATGCTCGGCTTGCTGCCCTTCATCGCTGGCTCGGCGGCTGCGCCGCTCGTCGGTATCGCAGGAAGCGACACGGCCGTGCCGATGGGCATCGTCATCGCCTGCTGCGGGCTTGGGGCGGCCGGCTGCTACCGGCTGCTAATCCGCCGCCATTAATTGCATCCCCGGTCCATCATTGGGCCGGGGATTTGTCGCATACGGGAGATCATGCTCAGAAGCCACAAGTTCCGGAGATGATCTGGTCCCGCTTGACATAATAGCCGCCCAGTTCGCTCTGTTCATACGAATAACCGGTCCGGATCAGGTGATCCTCCCGGTGATGATCGGCGATGAGCTGCAATCCGACCGGAAGCTGCTCCTGCTCTGTAATGCCGCAAGGCAGAGTAAGAGCCGGCATCCCGGTCATATTGAAAATCTCCGTATAACGGGTCATCGCATCGAAGATGTTCTCGGTATAGGAGCCGAACGTGACGGATTCGACCCCGATGCGGCGCGGCGGGATTGGGAGCGTCGGCGTGGCCAGTACGTCGACCTGCTTGAAAATTCGTTTGAACGCCTTCGTATACTCTTCCTTCTTGTGCAGCGCGGTAATGTACTGGAGGGACGTAATCTCGAGCGACGATTCCAGTATCGCGCGCACGTCGGCCCCCATCTCCATCAGACAGCAGGCGATATCGTCGCGGTGGACATATCCGGCTTCGGCTGCGGCAATGGTCAGCCCACATTCCTGGTACCCATATAGGAACGAAGTATCGACATCGACCAGCACGGCGCCGAGCATCCCGAGAGCCGCCAGGGCTGCCTGATACAGCCGCAGTGTCTCTTCCTCGATATGCTCATTGAAAAAATTGATCGGGACGCCAATGCGCATGCCCCGAATATTCGCAATCAGATAGCGGGAGTAGTCCTTGCGGGTGAGCGCGTCCATAATTATCGCCAGATCGTCCATGTTGGCAGCAAGCGGACCGGCATGATCCATTGTCCACGAGACGAAATCAACGCCGGACGTCGGAAGGGTTCCGTAGGTTGGCTTCAGTCCGGCTATGCCGCAGGAAGCGGCCGGAATGCGCACGGAACCGCCGGTATCCGTACCGATGGAGGCGACGGACATATTGCCGGCCACCGCCGCTGCCGAACCGCCGCTGGACCCTCCGGGAGAATATTCGATGTTCCACGGGTTGCGGACCGGTCCATAGTGCGGATTGTTGGATGTGATCCCAAGCGCGAATTCATGCATATTATTTTTGCCCAGCATGATCGCATTCTCCTTGTTCGCCCTGCGGATAACGGCAGCGGTTCGAACGGGAATGAAGCTGCGGTAAATCCCGGAACCGTTCGTCGTACGGACGTCCTTGGTTGCCAGATTGTCTTTATAAGACAGCGGTATCCCGAACAGCATCCCGGCGTTCTTGCCGCGGTTCCATTTCTTCTCCAGACGCTTCGCCTTCCGCAGCGCGTGTTCCTTCGTGACCGTAATATAGGCGTTATATACCGGGTCGCGATTTTTGATTTCCCTTACATATTCACGGGTAATTTCTACAGGAGAAAATTGCTTCTTCTTGTAGCCATCCAATAGCTGCCGAATCGATTTTCGCTTCAAATCTCATCCTCCTCTTCTGGAGATGCTTGCGGGATAACGAGGCTGCGGATCTCACATGCTCTGATAGAGTGAGTGAGAGCCTGTCTTCTTGTATCCTGTCACAGTAATATGCTAGAGAAGAGAGAAGAGTGTGGGGGAGTGGACGGAACCGGGATGGCGGCTTGGAAAAGTTGGCGGCTTCATCGATCTCTATTAGGCATTAGGCGAAGATAAAAAGCGATGTCGAGACACGGAACGGCAGCCCCGGGCAAGGCAAAGGGGCTGTCCCAAAAGCCGTTCACTTCTGCAGTGAGACAGCCCACTCTGCTTCTTGCCGCGGGGCTTGCCGAAAAAACTGTAAACATACAGCATTCCCTTGGGGCGTTCCCTCCATCACAGGAGTTCCTGCAAAACTGCAGGAATTGAAGCCATGGCAGCGGATAGAGAGCAAAAATCGGCGAAAATGATGCACTTTTACAGGATTGGCATCAGATACCAGCTGAACTAGTGAAAATTCCTGCATCTGTGCAGGAATCATCGGCCCCTTTTTAGTTTCTGACGCTTCCTGCTTCGAGGCCTGTCCAAAGTCAGCCTCGAGGTCAGGCGGCTTTCTCTTGCCCATAATTTGCTCAAGCGGGCAGTAAAAACTACTTTTGATACAGCCTCAAGTGAAAATCTACCCAATCATATGAAATCCTTCACATATGGTCGAGCTAGATTCCCAATCTATGCTAGAATGAGTTAAACCTTAGTGTACAACAATGTGCCCGGACACGGCTGTGCGGCATGCGGGCATCATCCTGCGCGCCGGGATAGCGGCTTCATCGGGATCGGAAGGCGATGGCAAGCCCTCGGAGAAGGCCTGTCAGCTGCTGCGATGGAAGCGCTTCGCCGGCAGACGGGATACCGATAATCGATTTATCTCCGGGCGAGGGACCGGTTCAGGACTGCCTTGCGCACTGCGCAGCACATGACGGTTCCGCCCCGGCTTCGGGAAGGAGAGTGTGAATGAGGAAAATACTATCATTTCTGCGGCCCTACAGGGGCCCGTTGAGCTTCGCGCTGGCGCTCATGCTGGTAGAGCTGATCGTGGATCTATGGCTCCCGCTGCTCATGGCTCGAATTATTAATGAAGGGATTGTCGCTCAACATCTTCCCGCGGTTATGCAGTGGGGAGGACTGATGGTCGGCTTGGCGTTGTTCGGCTTCGTATGCGGCATCGTCAACTCGTACTATGCGGCGCATGTCAGCCAGAACTTCGGCCATGACATCCGGAAGTACCTGTTCAAGAAGATTCAGTCCTTCTCGTTTGCCAATTTCAGCCGCTTCCCGACGGCGACGCTGATTACGCGGGTGACGTCGGACGTGAATACGATGCAGAACGTCGTGTTCATGAGCTTGCGTATCATGATGAGGGCGCCGCTGATGATGATTGGCGGCCTCGTGATGGCGCTGCTGGTCAACTTCAGGCTGGCGCTGATTCTGGCCGTCATCACGCCGGTGCTGTTCATCTTGCTCGTCTGGCTGATGAACAAGGCGTTCCTGCTGTTCCGTTCGGTGCAGGACCGTCTGGACCGGGTAAATGGGGTGTTGCGGGAGAACCTGTTCGGCATGCGGCTCATCAAGGCGTTCGTGCGCGACCAGCATGAAGTCGAACGGTTCGAGGAGGCGAACGGGCAGTTGATGGATCGGACGGTCGCTGCGCTGCGCCTGATTGAGTTCACGGTCCCGCTCCTTCTGCTGCTGATGAACGGCAGTATTCTTTTTGTCCTGTGGTATGGCGGGCTGGGCGTACAGATCGGCAGCACCGACCTCGGCGAAGTCGTGGCGATCGTCAATTATACGACACGGATTACGGGAGCACTGTCGATGGTCTCCATGATTATGATGAATCTGTCGCGCGCCAAGGCGTCCGCCCAGCGGATAGCCGAGGTGCTGCAGAGCGAGGTGGACGTGACGGATGCGGCCGATGCCGATCCGGATGCGGCGATAAGCGAAGGCCGCGTGGAATTCCAGCGCGTCACCTTCCGCTATCCGGATACCGAGGCCCCGGTGCTGCAGGACGTATCGTTCACGGTGCGGCCGGACGAGACGGTAGCGATCATGGGAGCGACCGGCTCCGGGAAATCATCCCTGTTCCAGCTGATTCCCCGGCTGTACGATGTCAGTGGGGGACGCGTCCTGCTAGACGGGATGGATGTTCGCTCCATGACGATGGAGCCGCTCCGCCGCCACATCGGTTATGTGCCGCAGGAGGTCATGCTGTTCAGCGGCACGGTGCGGGACAATATCCGCTGGGGCAAGCAGGATGCCGCCGATGAGGAGGTCATGGAGGCGGCGCAGCGCGCCCAGATTCATGAGACGATTATGAAGCTTCCCCGCCAATATGACACGATGCTCGGGCAGAAGGGGATCAATCTGTCCGGCGGACAGAAGCAGCGGCTGTCGATTGCCCGGGCGCTGATCCGGAAGCCGAAGCTGCTCCTGCTGGATGACAGCACGAGCGCGCTGGATGTGAAGACCGAGGCCCGGCTGCTGGAGGCATTGGGGGCCAATCCTTGCACGACATTGATTATTACGCAGAAAATCAGCACCGCCCTCCAGGCGGATGCCGTTATTCTCATCGATGACGGACGCATATTGGATCAGGGAAGCCATGACGAGCTAATGCGCCGCAGCGAACTGTACAGGCGCATCGTGCAGTCCCAGTTCGAGCGAGGGGAGGGGATTCCATGCTGAGGCTGAAGCTGCCGGAGAAGCCCGGCATAGCTGCTGCCGACCGGGCCGGAGTCGGAGCGGCGGCCGGCGGCCCTTCGAAGAAGAAGCCGCGGGCCAAGGACTGGTCAGGCACGCTGATCCGCATATGGCGTTACATGTCCGGCCACACAGGAATGCTGGCCCTTATTTTCCTTATGGTAGTGCTGACGTCCGGGCTTGGCTTGATCGGTCCCTTCCTGGTCGGGTATGCGATCGACCATTATATCAAGACGCAGGAAGGCGGCAACTTCTTGCTGATCCTCGTCCTGCTCGGCGTCGTGTACTTGCTGTATTCGGCCGCTCTCTTCCTGCAGAACTACTGGATGATCGGCGTAGCGCAGAAGGCGGTCTACGCCATGCGCTCCGATCTGTTCGGGAAGCTCCATACGCTGCCGGTGCAGTTCTATACGAAGCGGCAGCATGGCGAGCTGATGAGCCGGATTACGAACGATATCGACAATGTGAGCCAGACGCTGAACAGTTCGTTCATTCAGCTGTCCTCCAGCATTTTGACCTTCGTCGGCATGCTGACGATAATGCTGTGGCTGAGTCCGCTGCTGACGCTGATCACGTTGACGATCGTGCCGCTTATGTTCCTCGGCATGAGATGGATTACGCGGCGGACCGGACGGTTCTTCAAGGAGCAGCAGCGCAACCTCGGGGATATAAACGGGTTCATCGAGGAGACGTTCTCGGGGCAGAAGATCGTGAAGAGCTTCTCGCAGGAGCAGAAGGTCATTCAGGAGTTCGCCGAGAAGAGCGAACGGTTGAAGGCTTCCGGGTATTGGGCTCAGACGTATTCGGGCTTCATTCCGAAGCTGATGAACGTGCTGAACAATATGAGCTTCGCCATCATCGCGGGAGCGGGCGGCGTGCTGGCGCTCCATGGGCTCGTCTCGATCGGGGTCATCGTGATCTTCTCCGAGTACTCGCGGCAATTCACCCGGCCGTTGAATGATCTGGCGAACCAGTTCAATACGTTCCTGTCCGCCATTGCCGGGGCCGAGCGGGTATTTGAAGTGCTGGAGGAGCGCGAGGAGGGGCAGGATGAGCGGGATGCGATCCGGCTGGAGCGGGTGCGCGGGGAGATCGAGTTCGTGGATGTCTCGTTCGCCTACGAGAAGGACGGGCGCACCTTAAGGGACGTCTCCTTCCGGGCGGAGCCCGGCCAGGCGATTGCCCTGGTCGGGCCGACCGGAGCGGGCAAGACGACGGTTACCCAACTGCTCAGCCGTTTCTATGACTATGACAGCGGTCAGATCTATCTCGACGGCGTTGAGCTATCCGCCATAGACCGCAAAAATCTGCGCAGCCATATGGGCTTCGTACTGCAGGATTCCTTCCTGTTCCAGGGCACCATTCGCGACAATATCCGTTATGGGCGGCTGAATGCCACCGATGAGGAGGTTGAGCAGGCCGCGCGGCTGGCGAATGCCCATTCATTCATTATGAAGCTGCCGCAGGGGTACGAGACGGAGCTGAGCCAGGACGGCAGCGGCATCAGCCAGGGCCAGAAGCAGCTGCTGTCAATCGCGCGGGCGGTGCTGGGGGATCCGGCGATTCTCATCCTGGACGAAGCGACCAGCAGCATCGACACGATTACGGAGATGAAGATACAGGAAGCGCTGTACCGGCTGATGGAGGGTCGAACGAGCATCATCATCGCGCACCGCCTCAATACGATTCAGCAGGCAGACTGCATCCTCGTGCTGGAGGACGGGCGCATCATCGAGCAGGGAAGCCACGAGTCGCTGCTGCGGCAGCAGGGCTTCTATCACGGCTTGGTGCAGAGCCAGTTCCGGCGGCAATCGGGATAGTAGACGCTGCGCCGGGTGACAGGATTCACATCCGGTGCAGGCATTTCCTGAAATGGATTGATCCAAATCGGGTGAATTTTTGTTATTCTTTTTTCTTTGAAGTGATCGCCAATTCGTTCTTTTTTTCATACTGTAATAATAATGATAAATATTATAATGAATTAAAAAAATGGGAAAAGTTGTTGAAAACTTTCCATGATGATGGTAAGGTAAAGGCGGATAGAGAAATGGAGGTCATTTAAATAAATGAATCGTAAGTTAGTGATCTGTCTGGCTTTGATTTTGTTAATCCTTCTTATTATTACGCTTGTTGATTATTTTGGAAGAGATAAATATGAAGTGATAACAAAATCACAGATAGAACATATTGTAGCTACAGAGGGAATCACCGTATTGGCGGAGGAACGGTTAAATGAGCGGAATAAACCTGCCGCTCTTATCTTTTATGAGAAGGAAATCTATATCGGTTCCTATAGTGTTTTCAACAGAAACGGAAAAATCGAGTATGCGAAGACGTTGACCACACATAAAAGAAGGGAAAAGCCGGTAGAGGTGCTTGGCGCAGACGGGGGATACTCCTATGTTATGCTCAGAGTAAATGATAAAAGTATCCAAGAAAAAATGAAAAGAATAGTAGTTACATTTGGCAATAAAGAGGTCATTAAAGACACAAGTCCAAATCAATTCAGTTACATTATTGTACACGATGAGGATACTCATGGCATTAGCTTACAAACAAACATTACTATATATGGAGAAAAAGATGAAATACTATATAATTGGGATTAAGAGGTTGTTCGATTATGAAAAGAAAGATAACATTTCTTATGGTTATATTTTTTTCGTTGGGAATTATCATCTTCTTTTCAAACTATAAACAAGTAAATAACGGTAACGCAAATTCAGATTTAATCAAAATCGATTTATATGATTTTTTTTATACTACTCAGGCGATTAGTAAAATTGGTAATCAAGAACTTGACAAATCATATGCTGATTTATTAAAAAATTATGATGTCGAGCAATTTTTTTACGATGGAAATAACGGAGCTCTATATGATTTATGGTTATATACTCATTCAGTTGAAGCCAATAAATTAGCTAGCAAGAAGGCATCGAATATCATTAGGTTTGTTAATTCTTTGCAATCTAATGACGGTTACTTTCTATTATATAATACTCAAGATAAAAATATGAAGGAGACAAATTATTTATTAAGTACAAAAATGGCGACGGATATTTACCGACAATTTGGTCATAGCATTCCAAATAAAAATAAAATAGAGCAATGGTTAAATAGTTTACTTCAAAATATAAAAAAAGAAGAGAATGAAGATTTTATTTCATTGGGAAGTATAATATATTTGGCTAAAGAAATTGAACATAATATATACATAGATGATTATAAACCAGAAAATTATTCAAATTATGCTCGATTTATAAATCACCTACTAGCTTTATACAATGAGGAACAAGAAAGCACTGAAAAGTACGACACTGCTTTAAAATTAAATAATCTATTTGAAAACAACCCTTTTATTATCGAAAAAAATAAAGTTTCTAGATATATAAAATCCATCCAACTAGAGAACGGCTCCTTTCCTCTTTATGGTGTCACACCTGTGCCTGATACACTCACAACCTTCCTAGTAGTTAATTTGTTAAAAGAACTTGACATTACCTTTCCTAAAAAAGATTCCCTAAAAAACTACCTTGAAAATACTCAAAAAAATAGTATTTATGGTATCAATTTAAAAATTGATATATAAAATAATCTAGGGAGGTTGTTTTAAAGGTGAAAAAGGTATTTGTAGTTGTTTTGGCTTGTCTTCTGTTTCTAGGAAGCTCGAATGTAGGTTTTGCAGCAGATGAGGCCACCGAAAAAAAACCACTTCAAAAAATTAACACAACAGAGTACAAAGTAAATGATGATGTTTTTGAACTAATAACCTGGAAAGACGAACATGGAAGCAAAGTTTATACAGTCCCTACAAAAGTTAAGAATAAATTGGCTGTAGCAGAGTATGTTAATAATATTATAGAAAAAGAGAATAATAAGGAAAAAATACTCCCGCTCGGGGTCACATATCCGTGGACTAGGAATATATCCGGGTCATCCACAGATTCTCGGATAAACTGGAAAATAAGTGGATATAACGAGGTGGCGTATTTCTACCCTATAACAGAAAATACAATGGTAGTACAAGCTGGATTAATAAGTACTCATTATACGGGTCCTGGTAATCCTGATCAAATAGTTGTATCGTATAGCTATACATTTAAAGGTCTGGGGATTTCACTTTCGTATCCGCCTGAGCTCACCAAGGAAGAAACAAAAATTAGTTGGACATCTCGCCCCGTATTAAATGAATGGTACGTTGCAACAGATTCACTGAGGGCTGAAGCCGGTTCAAGAGTTCATATGGACGGTGTAGAAATAGAGACCTCTTCTGATGTCTATAAAGGTTCGTATATTTATCGGCCGCGCGTTAGTGAATATATCTCCTGGACGGAACGGTAATTTTTTTCTCACTTATAATTGATTTCTCGCAATAATTCTCCTTAGTTAAGGAACCAGCAATTGAACCAACATAATTTAATGCTGTCCGAGGTTGCTCCAAGTGAATCGTGCCGCAGCCGCGAACAAGCCCGATGCGATCCAGCACCGGGCTTGTTCCAATAGAGACTAATGAACCCCGTTGATCTCTTTCGTCCGGGCATTGAAGGAATCAAGCTCCGCCTGGCCTCGTGTCTGAATCTTCTGTACGGCCTGATCGACACTCTGCTTGTCCGCTGCGATCGATTCGAGTTCTTCCCTTACGATCTCCCCGAACGATTCCCGGAATTCATAGGGGACTTGGCGGATTTGCCGCAGTTCTTCTCCGCTCTGCGGTTTGACTTTATAGAATGCTTCAATCTCTTCAGGGTCGAAAAGGTCGAAGCGCTCCTTATTATATGCGATACGCGCCAGCAGATTACCCTCTCCTCTGGTACGAGATCGCCCCTTTGCCCATTCGTCGCTGTTGATGAACTTCACAAGTTCCCAGGCTGCTGCCTTGGCGGTAGAGTCGGCCCCAATGCCGTACGTTTCAAACACAGAGATCTCGTTCGCGGATTGCGGATTTACGGGATCGATCGGAACCGGCACCATTCCCCAACGCAGCAGCTCTTGCGGGGGAATTGACATTCTCCTGAATTTGTTCATATTTTGCAAGTCCTTCGCTGTAGAATCGCCCGAGACGACCATGGCGGCTCTGCCCGATACGAACAGATCATCGTCCAGGGTTATGCCTTGACCAGCCGTCAGCTTTTCAGGAAAATAAACAGAATTGGAGGTCATGCTCCACACCGTTAGCTTCGTTATCCGCCGCCAACCGTCCGAGTCGAACAGCAACCGTTTCCCTGAAGCATCGATCAATGCGATCTGCTCGGTCTTGGCGATGCGCTCCATGAACGAATAGATGGAATCATAGCTACTCAATCCCTGATCAAACCCGTATATCCGCTCTTCTGGGGAACCATCGACCGGAAAGCGCGCAGCTAGATCAAGCACTTGTTCCCAGGTCATCTTCTCCTGGGGCGGCGTAACCCCATACTGCTCAAATAAGTCTTTGTTGTAGTATAAGGCAGAACTTGTGAATGTTGGGGACAGTCCGTATAGCGTTCCGTGGCCCTTCATTTTAATCGCGTCGATAACTGGGGGATAAATCCCGTCCAGCGAAAAACTGTCCCGTTTCATCCATGGCGCCAAATCAATGAGCTGACCCGCAGCCGATACCGCTTCGAGTCTGAAGCCGCCACCAATTCTTAGAACATCAGGCCGTTCTTTCTCGATATAGGCAAGCAATGTCTCTTCATATTCTTCTGCTGTTAAATCGGGGAGATACTGCGGATTCTCGACGAAGCGAAAGTCCACATTCGGATATTTGAGTTGAAACTCCTTGCCGAACCGATTATAGAAGTTTTCCTCTCCCCACTCGTACATAATTTTTAAGCTAACGGGCTGGTTCGGATCGAAGGGCTCGGTTTCCTTGTCGGCACAGCCTTGCAGCAGCAGGATCAAGCCAAGGAGCAGCCATGCGATGTTCGGTGCGCGAAGCCGATCTTTCATGGACTTATTTTCCCTTCTTGGCCCATGCTTTATCTAGTTCTGATTGTGCTTTCTTTTGAAGACTGGCTAACATGGAATCAAGGCTCTGTGTGCCCTTCAAGACGGATGTGAATGCTGCGCTCCCTTCTTTAGAGACAAATTCGCTAATATCGGGACTGTTCGAATCATATTTCTCTTTGACCGGAGCTAACTTGTAGAGGCCGCTAAGATCGACTTTATTGCCCCACTTCTTGCAGCATTCGTTGGTCGGCAATCCCGACAAAAATTCGCCATCCTTTACATACCCTTTGGTAAAATCCTCACTGTGGATGAATTCAATGAACTTCCAAGCCGCATCCGCATGTTTCGATTCGGTGCTAATGCCGAACATTTCAAATGCTCCGACTGCCGAACTTATCGGACGAGCAGGATTCACCGGCTCCGACATAACTCCCCATTCGAATTTAATGTTATCCAGCTTAATCCTGCGAATAAGGAATGTATCCTGTACCGTCATGGCAGCGTCGCCTGCTAGAAAGGCATCTTGTTCCGTCGTAATTGCTTCTTTTTTGGCAGCTTTGAGCACCATGTCGAAGATCGATTTCCATTCTTTGGTGTTGAACGTTATGTTCTTCCCGCCCTTGCTCTTATCCTGATATGTCAGGTTATAGGAGCCTGCGATAGCATAGGCTGCCAAAGAGAATAAGTCATTGTTATATTGAAATCCTGGAGAGCCGGCTTTCTCCTTGAATTCCGCGGCTAACTTCATCACTTCCGCCCAACTCATTTCGTTCTTCGGGTACTTGATCTTGTATTTATCGAATAGGGTTTTGTTGTAAAATAGGCCCTTCGCCATAAATGTCGGCGAAAGCGTGTAGAGTTTTCCATTTACTTTCATGGAATTCACAATATTTTGATTCAGATTGGCCAGCTTGATGGATTTGGATTGGGCAATATACGGTTCCAAATCGACGAGTCTGCCTTCAGCCACATTTTTCTCCAAGCTAAACTGATCAGATACCAGCAGATCCGGCTTTTCTTTATCCTCCAGCTTACGTAGATCATCACCCCAAAGCAGTGATTTCCCCTTTTGTGTCGGGATGACCTTAATTTGAATATTCGGATATTTGGCTGTAAATGCATTTCCGAACCTCTTGTCAAAAAAATCTTGGGATAAGTCCAACACCTTCAAGGTCACTTTCTCGCTGGCCGCTTCCGCATGGACAGGGAGCATGAGCAGAAGAACGCTGCAAATTAGCGTCCATGTCATCAGCTTTCTTTTCAATTCCATTTCCTCCTTCTCATTGTATAAAAGCAAGCAACCACGATAAGGTAGCATACATCAGCAGAAGGACGCTGCAAATTAGCGTCCATGCCATCAGCTTTGTTTTCAATTCCAACTCCTCCCTCTCATTGTATAAAAGCAAGCAACCACGTTAAGGTAGCATACACATTGTCCTGCCCGGTAGGGTCAAAATGTCCTGAAGGTTGGGAGTTTTTAGAAAATCATGCCTGGTACGGGAAAGCATGAACAAAATCGTAGCCTCGCAAGAGGAACAGAGAAGACGTACACGCGAACAAGCCCGATGCGAATCCGCACCGGGCTTGTTCCAATAGAGATTAATGAACCCCGTTATTCTCTTCCGTCCGGGCATTGAAGGAATCAAGCTCCGCCTGGCCTCGTTGCTGAATCTTCTGTACGGCCTGATCAACATCCTGCTTGTCCGTTGCGATCGATTCGAGTTCTTCCCTTACGATATCTGCGAACGATGTCTGGAATTCAGGCGGAACTTGGCGGATTTGACGCAGTTCTTCTCCGCTCTGCGGTTTGACTGAATAGAATACCTCAATATCTTCATGATTGAAGCGGTCTTTATTATATGCGGTACGCGCCAGCAGATTCCCCCCGCCTCTGGTACGAGATTGAGCTTTTGCCCATTCGTCGCCGTTGATGAACTTCACAAGTTCCCAGGCTGCTGCCTTGGCGGTAGAGTCGGCCCCAATGCCGTACGTTTCAAACACATAGATCTCGTTCGCGGATTGCGGGTTTACGGGATCGATCGGAACCGGCACCATTCCCCAACGCAGTGGCTCCTGCGGGGAAGGTGAAGCTTGCATGATGTGGTTCTTGGATTCCAAGGAACCCATTCTATAATCGCCCGAGACGATCATGGCGGCTCTGCCCGATACGAACAGATCATCGTCCGGCGTCATGCTTTGACCAACCGTCAGCCTTTCAGGAAAATAAACAGCATTGGAGGTCATGCTCCGCACCGTTAGCTTCGTTATCCGCCGCCAGCTGTCCGAGTCGAACAGCAATCGTGTCCCTGAAGCATCGATCAATGCGATCTGCTCGGTCTGGGCAATGCGATTCATGAGGCCAAATATAGAATCTTCGTTAGCGAATTCCTCAGTGAACCCGTATATCCGTTCTTCCGGGGAACCTTCAACCGGGAAGCGTGCAGCTAAATCAAGCAGTTGTTCCCAGGTCATCTTATCCTGGGGAGGCGTAACCCCGTACTGCTCAAATAAGTCCTTGTTGTAGTATACGGCCGAGCTTACGAATGTGGGGGACAGTCCGTACATCGTTCCATGGCCCTGCATTTGAATCGCATGGAGAACTGGGGGATAAATCCCGTCCAGCGAAAAATTGTCCCGTTTCATCCATGGTCCCAAATCAATGAGCTTACCCGCAGCCGCCACCGCTTCTAAATCTCCGCCGCCACCGATTCTGAGAACATCAGGCCGTTCCTTCGCGATATGGGCAAGCAATGCCTGTTTATTCTCTTCGGCTGTTAAATCGGTGTGATACTCCGGATTCTCGACGAAGCGAAAGTCCACATTCGGATACTTCAGTTGAAACTCCTTGCCGAACCGATTATAGAAGTCCTCCTCTCCCCAAGCGTACATGACTTTTAAGGTAACGGGCTGTTTCGGATCGAAGGGCTCGGTTTCCTTGTTGGCACAGCCTTGCAGCAGCAGGATCAAGCCGAGGAGCAGCCATGCGATGTTCGGTCTGCGAAGCAGATCTTTCATGGTTTATTTTCCTTTCTTGGCCCATGCTTTATCTAGTTCTGACTGTGCTTTCTTTTGAAGACTGTCTAACATGGAATCAAGGCTCTGTGTGCCCTTCAAGACGGATGTGAATGCTGCGCTCCCTTCTTTAGAGACAAATTCGCTAATATCGGGAATGTTCGGATCATATTTCTCTTTGACCGGTGCCAACCGGTAGAGGCCGCTAAGATCGACTTTATTGTCCCACTTCTTGCAGCATTCGTTGGTCGGCAATCCACTCCCCAATTCGCCATCCTTCATGTACCCTTTGGCAAAATCATCACTGTTGACGAACTCAATGAACTTCCAAGCCGCATCCGCATGTTTCGACTCGGTGCTAATGCCGAACATATTATTTGCTCCGTATGCCGAACTTATCGGATGAGCGGGATTCACCGGCTCCGACACAACTCCCCATTCGAATTTGATCTTTTCCATCTTAAACCCGACAAAAAAAAGTGGGCCCCCTACCGTCATGGCAGCGTCGCCTGCTAGAAAAGCCTTATTTTTCGTGGTAATTGCCTCTTTCTTGGCAGCTTTGACCACCATGTCGAAGATCGATTTCCATTCCTTGGTATTTATCGTAATGTTCTTGCCGCCCTTGTTCTTATCCTGAAATCTCAGGTTATACGAGCCTGCGATATCAGAGGCTGCCAAAGAGAATAAGTCATTGTTATATTGAAATCCGGGAGAGCCGGCTTTCTGCTTGAATTCCGCGGCTAACTTCATCACTTCCGCCCAACTCATTTCGTTCTTCGGGTACTTGATCTTATATTTATCGAATAGGGTTTTGTTATAAAATAGGCCCTTCACCATAAATGTCGGCGAAAGCGTGTAGAGTTTTCCATTTACTTTCATGGAATTCACAATATTTTGATTCAAATTGGCCAGCTTAATGGATTTGGATTGGGCAATATACGGATCTAAATCGACGAGCTTGCCTTCGGCCACATATTTGTCCAAGTTATATGCAGATAGGCTTTCCGACGACAGCAGATCCGGCTTTTCCTTATCCTCCAGCTTACGTATTTCATCAAGATTCTTATGTTTCTGTGTCGGGATGACCTTGAATTGAATATTCGGGTATTTGGCCGTAAATGCATCCCCGAAATTTTTGTTAAAATCCTCCTGGGTATAGGCCAACACCTTCAAGGTCACTTTCTCGCTGGCCGCTTCCGCATGGACAGGGAGCATGAGCAGAAGAACGCTGCAAATTAGCGTCCATGTCATCAGCTTTCTTTTCAATTCCAAACTCCTCCTTCTCATTGTAAAAAAGCAAGCAACCACGTTAAGGTAGCATACACATTGTCCTGCCCGGTAGGGTCAAAATGTCCTGAAGTTGGAAGGTTGAAGGTCAGGGCAAGGAGGAGACGGGCACGTGAACAAGCCCGATGCGAATCCAGCACCGGGCTTGTTCCAATAGAGATGAATGAACCCCGTTATTTCTCTTCCGTCCGGGCATTGAACGAATCAAGCTCCGCCTGGCCTCGTGTCTGAATCTTCTGTACGGCCTGATCAACACTTTGCTTGTCCGCGATAATCGATTCGAGTTCTTCCCTTACGATCTCTGCGAACGATGTCCGGAATGCAGGCGGGACTTGGCGGATTTGCCGCAGTTCTTCTCCGCTCTGCGGTCTGATTTTATAGAATACCTCAATCTCTTCAGGGTCGAAATGGTCGTAGCGGTCCTTATTGTATGCGTAACGCGCCAGCAGATTACCCCCGTCTTTGGTACGAGATTTAGCTTTTGCCCATTCATCGCCGTTGATGAACTTCACAAGCTCCCAGGCTGCTGCTTTGGCGGTAGAGTCGGCCCCAATGCCATATATTTCATACACAGAGATCTCGTTTGCGGATTGCGGATTTACGGGATCGATAGGAACCGGTACAACTCCCCAACGCAGCGGCTCTTCCGGGGGAATGGAATTTTCCCTGATTTGGTTTATATCTTGCAAGTCCTGCGCTGTAGAATCACCCATGACGAGCATGGCGACTCTGCCCGCTAGGAATGGATCATCGACCAGCATCCTGCTTGGATCAACCTCCACGGGAAAATAGACAGAATTGGAGGTCATGCTCCGGACCGCTAGCTTCGTTATTCGCTTCCAGCCGTCCGAGTCGAACAGCAATCGTGTCCCCGAAGCATCGATCAATGCGATCTGCTCGGTCTTGGCGATGCTCTCCATGAGCGCAAATATAGAACTATCGCTAGAGAATGGCTGAGTAAACCCGTATATCCGTTCTTCTGGGGAACCTTCAACCGGAAAGCGTGCAGCCAAATCAAGCACTTGTTCCCAGGTCATCTTATCCTGGGGCGGCGTCACCCCGTACCGCTCAAATAAGTCCTTGTTATAGTATAGGGCCCAACTCATAAATGTTGGGGACAGTCCGTACAGTGTTCCGCGGCCCTTCATTTTAATCGCGTCGATAACTGGGGGATAAATCCCGTCCAGCGAGAACTTGTCCCGTTGAATCCATGGCGCCAAATCAATGAGCTTACCCGCAGCCGATACCGTTTCGAATCTGACGGGACCAAGTTTCAGAACATCAGGCTGTTCCTTCGAGATATAGGCAAGCAATGCCTGCTCATTCTCTTTTGCCGTTAACTCGGGGTTATACTCCGGCTCCTTGATGATGTGAAAATCGACATTCGGATATTTGAGTTGAAACTGCTCACCGAACCGATTATAGAACTCCTCCCCTTCCCAAGGGTACATGATTTTTAAGGTAACGGGCTTGTTCGGGTCGAAGGTCTCGGTATGCTTGTCGGCACAGCCTTGCAGCAGCAGGATCAAGCCGAGGAGCAGCCATGCGATGTTCGGTGCGCGAAGCCGATTCATCATAGCCTTATTTCCCCTTCTTGGCCCATGCTTGATCTAGTTCAGACTGCAATTTCGTGTGAAGTCCGGCTAACATGGAGTCAAGGCTCAGTGTGCCATTCAAGGCAGATTTGAATGCCGCGCTCCCTTCTTTAAGAAAAGCTTGCCAGATATCCGGTTGGTTCGGATCATACGTCGTTTTGATCGGAGCCAGCTGGTAGAGGCCGCTAAGGTCGACTTTATTGTTCCACTTCTTGCAGCATTCGTTAGTCGGTACCCCTGTCATAAATTCGCCATCTTTTAGGTACCCTTTGGCAAACTCCTCGCTGTTGACGAACTCAATGAACTTCCAAGCCGCATCCGCATGTTTCGACTCGGCGCTAATGCCGAACATATGATTGGCTCCAGCTGCCGAACTTATCGGACGGGCGGGATTCACCGGCTCGGATACAACGCCCCACTCGAACTTGATGTTTTGCAGCTTAATCGAGCGAAGAAAGAAAGAATCATCTACCGTCATTGCCGCGTTGCCTTTGAGAAAGGCTTCTTTATTCGTCGTAATTGCATTTTTTTTGGCAGCCTTGAGCACCATCTCGAAGATCGGTTTCCATTCTTTGGTGTTGATCGTAATGTTCTTGCCGCCCTTGCTGACATCCCGATATGTCAGATTATAGGAGCGTGAGATTGTGTCGGCCAAAGAGAATAAATGATGGTCATAATCAAACCCTTCAACCTTATCCGAGCCCGCTTTGTTCTTGAATTCAGCGGCTAGATCCATCACTTCCGCCCAGCTCATTTTGTTTTTTGGGTACTTGATCTTGTATTTATCGAATAGGGTTTTGTTATAAAACAGGCCTTTGGTCATAAATGTCGGCGAGAGCGTGTAGAGTTTGCCTTTTACTTTCATGGAATTCACAATATTTTGATTCATATTGGCCAGCTTGATGGATTTGGATTGGGCAATATAGGGCTCTAAATCGACCAGTCTGCCCTCAGCCACATATTTCTCCAAGCTATCCTGATCGGGCAGCAGCAGATCCGGCCTTTCCTTATCCTCCAGCTTACGCAGTTCATCACCCCGAAGCACCGCTCTCTTTTTCTCGTTTAGTGTCGGGATGACCTTGATTTCAATATTTGGGTACTTGGCCGTAAATGCATCCCCGAAGCTCTCGTTAAAACCTTTTTCGGAATAGGCCAACACCTTCAAGGTCACTTTCTCGCTGGAAGCATCCGCCTGACCCGGGAGCATGAGCAAAAAAAAGCTGCAGATGAGCGTCCATGCCATCAGCTTTGTTTTCAATTCCAACTCCTCCTTCTTCTTGTATAAAAAAGCACGACCAGGTTAAGGTAGCATACGGATTGTCCTGCCCGGTAGGGTCAAAATGTCCTGAAGTTGAAAGTTGGAAAAGAGTCGTGTCTCCCAGAGCTTTCTTTTTCCGTCTTTTCATGGTACATATGAATTTAGAAATCTATTCCAACACAATATTCTATCTATTCTATTGGGGTTGTTTTTTATGAATTTGAGCAACAAACGTGTTTCCAAGCTGGACGGGCTAGTGCTCCTGGCACGCATCTTATTTTTTGTGTGGACTCTTCTTCTTTTAAAAAATGAATATTTGGGATCTTTTCTTACCATCGATGCCATCCTATTCATTGTGTTATATCTTCAAGTTCCTATTATCTTGCTAGCATTTCGTTATCAGGCGTATATCATTGCCGATGTATTGATTACCGGCGGATTTTCCATCTACACCGCTATAGATCTCGGTTTTTACTTCATGTTCTTTCCGGCGGCGTTCACGATGGGGTATTTTCATAGAAATACGAAGAACTGGGTTGTGCCTATGCTTGCCATTGCGACTCCTCCTGTGGCAGCATGCTTCTCGCCGGATGCGTCTTGGGGAGCATCGGTGTTTGGCACTTTGTTTTTGGCGGCATGTTTTTATTTCATTGGATTCGGTCTGCGCAAGCTCGGAGATGTTATACGCACGGCCAAGCGCAAGCTTGCCGTCATTAAGGAGCAATACGAGATTATTGAACAGCACCCGTTCCAGACGGAACGGACGCTGCGCTTGGAGGAGCGCTGCCTGGCCGCACGTGAGACCACGAAGACGGTCTATCACCTTCTTACGATAGCAGGGTCTGAGTTGGATGCGCTTCGCCAGCATGTCACTTCAGTAGATGGCATGAAGCGCTTAGAATCGCTGAGAGCATCCATCGAGGCAGAGCGGGATCAGCTTCATGATCAGCTGCGGAGTCTGGAGCAGCCGGGATATGACCTGCCGCTAGAGGCTTTTATTGAAGCGGTCGCAGACGATTGGAGCAGGCAAGAAGGCGTTCCCGTATCCTTCCGGAAGCTTGGGAATGCATATCCGGTTGATCAGGACACGCAGCAGTTATTGTACCGCTGTGCATGGGAGGCGATGGCCAATGCTTGTTGGCACGGCCAAGCGGGTTCTATTCACATGACCCTGCAATATGCCCCAACGCACATCACGCTGCAGATAGAGGATAATGGAAAGCGGCCTGATTGGCTGCCGTTCGGCTCGGATCTGTCTCCTGTGAAAGAGCGTCTGACCATGCTGGGAGGCGATATCCATCTTTATGCCGGTGTGGACGGAGGAATGATGATGACCGTAACGGTACCGAGCGAAGCGGCAGCTCCCGTCGAACGGATTGAGATTGTAGTCATGGGGGATTCTCCTGCATGGCGCGAGCATGTCGTGAACCTTTTGAACGAAGAACGGGATTTCCGGGCGATCGCGGCAGATCATGAGGCTCAGGCCGGAGAAGTCGTGAAGCATGCACAACCGGATATTATACTGCTGTCCGTACATTGGGATGGAACAGACAGGAGAGATTGGATAGGACGCATCCGGGAAAAAGGGAAGGGAACAGACACCCGCGTTATCGTTATCGTTAACGAAGGGGAGGAACGTATAAAGGCGGCTCAGGCGCTGCGCTGCGCGGTTGACGGATATGCATCGCAAGAGGCTGGCGCGAAGGAACTCGCCGCTACCATTCGATTCGTGCATTGCGGCGGCAGGATGATCCCGGAAGGAGGGCATGAACCGGCAGGCCGGCACAGCGGAGGCTCACTCGCCCCATCCGTTCGCGTATCAGGCGAGAATCCGTTCTCGTTGACAAGCCGGGAGATGGATATTATGAAGGGATTAATGCAAGGGCTTCGTTATAAAGCCATTGCGTCCCGGCTGCATCTGTCGGAACGCACGGTGCGGAATTACATGCCGTCTATTTATGCGAAGCTGAACGTAAGCAACCGCGATGAGGCGGTGGAGAAGGCGAGGAAGGAATCGTTGATATCTTGAAGGCAGGCCTATGCGCAAATGCATAGGCCCTGCTCAATTTACAGTGACTGGAACCGATCTTCGAAGCCATTTTCAGGCTGGCTCTCTTGGTCATTAGAATGCCATCGACTTGTCATGAGGCCGAGCGGGAAGGACGCTTCTTCGCCTTGCGGGCCGACGGCAGGTTCGTGACGATGACGCCGCCGAGGATGGCGATGCCGCCGATCACATGATAGTAGCCTAAGCTCTCATGCAGGAACAAGACGCCGGCGACAATCGTAATCAGAGTGGCGACATGGCTGAATACACTCATTTTGGCCGCCTCGAGGACGGACAAGGCATAGTTCGACATGAAGGACGTAACCAAGGAAGAAAGAATGCCCAGATATAAGACCGGCAGCAAATACCGCGGATCTCCCATCGGCGCCCACCAGGATGACAGGGTGCCCTCGATAAGATGGCTGCCAATGGACAGCCCATTGAACGCGATGAAGCCGAAGCCAGTCATAACGTAGGTCAGCAGCGGCAGCGAATACGCCTTGGTCAAGGAGCGCGCGAAAATATTGTACAGCGCGGCGCACAGGGCCGACAGCAGAATCAGCGCGATTCCGATCAGGCTGAAGCTGGCTCCGCTCATTCCTCCCATGAGCAGCATGAAGATGACGCCGGCGGACGATACGGTCAGAGCGATCTTTTGCATGAAGGTAGAGCGCTCCCGCAGCAGGCCAGACGCCAGAAATACGGTCAGGATCGGCACGGTCGCCTGGATGATGCCAGCTTCGGATGAGGTGGTGTAGACGAGACCGAAGGTCTGAAAGACAAAGAACCCGGTCGGGTAGAGCAGCGCCAGCGGCATGATGTTAAGCAGATCGGACCAACGTATGGAGAAGGACGGCCGCTTCACGGCGAGAATCAGCGTGGCGGCGGCAAACGCGATCGTAAACCGGTGGGCCAGCACGTCAAGCGGATCGGCACTCTCCAGCGCTATCGTGACAAATAGGAATGAAAAGCCGATAATACAAGCATAGATAAGCGCGGCGGCGTAAGCTTTGATCAAGTGTTGCTTCATACTTGTTCCCCTCCTGTCTTGTTCCTTTATTGTACGGAGCGGGACATGAGGCAACAACGACCGTATTCGCATTCTGTACCGGTACAGATAGGAGTGGAACCGTGAAGAAATATGAAGCCATCATGCGGGACATCAAGCGGCGGATTGAGGCCCGAACGTTGGGACAGGGGGCAAAGCTGCCATCAATACGTGCCTTGGCCCAGGCCTTCCAGTGCAGCAACAGCACGGTGATTCAGGCGCTGCAGGAGCTGGAGAAGGAGCATGTCATCTACTCCATTCCGCGCAGCGGCCATTATGTCGTGAATAAGGCGCAGCCGCAGATGGCCGAGTATGCGGAAGGCTATGACTTTGCCGCCTCCGCGCCCAATGTGCGGCAGTTTCCGTATGTTCATTTTCAGCATTGCATCAATCAGGCGATCAATTTGTATCAGGAGGAATTGTTCGTCTACGGCACACCGAACGGGCTGCCGTCTCTAATTCGGGCGGTGCGCGCCCAACTGGAGTCGTATCAGGTGTTTGCGAACGAGGGCAACATCGCCATTACGTCCGGAGTGCAGCAGGCGCTGGCGCTGCTGAATGCGATGCCTTTGCCCAACGGGAAGACGAAGATCGTCGTCGAGCAGCCTGGATATCATTTGTTCCTGGCGCATCTGAAGCTTCACAACACGCCGGCCCTCGGCGTGGAGCGGACCGCACGGGGAGTCAACCTTGTCCGTCTGGAGGCGTTATTCAAGCGCGGGGATATCCGCTATTTTTACACGATGCCCCGCTTCCACAATCCGTTGGGGACCTCATTGAGCAATGCCGACAAGCAGCGGATTGTCGAGCTTGCCGACCGGTACGATGTCTATATTATCGAGGACGATTACTTGGCTGATTTCGAGCAGGATGCGGGTCAGATGCCGATGTACTACTACGATACGAATCAACGGGTCATCTACTTGAAAAGCTACTCCAAAATCATGTTCCCCGGGCTTCGCGTCGGCGCCGCCGTGCTGCCGGATGCGCTTGTCGGCGCCTTCCAGCAGCATAAGCTGACGACCGATATCGACAGCTCAATGATTTCTCAAGCCGCCCTGGAGCTCTATATTACGAGCGGCATGTTCCAGCGGCATCGCGACGAGGTGAGGGAATCGTATATCAGCAAATCGAGACGGCTGTATGCTTCCTTAAGCAAGCATGCCGAGCCGTTCCTGAAGCCGGGGACGTTCGCGCATCCCGCATCCGTCTGCATGAAGGCGCATATCGTGCTGCCGAACCGGATCGATATGGGGGCGCTGCTGCGCAGGCTGCGGCAGCGGCATGTCTATGTGGGGGACATGAAGGAGCATTATCTGGAGAGCTGCTACCCCGAGAAAATCATGAAATTGAATGTCTCCAAAGTGGCGGAGGAACGAATCGAGGAGGGCGTGGCTCTGATTGCCGACGAATTGAGCCGGGCCTAGCATGGTCCCGGAACGAAAAATGTGCCCAAAATGTGAAAAACCATTTGACACCGCTTCCAAAATAGAATAAACTGTGAACTAAGTTAATGATGTTGCGGAGACATGGAGATCTACTTGCGGACGCGCTGATCGCCCCCTAATTTTGGAGAGCTATCGCGTGGATGGACAGGTAGGTCTTTTTTGCGTTCCCGTCGAATAATGCTATTTATTGACTCGTGACTCGAAATCAAGGGGGACTTGAGATGTCGGCATTTTTGGGGGAACTGATTGGGACGATGATTTTGATAGCACTTGGAGGAGGTGTATGCGCGGGCGTATCCTTGAAGCGGTCCTACGCGGCGAATTCAGGCTGGATCGTCATCGCGATGGGCTGGGGGCTGGCCGTCGCCATGGCGGCCTATGCGGTCGGTCCGATCAGCGGGGCGCATCTGAATCCGGCGCTGACGGTAGGGATGGCTCTGCTTGGCGCCTTTCCTTGGGCGGATGTGCCCGCTTATATCGCGGCGCAGCTCCTCGGCGCCATGGCGGGAGCCGTCCTTGTGTATATGCATTATTTGCCGCATTGGAAGGTGACCGAGGACGCGGGCGCCAAGCTGGGCGTATTCGCGACCGGGCCGGCAGTGCCGCATCTTTTTGGTAATCTGATGAGTGAGATTATTGGGACATTCATTCTCGTGCTCGGTATTTTGGCGATTGGCGCTAATGAGCTTACCGCCGGGATCGGCCCGTTCATTGTCGGCTTTCTTATTGTCAGCATCGGCTTGTCGCTGGGCGGAACGACCGGGTACGCAATCAATCCCGCGCGCGACCTCGGCCCCAGAATTATGCATATGCTGCTCCCCATTCCAGGCAAGGGCGGTTCCAATTGGGGATATGCCTGGGTTCCTGTCGCAGGCCCGATGATTGGGGGCGCATTGGGCGGACTATTCTACAAGACGGTGTTCCTCGGGCAAGCGGACACCCTCGTCTGGGTCGTATCCGGGATCGTTCTCGTCATCTTGGTCATCGCATTGCTCACTTCCCGGCGAGGCGGCAAAGTATCCGAACAGGCAAAATGATAGGTGCTTAAGCGCAGTCCATGGCGCAGTTAATGATATGAATGGGAGGAATCGGTAATGGAGAAGTATATTTTATCGATTGATCAGGGGACGACCAGTTCCCGGGCGATTTTGTTCAACAGATCCGGTGAAATAATTCATATGGCCAAAAAAGAGTTTACGCAAATTTTCCCTGAACCGGGGTGGGTCGAGCATAATGCGCAGGAGATCTGGGGAACCGTGCTCGCCGTCATTGCGACTTGTCTGATTGAATCGGGCGTGAAGCCGATCCAGATCGCCGGCATCGGCATTACGAATCAGCGCGAGACGGCCGTCGTCTGGGATAAGGAGTCAGGCCGCCCGATCTATAACGCGATTGTATGGCAATCGCGGCAGACGAAGGCGATCTGCGACGAACTCCAAGCGGCGGGACATAGCGAACGGTTCCGCGACAAGACCGGGCTGCTGATCGATTCTTATTTTTCCGGCACGAAGGTGAAGTGGATACTTGATCATGTCCCGGGCGCCCGGCAGAGAGCGGAACGCGGGGAGCTGCTGTTCGGCACGATCGATACGTGGCTGATCTGGAAGCTGACCGACGGGGAAGCGCATGTGACGGATTACAGTAACGCGTCCCGTACGCTGATGTACAACATCCATGAACTGAAATGGGACGATGAGCTGCTGGAGATTCTGGACATTCCGAAGCAGATGCTGCCTGAGGTGCGTTCATCCTCCGAGATCTACGGCCAGACGGCCGACTATCATTTCTTCGGCGAGCGGGTTCCGATTGCCGGCATCGCCGGAGACCAGCAGGCCGCCCTGTTTGGGCAAGCCTGCTTCACACCGGGAATGGCCAAAAACACGTACGGAACCGGGTGCTTCATGCTTATGAATACGGGCGAGCAGGCCGTTCAATCCTCTCATGGATTGCTGACGACGATTGCGTGGGGAATCGATGGCAAGGTAGAATATGCGCTCGAAGGCAGCGTGTTCGTGGCCGGTTCGGCGATACAGTGGCTGCGCGATGGCCTGCGCATGTTCAAAGATGCGGCCGACAGCGAGCAATATGCGAGCCGCGTCGATTCGACCGATGGCGTATACGTCGTGCCGGCCTTCGTCGGGCTGGGGACGCCATATTGGGACAGCGAAGTGAAGGGCGCCGTCTTCGGCTTGACGCGCGGCACGTCGAAGGAACATCTGATTCGGGCGACGCTGGAGTCTCTCGCGTATCAGACGCTGGATGTGCTTCAGGCGATGGAGGCGGATTCTTCGATTGAATTGACGACGCTGCGCGTGGACGGGGGAGCGGTGCACAATAATTTCCTAATGCAGTTCCAGAGCGATATGCTGGGCGTCCCGGTGGAACGACCGCAAGTCAGCGAGACGACCGCGCTGGGAGCAGCCTATCTGGCCGGTCTCGCGGTCGGCTACTGGGAGAGCCGGGAGGAGATTTCCTCGCTCTGGAGCATCGAACGCGACTTCCAGCCGGCGCTGCCGAAGGAGCGGCGGGAAGCCTTGTACGAAGGATGGAAGACCGCCATTGCGGCTACCAAAGCATTCAAATAAGCCGGACTACCAGGGACAATGGATATGCTAGGGACACCGGGATTCCTGAGATGATAGCGAAGTCGTGGAATGATGGATATCGGCCGGGAACTGAGCTATCGCATGCAGGCAGGATTCAAGGGTATCATGGTACACAAGTTAATAAAATTATTCAGTTGGAGAACGTGAAGAACTGCAATCACATTACAGTCTATGGCTGTGATGTTGTTGCAGTTTTTTCTGTCGGAGAGACAACCTATATTTTACAGTTACTGCAACGAGGAGGTTCACCTATGACAACGACAACATTCTCTTCTGCACATCGCGAGCGGATCGCACAGGCTATAGGCATGGAGACGCTGGACGTCATTGTAATCGGCGGCGGCATTACCGGAGCAGGCATCGCGCTCGATGCGGCGACCCGCGGTTTGACGACGGCCTTGTTCGAGATGCAGGATTTCGCGGCCGGAACATCCAGCCGTTCGACGAAGTTGGTGCATGGCGGGCTCCGGTACTTGAAGCAGTTCGATATAAGCACGGTAGCCGAGGTCGGTAAGGAACGGGCCATTGTCTATGAGAACGGCCCTCATGTGACGACTCCGGAATGGATGCTGCTGCCGATTCACCGCGGCGGTACCTTCGGCAAGTTCAGCACAAGCATTGGCTTGCGCGTCTATGACTTCCTCGCCGGTGTCAAGCATAGCGAGCGCCGGCGCATGCTGTCCGGGCAGCAGACGATAGAGCGCGAACCGCTGCTGAAGCGGGAAGGCTTGCTGGGCGGCGGTTATTATGTAGAGTACCGGACGGATGATGCGCGCTTGACGATCGAAGTCATGAAGGAAGCCGTGCGTCACGGCGCGATGGCGCTCAACTATATGAAGGCCGACTCCTTCCTCTATCAGAATGGGAAGCTGCACGGGGTGCGCGTCGTGGATCAAGCGGACGGCAAGGAGTATGAGTTCTATGCCAAGACGATCATTAATGCGGCGGGTCCATGGGTGGATGAGCTTCGCGACCGGGATCATTCCAAGACGGGCAAGCATCTTCAATTGTCCAAAGGGGTGCATCTCGTCATCGACCAGACGAAGTTCCCGCTCAAGCAGGCGATCTATTTCGATACGCCCGACGGGCGGATGGTCTTCGCGATTCCGCGTGACGGCAAGACGTATGTCGGCACCACCGACACGTTCTACAAGGGCGATCCCGCCCATCCCGTCATGACCAAGGAAGACCGCGATTATATTATGGGCGCTATCGCGTTCATGTTTCCCTCAGTACGGCTAACCGCCGACGATATCGAATCGAGCTGGGCCGGGGTCAGACCGCTCATCTTTGAAGAAGGCAAGAATGCCTCCGAGATCTCGCGCCGGGATGAAATCTGGCAGTCTCCTTCCGGTCTGATCACGATCGCCGGCGGCAAGCTGACCGGATACCGCAAGATGGCGGAGACGGTCGTCGATCTTGTCATGCAGCGGCTGGTGAAGGAAGACGGCCGCACGTTCGTGCCGGTCAAGACGAAGCGGATGCCGATCTCTGGCGGCGATGTCGGCGGGTCTTCCTCCTTCCCGAGCTTCGTGGAGGCGAAGATGGAGGAGGGCGTCCGCCGCGGTCTGGATGCCGCGCTAGCCCAGCGGTGGGCTCGCATGTACGGCTCGAATGCGGACCGTCTGTTCGCACTGGCGGAACGGTATCGCGACGAAGCCGCATCCGGCGGCCTACCGCTCGAGGTCCTCGTTCCGCTCGTATACGCGGTGGAGGAAGAGATGGCGCTCAAGCCGGCAGACTTCTTCATTCGAAGAACCGGCGCCCTGTTCTTCGACATCGATTGGGTCCGGCAATGGAAGGAGCCGGCCATCAAGTGGATGGCCGCTCACCTCGGCTGGACGCCGGAGCAACAGGCGAGCGGTGCCGCAGAGCTGGACCGCTATCTGCATGAAGCGGTCGTTCCGCAAGCGGAAGCGGCCGTGGAGCCATAAGGGACCGGATGGGGACAGGCAGGAGGCAGGGACTCAGGGGGAACTTGGGGGAAACTCGGGGGAAACCTGGGATGACCTAGGGAAACCGGGGGATAAATGGAATCAAGGGGAACTCGGGATAGCCTAGGGAAACCAAGGGGATAGGGGGGAGCGGCGGACGTCCGGGGGCCGCGAGATCCCCCAATTCCCCAAAGCGCATCGGGCGGCCGGGAACCGCCGAGGCAAAGCCGTAAAAGTGCAGTATTTGCATGTCGGCGTCTATGCCGTGATCGGAATGCTGCAAAAGTGCAGTATTTGTAAGTCGGCGTCCAGGTCTTGATCAGAATACTGCAAAAGTGCAGGAATTTCGACCTTATCGACTGAAGAGTAGACAAAATATAGCGAAAAGATGTAGTTTTGCAGGAATTCCATCGAAACTGTGCTTATACGGCGTAAATTGATGCTGTTATGCAGGATTTTTACTTAACCGGGGCAATCGGACTAGCTGAAACATCTGAATTAACCGGACTAGCCGAACTTTACACTAACCAAACTAGATAAATAACTAAATTGACTATACTACCTGACGAACTAAACTAGCTGAAAAGATGGACTAACCGTGTAACTTACTAACTAAACTAACCGAAATTACCGACTTAATTGAACCAACCAAACAAAGAAATTAAACTAGCTAAAGAAACTAAACTAGCTAAACAAACTGAACTAACAGAAATTATCGACTTAATTGAACCAACCAAACTAAACAAACTAAGATAACTAAACTAACTGAACTAACTATACTATCTAGACTAACTAAACCAACTAAACCAACTAAACCAACTGACCCCCTGGACTAATTGAACCTTCGGGCGAACCTATCCAGCCGGATAGATTAGAGCAACCTCGCCAAGTCGAACAAATGGAAGCCATGCCGGTGCGCAGCGTCAAGAAACACCCGTGAAGGGTGTTTTTTTCTTGTCCTGCCTGCATGAATCCCGCTGTTCAAAGCCTGCAATGCCGCATTACTGTCACTCCCCGGGGAAGACATTTTGCTCAAAATATGTGACGAAGTAAAATAAATGATTGCATTAACTAATAATATTAGTTATTATGCTAATATAATTAGTTAAGCAATCGGAGGTGATTGCCATGCGCGTAACCCGCCATGAGCATGTCTATCAATTAACGTGGTTCCCGGGACTGTTCCCTGTAAATGTTTATCTGGTCGAAGAAGAGGAGGAGCTTACCTTGATCGATGCCGGGCTGTTCCTGAGTCTGAAGGGCATCCTACGAATGGCCGCGAAGCTAGGCAAGCCGATTACCCGCATCGTCTTGACACATGCTCATGACGACCATGTCGGTTCACTGGATGCGTTGAAGGAGGTCTTGCCGCAAGCGGAGGTATCTATCTCGCAGCGGGATGCCAAGCTGCTGCGCGGCGACCGCTCGCTGGAGCCGGGGGAGCCCGAGACGCCGATTCGCGGCGGGGTGCCGACCACGGTCAAGACGGTGCCGGATCGGCTGCTGCGCGATGGCGATCGCATCGGCTCCTTGCTTACCGTCGCCGCGCCGGGACATACGCCGGGGCTGATGGCCTTCCTCGACACGCGCACTCGAGCGCTTATTGCCGGTGATGCCTTCCAGACGCAGGGCGGCGTGGCCGTATCCGGCAAGTTGAAGCTGCGGTTCCCGTTCCCGGCGTTCGCCACCTGGAACTTGGGGGAATCGATCGCCAGCGCGCGCAAGCTGCGCGCGTTGGAGCCGACCTTGCTGGCGGCCGGCCATGGGCCGATGCTGCCGCGTCCGGCGGCAGCAATCGACAAGGCGATTCAAGAAGCAGAACATGTATGGAGGAATCAGCATCATGCCAAGGAAATCCATTGATCGATCATTAATTGTGCACACCGCCGCAGAGATAGCGGATGCGGACGGCCTCAGCCAAGTGACGCTGGCCGCGATTGCGGGGCGGCTCGGCATCAAGTCGCCTTCGCTGTACAATCATGTTCAGGGACTAACGGGGCTGCGCACCGGGCTGGCGCATTACGGCCTGATGCAATTGAGAGAGTCGCTGGCGCGCGCAGCGGTTGGGAAATCGGGCGAGGCAGCCATCGACGCCATCGGGTTCGCATACGTCAACTTCGTCCGTCAACATCCGGGAGTATACGAAGCGACGATGTCGCCGCCTGATTTCAATGACCCGGATATTCAAGCCGCATCCGCCTCGATATTAGAGCTGCTGCTCGATGTGCTTGGCGAATATAAGTACGAGCAGGCCGATGCCTTCCATGTCGTGCGCGGTCTGCGCAGCTTGCTGCATGGCTTCGCTACGCTGGAGATGAAGCAGGGCTTCCGCATGGAGCTGGAGCGGGATGAGAGCTTGAAGCGGATGCTTCATACGTATGTGCGCGGGCTGGAAGCAACAGGTCCGGGAGTGAAGTGAGCTGCTCCGTTCTGCTCGCTGAAGATGAGCTGTCTGAAGAAGGGCTGCCTGCAGAAAAGCTGTCTGAAGAAGGGCTGCCTGCAGAAGATCTCGCTGCAGAAGGGCCTGCTGCAGGCTTGCCGCAGACGGCTTGCTGCAAGGGCTGCAAGCGCTGGATACAGGCGGACTAGCTGCGCGGGCGGCTGTAGGTGGCTGCGGGGGACGCGCGGCATCTGTGGCGCGATCGAGAACGCTGCGCATCCGGCACTGCGGCCTGAATTGCGGTATAATCGGGATAATGAGTTACAGATTCAGGCAAAAACAGGAATCGGGAGAATGCGATGACGTATACGATACAATTATCCGTACGTTCGCTGGTGGAGCATGTGTTCCTGAGCGGCAGCATCGACAGCGGCTTCCGGGCCGCCAGCTCGATGACGGACGGGACGAAGGCCCATCAGCGGGTGCAGGAAAGATACGGAGATACGGACCAAAAGGAAGTGTATTTGCAGGCCGGCATCCGGTACGGCGATCTGTGCTTCAAGATCGACGGCCGCTGTGACGGCCTGCTTCTGTCCGGCGAGGAGACGATAGACGAGATCAAGTCGACATCGGGGGATGTCAGCTTGATTACGGAGGATGCGTATCCCGTGCACTGGGCGCAGGCTTGCTGTTACGCCTATATGTATGCGAAGGAGCGTGGCCGCGATCGGATGGCGGTGCAGTTGACCTATGTCCATGTCCGCACGGAAGAGGCGAAGCGATTCAAGCGGGAGCTGACCTTCGCCGAGCTGGAGGCCTTCGTGCTGGACGTTATCGGACGGTATGCTCCGTACGCGGCGATGCGGCGGGATCATGAACAGCGGCGGCAGGAGAGCATCCGGGAGCTGCCGTTCCCGTTCGACGCGTACCGGGCAGGGCAGCGGAAGCTGGCCGGCGCCGTATATACGTCGATCGCGCAGGAAAGCGGCCTGTTCGCCATGGCCCCGACCGGCATCGGCAAGACGATGTCGACCTTGTACCCTGCGGTCAAGGCGATGGGAGAAGGGCTGATCCGGCGGATTCTCTATATTACGGCCAAGACGACGACGCGCACGGCCGCCGAGGATGCCTGCGTGCGGATGGCGGCGAAGGGACTCTGCATGCAATCGGTGACGTTGACGGCCAAGGACAAGATCTGCTTCCAGGATGAGACCCGCTGTCAGCCGGATTATTGCGAATATGCCGACGGCTATTATGACCGGATTAACGGGGCAATCATGGATATTTTGACTCATGAGACGCAGATGACCCGTCCGGTCATTGAACAGTACGCCCGCAAGCACCGGGTATGCCCGTTTGAATTTTCGCTCGATCTCGCGTATGCGGCCGATGCGGTCATTTGCGATTATAATTATGTGTTCGATCCGCGCGTCTCGATGAAACGTTGGGCGGAAGAGCAGAAGAAGGAGACGGCGCTCCTGATCGATGAGGCGCATAATCTCGTCGACCGGGCGCGGGACATGTATTCGGCCGAGCTGGTCAAGTCCGCGTTCCTGCAGCTGAAGCGCGAGTTCAAGCGAGTGAATCGAGCGATCCACGACGCAGCCGATGCGGTGAATGCCTATTTCGTCGCCTTGCGGAAGCGGTGTGCGGATCAGGGCGGCCTGACGGACATGGAGCGGCCCGAAGAGCTGCTGGCGCTGCTGGACGGATTCATCGCCCAAGCCGAACCGGTGCTGCTGGGCGGCGGCAGCTCCCCGTCCCACACGATGCTTCTCGACGCCTATTTCGCCGCATCAACCTTCATCCGTATCGCGAAGCTCTACGATGAGCGATTCACGACGTATGCCGAAGTCGAACGCAATGAGGTCCGGATCAAGCTATTCTGTCTCGATCCGTCCTTTCTGCTCGCTCAGTCGGGCAAGCGGTACCGATCGATTGTCCGCTTCTCCGCGACCTTGACGCCGATGTCGTATTATATGGACCTGTTGGGCGGCAATCGGGAAGAGGACTACACGCTCTCTCTTCCTTCCCCGTTCGCCCAGGAGCAGTGGGATGTGCGGCTGCATCCGCTCTCAACCCGGTACCGGGATCGGGAACGGACGAAGCTGCCGCTCGTGCAGACGATTTGCCGCTTGGTAGAGGAGCGGAGCGGCAATTATTTGGTGTTCTTCCCTTCGTATCCGTACTTGCAGGAGGTATACGAAGCCTTCCTGGCGGAAGGAAGCCCGGTTGATACGCTGGTGCAGGAGGCACGAATGACAGAGGAGGAACGGGAGCGGTACCTGGATGCATTCCAGCCAGATCGGGCAGGCACGCTGGTCGGGTTCGCGGTGCTCGGCGGCGTATTCTCGGAGGGGGTCGACTTGCAGGGAGACCGGCTGACAGGAGTCATCATCGTTGGCGTCGGCCTCCCTCAGCTCGGCCTGGAGCGGAACATTATTCGGGACTACGTCAATCGTACGGGGAAAAACGGGTACAACTATGCCTATGTCTATCCCGGGATGAACAAGGTGCTGCAGGCCGGAGGAAGGCTGATCCGTTCGGAGCAGGATACCGGGACGCTGGTGCTGATCGACGACCGGTTCCTTCAGCCGCCTTACCGGCAGCTGCTGCCGCGGGAGTGGTTGAATTACCGGCTTCCCGGCACGGATGAGCCTAATATCGAGTAAATCAAGCAAGCCGGGTGATCGCCTTGCATAGACGGTCATCCGGCTTATTTCCCGTGGTAAGCGATACATTTCATTTCAACAAATGGCAGTAACGGCTCTCCAAATAGCTCATCAGCTCCTGGGCAATCACCTGGTGTCCTTGCTCGTTCGGGTGAATTCCGTCGGCGCAAAGGTAGGTCCGGTAATCGAAGGCTCGCAGGAACGCGCCTCTCACGTCGATCCAGCGCGTATTCATCTCCTCTGCGACGCGGATGATGGCGGCATTGTAGCGTTCATGCCACCAATATATCCGGCTGACGCTGCCCAGCCAGGACAGGATGTTCGCGGCGGCGGAGTCGTCGTTCTTGCTGACCCACCGGAAATACCGCTCCGCGTCCAGCGGCGGCAAGGACATCAGCACTGGAACAATCCCGTTGTCCTTCAAAGTGCGGATCATGTCCTTCAACGTCTGCGTGTAACGCTCCAGATCCGTGTTCGGCTCATGTAGATCCCCAGGCTGCCGGGCGATCTTTTCCCAATCGAAGTCGCAATCATTGCCCCCGAATTCAAGCAGCACGATATCCGGGCGCCGGCTCAGGACATCCTGCTTCAGCTTCTCGGCTCCCTTCGTAATGACGCAGCCGAATCGCCCCGCGTTCGTCACGATCCCGTTCAGGCGGCGCTGAACGAGCTGCCCGAAGCTATCGGTCAGCTTCGCGTATCTGCCCTTCTCTTCATCGTACACGATCCCCTTCGCAATCGAATCGCCGTACAAGACGATATTGCATGGCTTTTCCATATCTAATCGAACCTCCCATGAAATAGTATCCGGATATCTCGCTTTATTTATGAGTGTCGCGTGCCCGCGCATCGTATGTGTTAACGAAACTTACTATGTAGTAATAAAAACTACATCATGTTATATATGAATTATAACATGTGATTTATAGAAGTAAATAGAAGAGTTTTTTGCATTGTAGCCTCTTGTCTTTTTCATATGGTAGTATGGAGAAATGAACGGGACAGCATCATTTCTGCTGGGCCCCCAGGCATGAAGGAGAGGAAGACATGGAAGACGCAACCGCGAAGGAGCATATCGAAGCTCTGTACCGGGGCATCGCGGGCATGCCGGACATCGAGCCGGCGGAAATCCCGAAGCTCGATCTGTATATGGACCAGGTCATCACGTTGTTCGAAAGCGTGCTGGAGCCGACGAAGCGGCATCCCGAGGACAAGCTGCTGACCAAGACGATGATCAACAATTACACCAAGGACAAACTGCTGCTTCCGGCGAAGAATAAGAAGTATTCTCCCGAGCATATCATTCAAATGGCATTGATTTATCATTTGAAGCAGACGCTGTCCATCGGTGACATCAAAACGTTGTTCCAGGGCACGCTTCACCGGGAGGACGTGGACGGATGGAAGGTGTACGAGCAGTTCCTGCGGTTGAAGGAGGAGCAGGCTCCTCAGTTGGAGAGTGCCGTATCGGCTCAGACCGAAGCGGTGGCTTCGGCCGGGGAGAACCAGGCCTTGACGCTACTGGCCGTATTAACCTTCATTCATCAGGCGAATACGTATAAGCGTCTGGCTGAGAAGCTGATTGACGATCTGGAGAAGCGTATGGCGAAGGACAAGGACAAGGATAAAGACAAAGAGAAGAGCAAAAAGTCCTCCTGATTCGCTGCTATACCGGCCTGCCGTCCGGAACATACGGCCACCTACACCACGAAGAAGTTCAGGAGGGAACGATGTTCAAGGATCGCAAAACATTGTACTATTTGGGCCTGTTCACCGCGGGTCTGCTGCTGTATAAGCTGGTGGACAATATTGGGGGCGTCCTGCAATTTTTCTCTACGCTGATGTCTCTGATGACGCCTTTTTTCATTGCGTTTTTTATCGCTTATTTGCTCCGTCCGCTGGTCAACGCGCTGGAGGAGAAGCTGTTCTCCCGGCAGCGGCTGCGCAGGCTGTACAGCATTCTGATTGTCTATACGCTATTTCTCGGACTGATCTTCATCGTTATTACGGTCATCACCCCGAGAATTATTGAGAGCGTAAGCACGCTGCTCGCGGGCTTGCCCCAATATATCGCGGGGACGGAGCAGTGGATACGCGGCCACGTGCTGGAGCAGGAATGGTTCGCCCAATCCGGAATCGATGCCAGAGTCGGGGAGTTCCTCTCTTCCGCTTCCAGCCAGATCAGCGAGTTCGTCCGGCTCATCCTCAACAATTTGCTGTCCGGATTGCTGTCGATCACGACGACGCTCCTGAATCTCGTCATCGGCTTCATCGTATCTATCTATCTCCTGAAGGACAAGGAAGCGATCAGCCGTGGCACACAGAAGATTCTAGTCGCCCTGTTGGGACAGAGCCGGGCGGCATCGATAGTCGACTTCGTCAAACGAATTGATACGACCTTTTCGCAATACTTTGTGGGCGTCATTTTGGATGCGATGATTATCGGTTCTATCGTATTTGTGGGGCTGCTGATTCTACAATCGCCGTTTGCGCTGCTAGCCGCGCTCGTCGTGGGCGTCACGAATGTCATTCCTTATTTCGGACCGTTCATCGGCATGCTGTTTGTCGGTCTGATCACCTTGTTCGTTTCCCCGATGCAGGCGCTGTGGAATGTGCTGTTTATATTCATTATCCAGCAGCTGGACGGCTATTATATCGGCCCGAAGGTCATCGGGAACAAGGTGGGTATCGGCCCGCTGTGGATTATTTTCGCGATTATTATCGGGGGCGGCTTCTTCGGGCTCATCGGGATGTTCATCGCGGTTCCTGTGGTGGCGGTCATCAAGACCGCGTTCGACTCCTATATCGAGCGCCGCTTGTCGTCGAAGTAATCCGGCTGTTCTTGCAGATGGGCTGCGGTTTCGCAAGCAGGATGAGGTGGGCTTCTAGGCAGGTTCGGCGGCCTGCCTCATGAACAGGAGCGGATTCCAATGAAAAAATGGGCTATTCTGGCTGGACTCTTCCTTATCGGGTTGACAGCGGCCTTATTGTTCCGTCCTCAAGCTGAGTCGGCCGAGGGGTGGTTGAAGCATCAGGGGTTTGATGCCAGGCTGCTGCATCAGGACACCATACCAGGAGGCATCGACATTATCGTTTTTCATGACTTGAATCTGAAAGAGATGAACATCGCCTTTTTACAATCAAGCGGGTTGAAAAGAAGCGGGGTGGTGCGCAGTGACTTCCCCCATACCTATCCTCCCGAGTCGATAAGCTATAAATATTCTCTCGTTCCACTCGGCAGCACTGGCCTAGCCGTACTCTACGGCCTCGTCACCGATCCGAATGTCTCTCAGGTGGAGGTTCGCATTCCGCGCGACGAACAAGAAGAGGTCATGGATATCAAGATTGCGCCGGTCATTCGATCGTCATATGGGGCAGTCTGGTACACCGTGCTGGAAGAAGAGCTCACCGGCGCACAATCAGTCAAGATACAACTGCATGGACTCAAAAAGTAGGCTGTTCCTCTTTTCCTGTAAAGAGGGGCAGCTCCTTTTTTTGGAGTTTGACATCGGTAAGCTGCGAAAATATAATTAGTTTACCAAATAAATAGGTTACCTAACTAATTTAATTTTTAGGTAACGAGGGGGTAAACGAGATGCATGAGGAGGGAACGACAACCGAGCGGCTGATGAGGGCCTTCAAGCTGTTCAACAAGGCGGAATGGCATCGCCGTTCGATTGAAGGACATAAGCCGAGCGAGCTGCATGTCATGATGGTTCTCATTCGTTCGATGAAGCGGGAGAAGCACGGGCTGATGGTGTCAGAGATTAGCAACATGCTTCATGTCACTTCACCGACGATTACGCAATTAATCAAGGGCATGGAGAGCAAAGGGCTCGTCACCCGGAACGCCGATCCCGAGGATCGGCGGGTCATACGGATTGCGCTGACCGACAAAGGAATCGCGGTAACGAAAAAAGCGAAAGCCGTCATGACGGAATATTTCAACGGGCTGATTGAGTACTTGGGTGAGGAGGATAGCGAGAAGCTGGCTGAGCTGCTCACCAAAGTGCATACGTATTTTCACGACAATCCTCCAATCCCATGGAGGGAGATAGAAAAGCGCACGAGTGGAGATGATCATGAATGATGAAATTATTCCGCTTCCTGAAGCCATTCCGGCTTCCGGTGGCCTTTGTGCTGGGGCTGGTTTTCTTCCAGTCGCTGGCCGAGCTGTATCTGCCTACGCTGATGTCGGACATCGTCGATATCGGCATTGTTAGCGGAGATACGGCTTATATTTGGAAAATGGGCGGGTGGATGCTCCTGGTCGCAGCAGGCGGAACGTTATGCGCCATCGGGGGCAGCTACTTGTCTGCGAAGGTGGCGTCCGGCTTCGGGCGCAATCTGCGGCGGCGCTTGTTCACCCATGTGGAGAACTTCTCGCTGCAGGAATTCGACAAGATTGGGACGGCATCCCTGATTACACGGACGACCAATGATATTACCCAGGTTCAGCAGGTGCTGGTCATGATCCTCCGGATGATGATCAGCGCGCCGATGATGTGTATCGGCGGCATTATTATGGCGGTCTCGAAGGATGCGAAGCTGACGCTGGTGCTGGCGGTCGTCATTCCAGTGCTGGCTTTGGCCATTTTTGCCGTGGCCAGCAAAGGGATTCCGCTCTTCAAGGCAATGCAGAAAAAGCTGGATAAGCTGAACCTTGTCCTGCGCGAAAATCTAACCGGAATCCGGGTCATCCGTTCCTTCAACCGGATTAACCATGAGCAACAACGGTTCAACGAAGCGAATGCCGACTTGACCAGCACGGCCTTGAAGGTGAACCGCATCATGGCGTCGATGATGCCGATCATGATGATTACGCTGAATTTCTCGACGATTGCGATCATTTGGTTCGGAAGCATTCGGATCGACAATGGGAACATGCAGGTCGGTGCCTTGATGGCCTTTATTCAATACGCGATGCAAATTATGTTCTCTGTTATTATGGTTTCCATTATTTTTGTGATGATTCCAAGAGCATCCGCGTCTGCGGCCCGGATTAACGAAGTACTCAGCATGGAGCCGGAAATTCACGATCCAGCCGAAGCGAAGCGGGCGGCCGGCAGACGGGCCCATATCCAATTCGACAATGTCACCTTCAGTTACCCGGGGGCAGAGATGCCGGCCCTCTCGAATATCTCGTTCGAGACCGGTCCGGGAGAGATGACCGCGATCATTGGCGGAACCGGGGCTGGCAAGTCGACGCTAATCAGCTTGATACCGCGCTTCTATGATATCGAGAGCGGCAGTATCCGGGTGAATGGCGTTGACGTCCGGGAGTGGAAGCAGGAGGAGCTGCGGGAGAAGATCGGTCTCGTGCCGCAGAAGGCCGTGCTGTTCACCGGAACCGTGACGGACAATATCCGCTATGGCAAGGAGGACGCGACCGTCGAAGAGGTGAAGCATGCAGCCGATATCGCCCAGGCGACGGACTTCATCTCCCATATGCCGGAAGGCTTCGATTCTCCGATCGCACAGGGCGGTTCGAACGTATCCGGCGGGCAGAAGCAGCGCCTGTCGATTGCGCGGGCCTTGGTGCGGCGTCCGGAAGTGTATATATTCGACGACAGCTTCTCGGCGCTTGATTTCAAGACCGATGCGAAGCTGCGCGCGGCGCTTCGGCCGGAGACCCGGGATGCGGCCGTTCTGCTGGTCGCCCAGCGGGTCAGCACGGTAATGGATGCCGATCGAATCATTGTGCTGGATGAAGGACAGATCGCGGGAATAGGCACGCATCATGAATTGATGGAGACGTGTCCGGTGTACCGCGAGATTGTATCCTCCCAGTTGTCAGAGGAGGAGATCGCATGAGTAGAGATAAGAGACCAAAAGCCGGCGGACACCGCGGCCCGATGGGCGGGCCGCCGATGGGGATGCCTGTGGAAAAGGCGAAGGATTTCAAGGGCACGCTCAAGCGGCTTGTCGGCTATTTGAAGCCGCGGAAATATCAGCTGATTGCGGTCCTGGTGATGGCCATACTCAGTACCGTGTTCACGATTCTGGGCCCGAAAATTATGGGGCAGGCAACCACCTCGCTGTTCGAGAGCTTGATGGGAAGAACCGCCATAGATTTTGCCTTCATTTGGGATATTGTGCTTAAATTAATGGCATTGTATGTGGTAAGTGCACTGTTTAGCTATTTTCAGCAATATTTGATGGCTGGCGTGGCGCAAAATATTGTGTACGAGATGCGCAAGCAGGTCAATGACAAGCTGAACCGTCTGCCGCTGAAATATTTTGACGCGCGGACGCACGGTGAGATACTAAGCCGGGTGACCAATGATGTCGATAATATCAGCAGCACCTTGCAGCAGAGCTTGACGCAATTGATCACCTCGATCGTGACCTTGGTCGGTGTCGTGGTGATGATGCTGACAATCAGCCCGCTTATGACGCTGATCTGCCTGCTGACACTGCCGCTCAGCTTCGTCGTCACGATCGTGATCGCGAAGCGGTCGCAGAAGCATTTCAAGGGTCAGCAGACGTCGCTTGGGGAATTGAACGGCCATGTCGAGGAAATGTATACCGGCCATAAAATCATTAAAGCCTTCGGGCATGAGGAAAAATCGGTAGCCGCGTTCGACGGGATCAATGAAAAGCTGTATGAATCCGGCTTCCGGGCACAATTCATCTCCGGGATGATCATGCCGCTTATGACCTTCATCGGCAACATCGGCTATGTGCTCATTTGCGTGGTCGGGGGCGTGTTGGTTACCCAGCGCTCTCTCCAGATTGGGGATATTCAGGCGTTCATTCAATATGCGCGGCAGTTCACCCAACCGATTGCGCAGACCGCCAATATTGCCAATATCATTCAGTCCACTGTCGCATCGGCAGAACGGGTCTTTGAAGTACTGGATGAAGCCGAGGAAGTGCCGGAGGCGTCTGCGGCGAAGACGATTGCTCATCCGGCGGGCCAAGTCCGCTTCGATCATGTCCGCTTCGGCTACAAGGAAGATGCGGTGCTGATCGAGGATATGAACATCGACGTCAAGCCGGGACAGATGGTTGCCATCGTCGGTCCGACTGGGGCAGGGAAGACGACGCTGATCAATCTGCTGATGCGCTTCTATGAGATTAACGATGGAGCGATCACGGTCGATGGCGTCAACATCACCGCCTTGGAGCGCGGCAAGCTGCGCAGCCTGTTCGGTATGGTGCTGCAGGATACGTGGCTGTTCAACGGCACGATCCGCGACAATATCGCTTACGGACGCCTGGGCGCGACGGAAGAAGAGATCGTGCATGCGGCCCAGGCCGCGCATGCGGATCACTTCATCCGTACGCTGCCGGATGGATACGATACGGTGCTGAACGAGGAAGCATCGAATATTTCGCAAGGCCAGAAGCAGCTGCTGACGATTGCCCGCGCCATTCTGGCCGATCCGGCGATTCTTATTCTGGACGAGGCGACGAGCAGCGTCGATACGCGTACGGAGCTGTATATCCAGAAGGCCATGCAGGAACTGATGAAGAACCGCACCAGCTTCGTTATTGCCCACCGTCTATCAACGATCCGGGATGCCGATCTGATTCTCGTCATGAATCAGGGCTCTGTGATCGAGCAGGGGACGCATGAGGAACTGCTGCAGCAAGGCGGCTTCTATGCGGATCTGTACAACAGCCAATTTACTGGCCGTCTGGTCGACGCCGGGTAACGCGGCCCACCAAAGGCGCACCTTCGGGTCAATGTCATTAAGTTTAGCTCAAAGACAAGAGCCGAAAACATAGGAATCTAAAACGGCATGGGAAAGACCCTGTGCCGTTTCTTTTTTTATACAAGCAAGGAAAAAAGTGCACGGCAAACAAAGCGGAGGGAAGATCCGCTTAAAAAAATGTTCATATGAAACAAATTATGCTACTCTATAGACGAAGCTAACCACTGATTTGTAGCGTATTTTGCGCGTATTCTGCTGCCCTGGGCGAATGGGTCGAATCGGCAAAATGTTTTTGCGAATCAGCGCTTCAACATCAGGCGGGGGTTCATCGTCCCTTGAGCGCAGGAAGTGTCTACACACGTGAACGGCAACCGTGAAGTTAACTTGATAGGGGTGCCGTTTCTCCATTTGGGAAATGACGACGTGCGAGGTCATCATTTCAGCGAAATTGTACAGGATCATTCTTGCGAATATCTCCTGGGTGATGGACTCTCGTTTCTTTGCATGAAAATTCGTCAGACCGACAGTGTACTTTAATGCCCGGAATGAGGTTTCAATGCCCCATCGCATGTTATACATTGACATGATTTCACCCGGTGGGAAATCCGTGGCGGTAAGATTCGTAATGACGGTCTCAAAAGCGCCACTCGGCAGGACGAAACGAACCACCCGAAAGGAAATCGGATAAAACAAGTTCTCATGCAAATCCAAAAAATCAAAGGTAGACGTGGAAGGAACGAACTTGTAAATCTCGGGATTAGCCTTGACCTCTTTGGTTTGTTTTTTGGTGAGTGTCAGATGAACGTTCCTATCAAACTCTCCGCTAGAGGGCAAACGCAAGCCCGAAAGAATACCATTGGAATCCAAATCCTTTACCCGTATGACATAGTTCCACCCTTTGCGTTCAAGATGCGCGAAATTGTTGTAACTTTCATAACCTCTATCGGCAATCACAATGGTTTTGCCCTTGATTGGAGAACGGTGAACCATAGCAGCCAGCGCCCTTCCCTCGTTGCACAACCTTCGTGGCTGAACAATGGCATCCACGTACAGTCTGTTGCACAAGTCATAGGCAGCGTTCAAATGCAGAAGGTTATAGCCTTTCGTGTTCGGTTGACTTTGAAAATAGGTGTCCGTGTCCGCAGAGTCAGTTGCGATATGCAAATCCGAACCGTCAACGGCAAGTAGCCGATACCCTCGGTAGTCCTTGATATCCGTAACCGATTGCGTAAATGCGTGAAACAAGAATTCCACAGCAGACGGCAGCACTTTATTCCTCTGTTGGACAAAAGCGGAAGTGGTTGCGGTGTTTACGTCATAGCCTTGTGATTCCAAAAGTTCCTTATATATGCTGTTGCCCCCCATGGAGATCAGGAGTTGCATCACCGTTTCAAAGGGCAGCTTTTTCTTTCGGGTAAAATCTTTTTCAGGGTTTTTGACATAAGGAGCTGGTGCGGCTGCCATTTCTCGTATGAGGGATGTCAGCGTTTTTTTTAGCGAATTCGCATACTCATTCATGGACGTGGCCTCCTCGTGTTTCAAGGGTCTTCGCCACACATATCCATCTACCTGTTAAGTCTTGATTTTCTTTCAAAAAAAGAGCGGGCTATCTTTTCGATAACCTGCTCTTGTGCTTGATTATGGTTTCCACGCCTTATCTTAATGACATTGACCTTCGGGTGCGTCTTTTTTAATGTTTTCGACGTGTCATAGTTAAAATGCTGCTCTGGTGCAGTATTTCGTCCCCTTAGAAGTGGGATTTGGTGAAATTCCTGCAAATCTGCAGCCTTTATCCCCTCAAATCGATGCTACAGGCTGAAAGGGGATGAAATTGATGCATATTGTCAGGCTTGCCTTTTTCGATAATGGATTCCGTTGAGAAACCTGCACGTTTGCAGTTTTCCATAGACAGATGAACGCATGCGGGTTCCCGCACCAGGTTACGGAATTACCGAATGCTGCTGCCCTCCAACCCAATTGCATCTCAATTCCGGCTGGAAAACGCTTGCTTACCTTTTGCCTGGGAAGGGCCTATAATGAGGATAACGCAAAGGACTGTACATAACAGATGATGTAGGTCTGGATTAGGGAGGGGAACGAATGGCACTGCTTACCTGCAATTATTTCTCGGAAGTGCTGGGTTTGAGCACGGCAATGACGGTTATCCTGCCGGAGACGACGGCGGGTCAATATGGGATGGACAACCTCAAATCGACGGAGATTCATAAGACATTGTTCCTGCTGCACGGCTTGTCGGACGACCACACGATCTGGGTTCGCCGCACGTCGATCGAGCGCTATGCCGCCTTGAAGGGCATCGCGGTCGTCATGCCGCAGGTCCATCGCAGCTTCTATACCGATATGACGCACGGGCTGCGCTATTGGACCTTCCTGACGGAGGAGCTGCCGGCCAAGGCCCGCAGCTTCTTCCCGCTGTCCGCGAAGCGGGAGGACAATTACGTCGCCGGCCTGTCGATGGGAGGATACGGCGCCATGAAATGGGCGCTGTCCTATCCGGAACGGTTCGCGGCCGCGGCCAGCCTGTCGGGCAGTCTGGATGTTGCCGACCCCGCGCTGCGGGAGCGCATTCGGGAGGATGCCCGATTGATCTACGGCGAAGGCGACATTAACGGAACGCCGAATGATTTGTTCTGCTTGCTGGAGCAAGCTGACCGGCATCCGGGACCGAAGCCGAAGCTGTTCCAATGCTGCGGGACGGAGGATTTCCTCTATCAAGATAATCTCCGCTTCCGGGAGGCGGTGCGGCACACCGGCTTCGAGCATACCTATGCGGAAGGCCCGGGCGATCATACGTGGGAGTATTGGGACGCCCGTATCCAGGATGTGCTGGATTGGCTTCCCCTTGGGCCGCGGGAGCAGCCGGAGGCATAGAAGGCATAACAACAGAGAAGGAGACGGAGAGAGTATGCATACGATACAAAGCCTGATGGGCGATCTGGAACGGATCGGGATTGACCGGAAGGGCACGCTGCTGGTGCATTCTTCTTACAAAAGTATTGGCGGCGTAGAGGGCGGCCCGGATACCGTGCTGGATGCGCTGTCGGATTATATGAGGGAAGGCCTGCTGGTGTTGCCTACGCATACCTGGGCCAACATCAATGCCGATAATCCCCGGTTCGAAGTCGAGAATACTCCGGTATGCATTGGCATGCTGCCGGAACGCTTCCGCAAGCGCCCCGGCGTCATTCGCTCCTGGCACCCGACCCATTCGGTCGCGGCTCTTGGACGCGATGCCGAAGCATTCACGGCCGGCGACGAACGGTTCGATACGCCGTGCGCCCGCGGATCTGCCTGGGGGAAGCTGCTTGATCGCCAGGCCACGATTATGCTGGTCGGTGTCGATTTGCGCCGCAATACGTTCATCCATGGCATTGAGGAATGGGTGGATATTCCGGGAAGAATGACCGCGGAGCGCGAGCAGCTCTACACAGTGCTTCCGGATGGAACCGTCATCTCCGTGCCGTCGCGCAGACATTGCGGACTGAACTGGTCGGAGCATTTCTGGAAGGTGGATGACGTACTGCAGGAGGAAGGCGCGATGAGGATCGGACGGTTCGGCGATGCGGAGGTGCGGATCTGCGATACCGTACGGATGACGGAAGTGCTGACGCGGATGCTCCAGGCCAATCCAGAGATGTTCTCCGATAATGAATCGTTGAACGCGCTGAACCGTTGAACGCCGGAAACGCAAAGTAAATCATAATACGGCAAGCCGGCACGTTTAAGCTGGCACGTTCAGGGGGTTGTCCCATAAGTAGGTTTTCGTACAGTGAGACAGCCCCTCCCCCCTGATTCCCAACGCTCGAAGTTGCCGAAAACTGCAAAACTACAGTTTTCCTTTATGACGTTTGCTTCGTTACAGGAATTCCTGCAAAACCGCATCAATTTCAGCATATGAAAGAGGTCGGAAGAAGAAATTGGCAGAAATAATGTACTTTTGCAGGAATTTAATAAAATGTTGGCTCAATGAGCGTAAATTCCTGCATTGACGCAGGATTTCACTGCATTATCGATCTGTTGTCACTGCATTATCGATCTGATTTCACCGTATCCATCTGATTTCGCTGCATCATCCATCTTTCGCCGCTTACTCGTCGTTTTTCCTGGCATTTTTTCTGCCATTTTTCCCGCCGCTTTTCCTAGCGTCTTTCCCGGCTCACTTCCCGCCTCTATCTTCTCTGTTGTCCCGTCTTGCCCCGCATTTTTGTGCACAATGTATGGGATAGCCTCTTCGATTGATCGGTGTCATCTCATTTTCGCTTTTGGACAGCCCCCCTCTACGCGCAGGGCCACGCGGCTGTCGCTCCGTGCTGCGCCGGCGGATGGGGGCTTTTTTGGCATGGACAAGAGCGGTAAGTCCGCATTCCCTGGCATCTTATGGGACATCTTAAGGAGACAGGGGAGCGGAAAGGGGCATCGGATGAAATGATCATGACGACAATCCAACTGCTGCTCATTTCCTTGGTCGGGGGCACCGTAGGGGCCATACTTGGCCTGGGAGGCGGCATTATTATTACGCCCGCGCTCACGCTGCTGTTCGATGTCGATATCCGGTATGCTATCGGAGCCAGCATCATTTCGGTCATCGCGACATCGAGCGGGTCGGCGATCGCGTATTTGCGCGATCGGCTTACGAATTTGCGGGTCGGCATGTTCCTGGAGGTGGCGACGACGATAGGGGCGGTGACGGGGGCCTTCGTCGCGAGTCTGATCGCGCCGAAGTTGCTGTTCATTTTGTTCGGTCTGCTACTGTTGAATTCGGCTGTTGGCATGGTGAAGAAGGTGAACACTGAGCTTCCAGAGCATACAAGGACGCATCCGCTCGCAGCAAAGCTAGGAATGAACGGCTCGTATTACGATAAAGCGCTGGGGAGGCAGGTCGACTATCAGGTGGCCAATGTATACGGCGGATTCGGCGTCATGTACGTGGCCGGCGTGATCTCCGGCCTGCTCGGCATCGGGAGCGGCAGCTTCAAGGTCATGGCGATGGACGTATTTATGAAGCTTCCGCTCAAGGTCTCCAGCGCCACCAGCAACTTCATGATGGGGGTGACTGCGGCGGCGAGCGCCGGAATCTATTTTTTCCGCGGGGATATCGACCCGGGCATTGCCGCTCCCGTCGCGATTGGTGTCCTGACCGGCTCGATGCTTGGAGCGCGTCTGATGCAGAAGCTCAAGAGCCGTACGATCCGGATGCTGTTCATACCGATTCTGGGCTATGTCGCCATTGAAATGATTTTGCAGGGGGTGGGCTGGATATGAATTCGAAGGCGGAAGAGGTCGAGCTGACGGTCAGCCGGCTGCTGCGGATCGGCGTCGTGGGGGCGGCGCTGTTCATTGCCTTCGGGCTGATTCTCCTCCTCGCTACGGGCGAGAGCGGGTACCCGGGCGCCAGCTTCCCGACGACCGTGGCCGGAGTCGCCGCAGGAGTGGCCGGCTTCAAGCCGTATGCTTTTATATCGCTCGGGCTGCTTCTGCTTATTCTCACTCCGGTCTTCCGCGTCGCCGTGTCCATTCTGGTCTTCCTGAAGGAGGGCGACAGGGTGTATGCGGGCATTACGGCACTCGTACTCGCGATTCTGCTCATCAGCTTCGTGCTCGGGCGGGCCGGACACTAATCGGGACGCCATTCGGAAGAAGCCGCTTCTCGCTTCTTCCTCTTTTTTGCGGAATTTTGTAATTCGGCGTTTCTGCTTCTTCTCCCTCTTTTTCGCCTTCTCTTCCTCTTTTCCTTGTCTTTTTCCGGCAATACTCCTCACTTTAAGTGAAAATCCTCTTCCTATCCGCATAATTTTAGTAAAAGAAAATGATGCATCATGGCGGAGTTCGTCGAATTTACAGGTAAATATTTTAGTAAAATATATTGTTTTTGTTTTACTTCGGTGATACATTATCAGTGTATCCGATGGCAAGAGCGAACTTATTTCATGTGTTACGTTGCTGATGGTGGATTATTACGGGAATCTGCAGTTTCACGATCGCAGCCTGATCGATTTTACAGGGGGAGGCTTCATTTATGCGTCGCAGAAAAGTATGGGAAGACATCGATATCGCCCACCGGAACAGGATGGAGGCGAGAGCCCATTTCCACTCCTATCCAAGCCGGGATCGGGCCTTGACGGGCGAGCCGGCGTATACGCATCATTTCAAAAGCTTGAACGGCATCTGGCAGTTCCTCTTCCTGCCCGCGCCGGAATATTCGCCGCCCGGCTTCGAGGCCGCTGAGTATGACACGGCCGGCTGGGACGATATCCGCGTGCCGGGCAACTGGCAGATGCAAGGCTATGGGCGCATGCATTACTCGGATCTGTGGTACAACTTTCCGATCCATCCGCCGTATGTGCCGACCGATAATCCGACAGGCATTTATAAGCGCTCCTTCCGGATTGGCAAGGAGTGGCTGGAGGACGGGCAGCAGATTATCCTGCGCTTCCATGGCGTCGATTCGGCCTTTCACCTTTGGGTGAACGGAGCGGAGGCCGGGTACAGCAAGGGGGCGCGCTTGCAGTCCGAGTTCGACGTGACCGGCTTCGTGCGGGCGGGGGAGAACCAGCTAACGGTCCGAGTGTACCAATGGTCGGATGGAACGTATCTGGAGGATCAGGATATGTGGTGGCTGAGCGGCATCTTCCGCGATGTCGATCTGTACGCCCAGCCACGGAGCGGCATCCAGGATGCGGCCGTCGTCACGGCTCTGGACGGCGCCTATACGCAAGGCGTCTTGCAGGTGACGGCCAAGCTTCGTCATCCCGGCACCGATCTCACGCTCGGCTATGAGCTGTTGGATGAAGGGCGGCGGAAGGTGACGGAGGGCGCCGTGCCGGCGGACGCGGAGGAGGTGCGGTTCGAAGCGGAGGTGACGCAGCCGAAGCTGTGGAGCGCCGAGACACCGGAGCTGTATACGCTGCTCTTGACCGTCAAGCGGGGGAATGACATCATCGAGGTCGTTCCGCAGCGGGTCGGCTTCCGCCAGATTGAGCGGCGCGGCTCCACCTTCACCGTCAACGGCGTCGCGATCAAGTTCAGGGGCGTCAATCGCCATGACGCCCATCCGTTGACCGGACGCGTTGTCTCGCGAGCCGACATCGAGCAGGATATCAAGCTGATGAAGCAGCATAATATTAATGCGGTGCGGACGGCGCATTATCCGAATTCCCCGTATTTGTACGATTTATGTGACGAATACGGCTTGTACGTCATCGATGAGACGGATCTGGAATGCCACGGCTTCGAGCTGACGGGGGACTACAATTGGATTTCCGACGATCCGGCGTGGGAACGGTCTTACGTCGATCGGCTGGAGCGGATGGTGCAGCGGGACAAGAACCATCCGAGCATCATCATGTGGTCGCTCGGCAATGAGTCCGGCTTCGGCTCCAACTTCCGTGCAATGGCGGCCCGGGCGCGCGAGCTTGATCCGACGCGTCTCATTCACTACGAGGGGGATCGCGAGGCGGAAGTGACGGATGTGTACTCGACAATGTACACCTGGCTGGAGCATCCGGAGCGGAAGACGATGCAGCATATTATCGAGAACTCGGACAAGCCGCATATTTTGTGCGAATACGCGCATGCGATGGGGAACGGTCCGGGCAATCTCCGCGAGTATCAGGATCTGTTCGATGCGCATGACAAGCTGCAGGGCGGCTTCGTGTGGGAGTGGATCGACCACGGAATTTATGCCGCAACGGAGGACGGCCAGGTCTATTATCGCTACGGCGGCGACTTCGGCGACGATCCGACGAACGGCAACTTCTGCATCGACGGCCTGGTCATGCCGGATCGGACGCCGTCCCCCGGCCTGCTGGAATATAAGAAGGTGATCGAGCCGGTGCGAACAACCGAGGTCGATCTGGCGCGGGGCATCATCCGCTGCGAGAATAAATACGACTTCGCCTCCCTCGACCACCTCGATCTGTTCTACAGCATCGTGAAGGACGGAGAAGCGATCCGGACGGGCCGCGCCTCGGCGGCCGGCATTCCCGCCCGGACGGCGCGTGAGCTCACGCTTGATTACTCGCTTGACTTCGAGCCGGAGGCAGGCGCTGATTACTATCTTAACCTGTCCTATGTCTTGAATCGGGACACGGCCTGGGCTTCCCGGGGGCATGAGGTGGCCAATGCCCAGTTCCTCCTGCCGGTGACAGCCGAGGCGGTCACGGTGCGGCCGGCGGGCGCGCTGGAGCTGGAGGAGCGTCATTGCGAGCTGATCGTGCGGGGCGAGGACTTCGCCGTTACGTTCGATACCGTCAAGGGGCAGATCGTCTCCTGGACGTACAACGGCTGCCGCGTGGTCGAAGCCGGTCCCCGGCTGCAGTTCTGGCGGGCCGCGATCGATAATGACATGTACCTGGTGCCCGACTATAAGCAGAAAACCTTCCTGCATTTAATGCACGAAGTCGTGGAGGAAGTCGCCTACGAGATGTGCGGGGAAGAATGCGTTCATGTCCGGGTGCATACGATGAATGCTCCGACCAACGCTTCATGGCATTACCGGTCGGTGTACGAGTACCGCATCTATGGGAACGGCGACGTCCTGTTCGAGGTGCGGGGCGTTCCCGGCGGCCATCTCCACAATGCGCCGGAGATGCTGCCCCGCATCGGCGTGAAGCTCCAGATCAACAAGCAATGCGAATTCGCCAAATGGTATGGGCGCGGCCCCGGCGAATCGTACGCCGACTCGAAGGAAGCGAACCGGCTCGGCGTGTTCGAACAGACGGTGGACGGCCTGTTCACGCCATACGTGATGCCGCAGGAGAACGGCAATCATACAGAGACCCGCTGGGTCCGGCTGGCGGATCGGTATGGCATCGGCTTGATGGCGGCAGGTTATCCGGGCGTGGATTTCAGCGCTTCCTATTATGAAGCCGGCGATCTGGACGCGGCGAAGCATACCATCGATCTGCGGAAGCGCGATTACATCGTCTTGAACCTGGACTACAAGCAGAACGGGCTCGGCTCCCATTCATGCGGACAGAACCAACTGGCCCGCTACCGCTGCGGCTTCGAACCGTTCCATATGAAGCTGAAGCTGTCCGTCTATTCCAATAAACTCATCTCCGATACCCGCAAAGGGAAGGAAATTATATTGTAAGCAGCCGTTCAACCCGCTATCCTCTAGATAGCGGGTTATCTGCTTGGATGCCAGCAACCGTCATTAATTATTTACTAAAACGATTGTTTATTTACTAAAAGCACGAAGTACAATGAGGGATAACTAGGCTTAATAGATTAAGGAGTGAACGAGATGGCAACATTGAAGGATATCGCGGAGAAGGCGATGGTATCCGTCTCGACGGTATCCAGAGTATTGAATTACGATGAGACGCTCTCCGTGTCGGAGGAGACGCGGCGCCGCATCTTCGAAGTGGCGGAAGAGCTGGAATATACGAAGCACAAGCGGGGGGCGCGGACGGAGGAATCCGCCGCTTCGTCCGGGGAATCTTCCGCGGCTGCGACCGTCGGGCTGCTGATGACGTATCCGCGCAGCGAGGAATTGAACGATCCTTATTATTTGACGATGCGTCTGGCGATCGAGGCGGCGGCCCGGGAGTATCAGGTGCAATGGTTCGCCGGCTTCCAGGACGATCTGGACCTGGACAGCGGCACGGCGGACGGCTATATCGTCATTGGGCCGGTGCAGCGGGAGCAGGTGAGCCGGCTTGCGGCCGTCACGCCGAATCTCGTCTTCGTCGAGCCGGTGCCGTGGGACAATCGCTTCGATATCGTCATCGCCGATCTCCACGATGCGATGGAGCAGATGCTGGCGTATGTGCACAGCCTCGGTCATCAGGACATCGCCTACATCGGCGGGCGGGACGATGACGGATATGACGGCGCGGATCGAAGGGAGGAAGCGTATGAGCGGTGGATGCAGAAGCGGGGATGGTATGACCCGCAGCGGGTTCGCATCGGGCGCTTCACGGCAGAGGACGGTTACCGGTTGACCCGCGGGCTGATCGAAGCGGGCGTTCGCTTCACGGCGGTGCTGGCGGCGAATGATTCGATGGCGATCGGCGCGGTGCGGGCGCTTCGGGAAGCGGGGCTGAAGGTGCCCGCTGATGTCAGCGTCGCCGGCTTCAATGATATTACTGTCGCTCAGTTCATCACGCCTTCCTTGACGACCGTGAAGCTCCACAGCGAATTCATGGGCCGCACGGCGCTGGAGCTGCTGCTCGAGCGCATCCGGACGAAGCGAGCCATCAGCAAGAAGGTCATCATTCCGACGGAGCTGATGATACGGGAGAGCTGCTCGAACGCCCGGCAAAGCTAGCATCTTGTCTGGATGGCAGAGTTGACATATATAGCAAGGTGCCTGTGATTAATGATATAATCTCAACAGTAACCAATGGATGCAGGGGCGTGAATGCACCGCTGCAGGCGGGCTCAGGGCCGGGTGTTGGCCGGCCGATGAGAGCTCGCGGCAAGCATGCAAAGGGAACTGTGAATGCATGATTGTCATACTATCTTCCGACTCGTCCCCGACAATGGTCTAGGGCGAATCCGGTCGTGGGATTGTGTTATTGCATCCGCCACTCCAATACAATAGAAGAGGATGATTCACTGGGCCGGGCCGCCGGATGGGCGTCTCGCTGTCAGGAAGCACGTTCACGAGCGGTATCTCTCAGCATATTCCGGATATGGCAACACGTCCTATTCGCACGGCTGCTCCTCGTGAGCAGACGCCGGCAGGAGCTCTTCTTTCATTCTTTTGCAGAAATTAATCACAGGTTGGTGAGCATGGTGGACGAAAGGAAGATTTATATCCTTCTTACCGACACGGGCACGGTTTTTTCCAAACTTATCCGGCTCTATACGAAGGCACCGCTTAATCACGCGTCGATCGCGCTCGATTCCGAGCTGCGGGAGGTGTACAGCTTCGGCAGGAAGCATCCGCTCAATCCGTTCTATGGCGGCTTCGTCAAGGAACGGGTGCAGGGCTACCTCGTTCGGACCGAGGCTCGTCCTACGCAATGTGCGCTGTACTCTTGCACCGTAAGCACGGACACATATGAACGGATCCGGCTGCGCCTGAAGCAGATGGAGCAGAATCCGGAGCAGTACAAATATAATCTGCTGGGCTTGTTCGGCATCATTTTTAATATACATATCCGTCGGGAGAACGCTTATTTCTGCTCCCAATTCGTTGCCTCCATGCTGCAGGAGCATGGAATGTACGTGGTGGACAAGAACTGGGTATGGGTGACGCCGGAGGATTTCCGCCATTCTCCTTCCCTGCAGCTCGTCTATCGGGGTGATCTTCGAACTAAAGTGCGTCACAAAAGGCGGAAGTACTCATAGAAGAAGACAAAGGAGTCATCATGCTGGATTGGTTGGAACGTACCTATCACTATTTGTCGCAGCTTGACATGGAGCAGATTCAAGCCTTGCTGGAGAAATATTCTTCGCTCGGCCCCATTCCGGGCATCGCCCTGCCGATGGTAGAGGCGCTGCTGCCCTTCTTGCCGCTGTTCATCATCGTCGCGGGCAATGCTTCCGCCTACGGCTTGTGGCTCGGCTTCATCTATTCGTGGCTCGGCACGGTCGCGGGAGCCCTGATCGTCTTCCTGATCGCGCGCCGGTTCGGGGGGAGATTCAGCACCTATTTGTCAGCGAAATATCCGAAGGCGGAGCATTTCTTCTCATGGATTGAACGCAAAGGCTTTACGCCGCTGTTCCTGTTGTACTGCTTTCCGTTCACGCCTTCCTTCTTCGTCAATATCGCTTCGGGCGTAAGTAATGTGCCGAAGCGGATATTTGTCGCTGCCGTCGTGCTGGGCAAAGGGGTTATGGTATTCATGATGTCCTTCGTCGGTCATGATTGGCAGGGCTTCATCTCTCATCCGTGGCGTCTGCTCGTGGCGGCGGCGGGATTGTTCCTGCTATGGTATCTTGGTAAAAGGGTCGAGAAGCGCTATCAAATCCAGTAAGCGGGCGGCCATCGTCCGATCTCAATCACGTTCAACATCCGCAGGCCTGCCTCTCGAGGGCGCAGGCGAAGGACCTGTCATAGCGGCGGGTCCTTTTGGTTTTGCGCTGGGGTGTGGTTGCGCTGGAGTCCCAATGAGCAGAAGGTTAGGGGGATGTGGAATCCTGCAATTTTACATCTTTTTCTCCCTTTGGCAGCTAAATCTGGTGAAATTTCTGCAAAACTACAGCATTTCGCTTGTTTAATTTAAAATCCTGGATTAAATGGAAATAATCCCTGTAGATTTGCAGGATTGCTCTCCTCAAAAAACGGACCCGGTCAAAAAACGGCAAATTTGCAGCTGTTGGAAAACCCCTGTTTTTACGAAGGGGTGGAGATTGTCCCTTTGCCAACCAAAACTTGGCGCTTAGAGCGTTTTAAGTCGATTTTTCCTACTGTGAGACGAGATTCCACTATATAAAAAATGAAGTGGCGAAAATTCCCACGAACTTCTCAACGGCCTGATTTTACGGGATCCAAGAGACCGCGTCGGATCCTGGGGGCATCATCGCCTTCAAGAGGCATCATTGCTTTCAGGAGGCATCATTGCCTTTAGGAGGCAGCGTTGCCTCCTGGGGCTTGAACATGTGGAGGGAATTGCTGCTATTTTACAGGAAATTCGGCTCAATGAGTCCACATCCCGAGGAATTGCTGCAAATCTACATCATTTTAGGCCCTTTTGCTTCAAGCCGATGCCAAACGGGTGAAATTCCTGCAGTTCTGCAGGATTCCCTTTCTGGTAAAGTCGTCCATATCGAATTGCTGTATTTACGCAGGATTTCGCTTACTGAATAGGCGTGTCTGGAGAAATCGTGCAGTTTTGCGGATTGGTGTAGTTTTCAGGCCATTGGAAACCCCTGTCTTATACGAAGGGGTGGAGATTGTCCATTTTCCTACTCAAAACTCGGCACCCATAGCGTTTTAAATTGATTTTTTTTACTGAGAGACGAGATCCACCACATAATAAATGAAATGCCGCAAAATCGCTAGGACTTTCTCAACAGCCTGAAATTAGCAGCTTTTTGGGGAAGCTGAACGTAAAGGCGGGTTCAAGGACGGCGATGGTGTGGATGTTATGGATGATATCGTTCGTTCTTGCTCATCGGCTTTGAATAGTGGCATTTTTCGCTGCTTTCCTGTAACATGGGGAAAATAAAACGGAATCGAGCGTGAATGGATGCTGGAATGGACGGGGGAACGAATTATTCCCAAGCTGATGAAGCCGATGAACGGGATGCTGCTGGAGCACATCGCCCGCTATTATTTCGCGACGCCCTATGCTCGGGGCAGGGTGCTCGATATCGCTTGCGGGACCGGCTACGGCTCTCATCTGGTCGCCAAGGAGCGCAAGCGGGAGGTGACGGAGATTGTTGCCGTCGACAATGACCTTCCGACCCTGGAATATGCACGGCGGGAGTACCATCATCAGAAGGTGACGTACGTGGAGGGGGATGCGACAGACCCGGAGCTGCCAGGCAAGCTTGGCATCTTCGATACGATATTGAGCTTCGAGACGGTGGAGCATGTGGCCGACGATCGGCAATTGATGGACAACCTGTACCAGATGCTCAATCCGGGCGGCGTCCTGGTGTTGTCGAGTCCGTTCGGCAGGGGGAGAGGCATGCCGACGAACGAGCCGTTCCATGTGCATCAGCTGACACCGGAGCAATTCGCAGAGCTGTTCACCCGGTTCGCGGAGACGGATATTTACTATCAGCGCGGGGTCACGTTCGAGAAGCCGCGGGAAGGGGTGCGGTATTTCATCGGCGTCGCCGTGTGCCGCAAATAGAGGACTGTATCCCAATAGCATCTCGAGCTGTGATCGGGAGGATCCGTACGCAAGGATGCGGGTCAAGGAGGACGAAGGTCCGAAGGAGGGAAGCATATGGAACAGAGCGGTCAGCAGCGGGCGAGCATCCGCCCCGGTCTCGAGGTGGATATTGTCCTGAAGCAGGATCAGCGTACTGGCAAGACGACCCGGGGGGTCGTCAAAGATATTCTGACGAATTCGCCCTATCATCCGCATGGCATCAAGGTTCGCCTGCAGGACGGGCAGGTCGGCCGGGTGAAGCAGATTATCGGGTCCGGCGATTCGTCGCCGTGAAATCGATGAATCAATAAAGTAAGAAGAATCAATGAATCCAAGAAGAATCAATGAATCAAAGAATCCATGACTAGCAAAAGAGAAACCGATGCATACGCATAGCGAAGAAATGAGGTGGCCTGTCTGTCAGGCTTTATATCATTGGGCATTCGCCAAGAGTGGGCGAATCGATTAACGAAGCAAGGGATTACGGCGCCGACGCCGATTCAGATTCAAGCGATCCCTGCCGCGCTGGCTGGCCGGGATGCCGTGCTGCAAGCGCAGACCGGAACGGGGAAAACACTGGCGTTCCTGCTCCCGATCCTGCAGCGGATCGATCCGGAGCAGCCTCGGGCGCAGGCGCTTATCGTCGCGCCGACGCGGGAACTGGCTCTGCAGATTACGGCAGAGGCCAAGAAGCTGACGAACTCCGCCCCGGATGGAAGCGGAGGCATTCATGTGCTGGCCGCTTACGGAGGCCAGGATGTGGAGAAGCAGATTCGCAAGCTCCAGGGAGCATGCCAGTTGGTCATCGGCACACCGGGCCGCTTGACCGATCATCTGCGCCGGGGCACCTTCGACGGATCCGGCATCCGCATGCTCGTGCTGGACGAGGCCGATCAGATGCTGCATATGGGCTTTCTTCCTGAGGTGGAAGATGTTATCGCGCACACGCCGACCAGCCGGCAGACGCTGCTCTGCTCGGCGACGATGCCGGAGCCGGTTCGTGCGCTTGCCGCGCGCTTCATGCGCTCGCCGCTTGATCTCCGGGTGGAGGCGGAGCAGGTGACGGTGAAGGATATTAGCCAGCTCGTGGTGGAGACGACGGATCGGGCGAAGCAAGAGACGCTGTTCCGTCTCCTCGATGAGCATCGCCCTTATCAGGCCGTTATCTTCTGCCGCACGAAGCGGCGGGCCCAGACGCTATATGAGGCATTGAAGGCGAAGGGATACGATGCGGACGAGCTGCACGGGGATCTGACCCAGGCGGTGCGGGAGCAGGTGATGAAGCGGTTCCGGCAGGCGAATGTGCAGCTGCTGGTGGCGACCGATCTGGCGGCACGCGGATTGGACGTGGAAGGAATTACGCATGTATTCAACTATGATATTCCGCATGATGCCGAGAGCTATATTCACCGGATCGGGCGGACGGGCCGTGCGGGCGGAGCCGGGTGGGCCATCACGCTGGCCGCGCCCCGGGATGCGAGCTATCTCGCTCTCATCGAGCAGGGCATCCGCATGAAGCTGCGCCGGCAGAGCCGGGGAGGCCCGTCCGGCGGGCGGAGCGATCGGGGTGCCGGTGCGCGCAGAGCGGCAGATGCGGGACCGGAACGCCGCAGAGCCGGCGGCCATGCGGGTGGCCGCCAGGGGGCGCGCCGCGGGCAAGAAGAAGGCCGCGGCGAACGAACGCAGCGGCCGAACCCGGCCCGCGCGGGAGCCGGGACGGAGCGTCCGGCAGACCGCCGGCGGAAGGCAGCCGACGGCCGGGCGCAAGCCGAGCGGGGCAAGGGCGGCCGTGGGGCGGCCCAGGCTGCCCGGGGACGCCGCGGCCATGCGGCAGTTACCGCAGGCGGCGGGAAGCGGGGCTCGTCCGCGGCTGGACAGCGATCCGGACGGAACGCCGCGCCAGGGCCGGGCAAGAAGGGGAAGGCGCCGCGCGGACGGAAGTAATGCGCTACGGTGTCGCCTCCCTGGCCGAACTGTATATGATGGATGCCGGACCGGGCACCCCAGAGATTGGGGGCCCGGTTTTATCTTTTCACAGACGGATAGTATGTTACTATGAGAGTAAGATGTGACAAGATTCGACGAAATGAGCCATTGACTGACGAAAGGTTGATTCCACTCCATGCTGCGCATGCATGACCCGCTAACGAGTCTGATTAACATTCCGGCAACAGCGATGCAGAGAAAGACCGCCCTGGCTATCAGTATCGGGGTGTTGGCCGTCTCGCTTCTGATCAGTCCCTATGTCGACATGCCGCTGCCCGAGGTCCGGCCGTTCCTGCCCATTTTTATTGCCTGGATTGTGTTCGGGAATTTGATGACGGCTTACTTGCTGTATGTCCAGTTCCGGGCGACGGGGTATAAGCCGATTCTTCTGCTCGCAGCCGCCTTTCTGTTCGCCGGCTTGATTACGATTCTGTATCTGCTGACCTTTCCGGGCATTTTTTCCGCTACGGGGCTGCTGCATGCCGGAACCCAGACATCGGTCTGGTTCTGGGTAATCTGGCATTCCGGCTTTCCGCTCGGCATTATTCTGTACACTTATAGTCTCCAGAGATGGAAAGCGCCCTTGAACGAGCGGAGGGAGAGGGCGACGGCCGCCGTTATATTCAGTGCGGTGGTGCTGTTCGTTGCGATTCTGATATACCTGCTTGGGCAGTTCCGGGACGAGCTGCCGGTTCTTCTCGAACGGAATCATTACGGCCTGATGTTGAATATGGGAATCGGGCCCGCGCTGTGGCTTCTCAACCTTCTCGCTCTGGTCTATCTGTTTACCGCCACGCGAGCGCAGAGCCTGCTGCATCTGTGGCTGACGATGTCCGCCTTTATGTTCTGGATGGATATCAATCTGTCGCTGTTCGCCGGAGTGCGGTACACTGTCGGCTGGTATGCCTCCCGGATCAATTCCTTCATCTCGTCAACGGCGCTGCTGACCGTGTTCTTCCACGAGCTGAACCAGCTCTATGTCCGGCTGATGCATTCGCAGACGGCGCTGAAGCAGTCGCAGGAGCGGGTGGCGACGATATTGGACAGCATTACGGATGCCTTTTTGGCCGTGAATCAGGATTGGGAATTTACGTATATGAACAAGGAAGCGGAGAAATATACCGGTCTCGATTTCGAGGTGGTCAAGGGCCGCTCGATTTGGACCGCCAGCCCTCACTTGCTGAGAGGCAAGATGTATGCGATGTCGCATCAGGTGATGGAGCGGGGCGATCCGGCGGAGCTTACGGAGTATGACAAGCTGCAGGAGCGCTGGCTGGAGTTTCGGATTTTCCCGACGGGGCAGGGCGTATCCGTCTATTTCCGGGATGTGACCGATCGCATCGCCGCCGAGGGAAAATTGAAGGAAGCGAACAAAAAGCTTCAAATGGCGAATCGGCTGCTCACTGATTTCTCCTATACCGATGGCTTGACGGGCGTGTACAACCGCCGCTATTTCGACTTGATGCTGCAGCAGGAATGGGAGCGGATGAAGCAGGAGAACTGCCCGCTGTCGCTTATCCTGCTCGATATCGATGATTTCAAGCGATATAACGACACGTACGGGCATCTGGCGGGGGATGAATGTCTTCGGCAGGTGGCCCAGGCGGTCAGGGCCGCGGTTACTCAGCCGCTGTCCGTCGCGGCCCGCTACGGCGGGGAAGAATTCGCCGTCCTCCTGCCGCATACTCCGGCTACGAATGCGGCCATTGCCGCCGAGTCGATCCGGCTGCAGGTGGAATCGTTGACTATCTGCCATGAGGCATCCAAGGTGAGCCATTATGTGACATGCAGCCTCGGAGCGGCCACTTGGATCCCGGGACAGCAAGAGCGTGGTCCTGATCCGCAAGCCCTTGTGCAGATGGCGGATCAGGGATTGTATGCGGCGAAGCGGGACGGGCGCAACCGCGTGAGGATGCAGGGGGACGGCCCGCCAGGATGAACAGGCGGTAGCGGATCTGCCATAGACAGGCACCTTGCTCGGCAGGGTAGGGTGTTTTTTGTCGGAATAGGGAGTAATCGGCGGAATGTTGACAAGGAAATAGAAAATGCTGGGGGATCTTGCTACAATAGATGAAAGTACAGGCACAGCGCCGGAGGCAGGCAGGGGCAGGCGGGCGCTGACGGCGGAGCGGAGGAATCAGGTGGCACAGACGGTCAACGAGTCGGCCTTGAAGCGGAATACGAGGTTGCAGAATAAGTATCGGATTGGAAAAGTGGTGTCGAGCGGCGAGTTGTCCATCGTCTATAAAGCGAGACATATCGAGAGCGGGTCATGGTGCGTGATCAAGGAATTTTTCCCGCAGGCCTTGGCACGGCGGGATCGGGATCGGCGCTCCGTGCGCTGCCGTATGCCGGGGGCGAGGGCGCAATTCGAGGAGCAGCGGGATATTTTCGCGAAGGAGGGGCCGCTGCTGCAGCGGTTGAGTCATCCTTGCATCGTCGATTATGTCGATCAATTCGAAGAGGGCGGAACAGTCTACCTCGTGACGGCCTACTGCCCGGGCATGACGATGGCGCAATATATTCGGGAAGGGCAGGCGCCGTCCCGGGCCCGATTCTACAAGGAGACGATGCTGCAGATCATTGATGCGCTGGAATATATACATAGACAGGGCCTGATTCACCGGGATATCAAGCCGGGCAATATCATTATCGATCGGGAAGGAATGCCGAAGCTGATTGATTTCGGATCGGCGGTGGATTATGAAGCGGGCGGGAGACAGCCGATCTTCACGACGGCGGGCTATTCGGCGCTGGAGCTGTATTCCGAGACATCGCAGCAGGATCCGGCTGCCGATATATACAGCCTGGCGGCGACGCTGTACTTCTGCTTGTGCGGCCAGCCGCCGCTGGATGTGACTCAGCGGCTGTTCCGGGATCAGGTTGAGCCGATCCGGCAGCGGAGCCGGGGCACGAGCCCTCTGCTGGCCCGGGTCATTACGAAGGGATTGGCCATCAACGCCCGCAAGCGCCCGGCCTCGCTGAATCCGTTCCGGATCGCGCTCTATGCGGAGCATCTCACTTGGGCGCTGAAGGAGAGGCTGCAAGGTCAGCGCCTTCCGGAACAGGCGGCAGACCAAGAATCGATGTCCCGAGGCGGAAGCTAGCGTGCAGCGGATACTATGAAGCGACGATAACAGGAAGAGCCGGGGCGTAAGCCCCGGCTCTTCCCCTATCAGCCTATCAGCCCGATTCCGGCAGTGAATGCGAACGTCCTGTGGAGACGGTACCTGACTTGAGCGGCTTATACCGAAGCTCGATCTCGGTAATGCAGTCCTCGAACGTCACATAGATTTTCTCATTGTATTGCACAACTTCCTTCTTGCCCTTCGGAATCGGCGTCCGCCCCTTGTCGACGGCGCAGGACGTATGGTGGACGACCAGCAGCACGCCCTCCTTCCTCGGCTCCAGCAAGATGCGCTCCGCTTCCGGCAGCGGCTCATGAATGTCGAGGCTGCGGAACAGATCGGCCAGGCTGACCCGGCGGTTGTCGAATGATGACAGCGGCCAGAAGGCGACCGGGATGTCGTTGCCGCTGGCGGTATTCAGGAAGTAGCCCTCCAGCCGCCCGGCGAACTTGGGCCGCGGCCGCAGCCACAGGTAGGCCGCGCCGCCGATCAGCGCCGCGATCAAGATGCCGGCCCCGATCTGAAGCGGCCGCTCCCAATAGGATCGGACCGTGAAGGCGAGCGACGAGACGGCCGTGCCCCCTTCCGGATCAGAGGCTTGCACGGCGAGCGAGGCCTCGCCTGTCTTCCGCGGCGTCACAACAAGCCAATTATCCTCGATATAAGCGCCTTCCAGCCTATTGTCCGTTGGCGGCTGAAGCTGGAAGGCCATCGCATCTCCGTTCGGATCGCGGAACCATTCTCTCAGATCGATGCGCACTTCCCCGTCTTCCTTGGTCAGGGAGATGGCCGAGGCTTCGACCGCTTCCGGCGGCAGGTTCTCCACCTTCCGTTCTATCTCCGGGCTCATGCGGTAGAAGTCAGGGCCATGCATATGGACATGCCAGCGGTACGAGCCGGATTGGCGGAACACATAATCCCCTTCGAACCCGTTCCCCTTCCTTGCCAGCGGAGTCCGCTCTTCCTCGCCAGAGTCAAGATAGGTTACGACAAGATCCGCCTGCATCGTGTCGAATACATGCGAATCTTCCAGCCGGGAACCGTCGGGATGCTGCAAGTATGATAAAAATTTCGTATTTTGCCCTTTTATAACTTCCTGGGACTCAAGAACCAGCTCAGGTCCCAAACTATAGTTCCCGAGCAGATTCACTTTGACGAAATCTCCCGGTTTGCCTCGCAGCTTTATGACCAGTTCACCCTGTTCGGGACGAATGATTTTCATCAGACGGTATTTATTCGACTCGTACAGGCGCACGTTTTTGGAGCTGTAATACAGCTGGGATTCCCGCAGCGGGTGCGAAGACAGCAATATAATATTCGCTTCGCTCATGCTGGAATTCGGAATCGGCACCTTCACCTCCTGAAGCTCGCCGGTGGCCGTTACGGCGGCGACCGTTACGAGGACGGACTGAATCTGGCGGGCGAAGATTTGGTTGAAAATATCGGGCAAATCATCCGCGCTGTCGGTAATGAACGATGTTCCGCCCGTCTGCTTGGCGATCCGCTCCAGTTCTTCCTTGTTGACCGAGCCGTCGTGGTTCAGGCCGATCGTGTAGATGGGATAGCCTTGCGATTGGGCTTGCTTGATGACGTGCTTCACGTCCCGGTTGGAATCCTCCACCGTTCTTCCCCGGGAAGCATAGCCGAAGTCGGTGCCGCCATCGGACAGCAGAATGAGGAACGGAACGCCGCTCTTCTCCTTGTCGGAGGCGAGCATCTCCGCGCCCGTGCGCAGGCCGAGCCCCAGATCGGTGTAGCCGTAGCGCGGCATATGCTGCAGCTTCTGCTTCAGCTTCGCCTGATGCCCAGACGAAGCGATGGACGTCAGCGGCTGCGTCTCGACGATCCGGTCGTTGTAGGCGACGAAGCCGATCCGGGTCTTGGCGGGATCGCTCATATCCATGAACATGTTAATGACCTCGGCAGCGATGCCGTCCTTGTCGGTCTCATTCATCGAATAGCTGACGTCCAGAACGAATACGGCGTCGATCCCTTGCGAGGCCGCATTTGCGGCTTTGTCTGCGGCGAATGCGGGTGCTGCGCCGCCTCCGCTGCTCCACAGCACGATCAATGCGATGGCAGCCGCCAGCCCCTTGAACAGGCCGCCGCGCTTGGGCAGAGTTCTTTTCATCCTATCACCTTTTCCTGTAAGTGTTAGATTTATGGTCATCTAGGAACCTCGCGGCAATCCGTACAATATCCAAATAATAGAATCGGATTCTCGAAGGCAATTCTAAATAGCTTTTCCACGGTTCGACATTTGTTGTCAAAGAAAGACTATATTTTTGGTCCAAAAGTCCCGATTCGAAGACTCATTGACACGTTGGGATAAATATTTTTAAGATAAAGTCGAATAAGCTCGATTTCCATTTTTTTTCGTTCGTGCGAAAGATTGCCGTTCGAAAATATAGTTCCATGCGATTACGTGAAATTAGTTGCTATTGTCCAAAACGTCATGGGGCGTGAATCCTGTTTGTTCGCGGAAAGAGCCTTTATACTCAATTGGAATCCGAGAGGAATTGCGCCTCCTGCCTTAGGCTGGCGCTCCCTCTTACGGGACAGGACGTACGCCCCGCAAGGGCGGATGGTCCGCTTGACCCGAGGCAATACATGCATCAAGCGATAGAAAGGAGGAGCATATGATTGGCAAGCCGGCTGCGGCCATGCCGTAACCGCTTGACATCATGTTGCTGAACGACATGGACATCATTAACCAAACGAACCGTGCCATGCTCTTCGAGGAGATTAACCCGGAGAAGCTGGATCTTCTGACCATCGTAGGCGATGTCAGAGGGATTGACAGTCTGAGCGACGACAAAATCAAGGAAGTCAACGAACATCTGCTTGTCCGCAGCTTCGACGAGTTCCTGGACAAGTTCTCCCCAAGCGTCTACTCATTTTTCAACGCTGCGAACCAGAAGGTAATGTACACGCTGAAGAAACCGGAGGGGATCGCGGACGATTGCATTTCGGAGATCAAGATCGACCAGAGCAACGATTTTCTGAAAATGCTGTTCACCCTCATTGACACGAAGCGCAGCCAAGGAATCACGAACGTCGACTTCAAATTCGAGAATCTGCTGGACATGATCTCACCGAAGAAGGTAATGGACGACATCCGCCAGGTGCGGAAAGAGATTCATTACATGTACACCCAGTATGACAAGCTGGATGAGGGCGATCCGAAGAAGCTCGATCTCGGCGACAAGCTGAACACGATGTTCGAGGATGCGAGCAAAAATTACAACAACGTAATGGCGATGCTTCCGCTCGCGATCGAGGATATCAAGACGCGCCTCCTGCTCGGCGGCTCGCGGGAAGAGAATCAGGCGGAAGCGATTCAGATCGGGATGCTGACGATTGGAGACGCGGGCGAACTGAAAATTATCGAGGCGCCGAAGAGCGAGAGCACCGAGCTGATGCTGATGGATGACAATAGCAGCACCGGGCTGGCTACCGTATTCGAGGAAGATTACGAGTCGATCTCCGAGACGCCGTCCTCCTATGTGAAGGACCTGGTTGTCCGCACGTTCTGCCCGCTGCCTGTCGTGCAGACCGAGGTGGATGTCGAGACGGAAGTACAGAACTACAACACCTATCTCGAGTTTTACAAGAATGCGAAGGACGATTTCGTGAAAACGGTTAAACCGCTTGTGGAGAAATTATTGGGCGTCCGCATGTTCTTCGACCAGTATGCGACCAAGAATAAAGGGATGCTGCCGTCGATGCTCATCACGAACGCGACGCTCGACATGACGGTGAAGAGCAATAATATTCCGCGCCTGGAGACGTACCTGAACACGGTGAACTCCAAAAACGAATTCGCCGACACAATCTGGTTCGGCATCGTGCCTTCGGTGGAGCTGGAATCGGCAGGCAAGGTGAAGGTGACCCGCGAGCGCTTCCGGGGCAACGGGAAGGCCGTGAAGCAGGAAGGGAACACGATGGAGTCGCTGACGATGCTGCTTCAAGTCGTTAAGGACTACAAGGTTCAGGTCTTCTTCAGCTTCGAATCAGGGGAAGAGACGACCTTCAGCAGCATGGCGACCTCCGGCCTCGACAAATATATCGACAAGTGCAGCACCATGGTGCGCAAAGAATACAGTGAATTCGCCATTCCGTGCGTTCCGAACTTTACGGTCATTCCGAAGGATAAGTCCGGTGTCGTCATCGACAGCCGCATGCTGCAGACGGAGCATGGCGTTCAACTGTCCAAGGAGAAGGAAGACATTCTCAAGCTGTGGATCGAGGGCGTCTATATCGGATCCGCTTATGTTGCCGCCGGCATCGTGGCTGCGTATCAGTGTCCGGAATATTTGCGTGAATCGTTCAAAACCGTGAGTCGGGAATATCCGGGTGTTAGATTCGATATCGAGGCAAGCGACCATGCACTCCGCGCCGTCACGACGATGGCGAAGGAGATTACCGGCTTCACGAACAACATCAAGGATGCGATTAACCGGAAAAACTTCGGCTTCGTCTTCTCTTCCGAGAATGCGCAGCTGCAGGATAAGGATATCAAGCGCATCACGGTGTACAAGGCGAGAAGCATGGCGATGACGGAGGGCGGCTTCGATCCGCTCTACAAGACACTGGTCAGCACGTACATCGAGCGGATTCTCCGCTTCCAGACGGGCGACTTCAAGCATGAGAACATCGTCAAGTTCTTCAGCAACAACCCGAGCAGCCAAAAGAGCAAATGGCTCGGTACGCGCGGGTATGTCAACTCCATCATTCAAGACGGCGATGACATGTCCTATATCATCGATGACAAGAGCAATCTGTGCCACATCGATCTCGTGTTCAATGGCAATGTGAAAAATCTTGAAGTCATGATCACGAAAGGCACAACGCCGGTCAAGGCGTGACCCGTATGGCCGGATTTTGGAAACGTATGTTGGAGGTGTGCTTAACCAAGCTCGCCTCTCTACATAAATCCCGGAAGCGTTCATCGCCTCCGGCATCAATCTCAACCACATTCAAGGAGGTAGTATTCATGGGATTCATTCTCAGAGTAGAAGGTGCAGAAACAATCGAGCTCGGCATGGACAACATCCAAAAGGTCGTCTATGACACCGACACGCCGGACGACTCCAACGCAAGATCGACGGACGTTGGCGCGACTATGCGCATCTCCGGCAAAATCATCACGGCGACCGACGGCGACAACGCCGACGACACGAAGAAGCTGGCGTTGTGGTCGCTCGTTCCAGCAGAGAAGGCGGACTGCTACCGCAAAGTGACACTGGAAGTCATCGCCGCGGATCAAGTCGTGCGCAAGGTGTACTTCCCTAACGCGTTCGTCGTCGATTACACCGAGACGTACGGCGACACGGAAGGCGTTGGATCATTCAGCCTCTACATCAAGCAGAAGAAAGACAAAACTGAGCTCGCGACGATCGACGGCGGTTACCCGATGTAATCGGGTTCCCGCACACGCACACGCGGCGTATCGGAACATGCATTCCAAGTTTAAGAGGCTTCGTGCCTCTTAAATTTTATTTACTTAGCGAGTGGCGGGGAGGATGCGGATGGCTGCAAATTACTATGACGTGCTGGGTGTGCGGCGCGATGCGGCGCCGGACGAGATCAAGAAGGCCTACCGGCGGCTCGCCAAGCAGCATCATCCCGATGTGAACGGCGGCAGCGCTGAGGCCGAGCAGCGGTTCAAGGAGATTCATGAAGCGTATGCGGTGCTCCAGGATGAAGCCGCGCGCTCTGCGTATGATGATGAACTGGACGGGAAAGGAAAGGCCGATAAGGCTTTCGGTCAAGGCGGGAAGCGGGGAGCGGGGCCGGAACGCCCGCGCGAGGCCACGGGGGCATCCGCGCAGGAACCGTTCGATCCGCGGAACGTGGAGGCGAACTTCGCCCGGTTCTTCGGCTTCGATCCGAAGACGAAGAAGCCGACCGGCATGAAGGGCGCGGGCAAGGAAGCATCGGAGCCGATTGACGCGGCGGCGATGTTCCAGCGGTATTTTGGCACGCGGAAGAAGTGAAGGGGCGAAAGCGACGATCCGAATGGAAGCGGTTCGCCTTATCACAGGCAAGGCTTGTGCCTGAGCGCATTCGGAAGCGCATCCGGCCGCCCGGTAACCGGGCGGGCCGCTGCAGCGGCGCCCAGATGCGGCTCAGTCAGAGTTATGATTCATTGAATTTTCATTGAAGTTAGACAGAGAGTATATTGGCATATTGATTCTGGACGGGCTCCGTCTTGGCACGGGATCCTTGTACTGTTGGAGGAATCGAATGTGAGGTATGAAGCGGATTATGAAGAAGCCCATCCCGGCTGGGAGCATCATGCCGGCTGGATTATGGTCATTGATATGCTGATTGCCGGCATTGCGGCGGCAGCACTGTTCTACGTGTACATATGGAATGCGGATCTGGTATTGAAGGTGGCGGTCGGCGTCCTGCTTGCCGCAGGGACAGCCGTCTATGCCGCTTGGAGGGCTCGACGCCGCAAGAAGCGCCGGCAGGACGGCGCAGCCATTGCCAAGCTCGTTCTCCTGGACGAAGAGGGGGAGAGCGTGAAGGAATGGTACATCCATGGGGAAACTTCCTTGCTTATCGGCAAGAGCTCTGCACAAAGCGAGGTTGACATAGATCTGTCAGATTCGGAATACGCGTCGCTGATCAGCAAGCATCACGCGGTGCTGAATTATGCTTCGGGAAGCTGGTACGTGGAGGACCTCGATTCCCGCAACGGTGTCGGCATTCAGCCGGCCGGACGCAGGACGGCGGAGCAGCTGGAGGAAGACGGGCCGTACCGGATTGAATCCGGCGATATTATTTGCATTGCCAATACGCGAATCGTGGTGAAATAGCGCCATGAGCGCTACATCGATAGAAGCAATACCTCTATAAAGAATCGAGTAACGGAGGAATGAACAGGATGAGTCTGACAAGATGCGCCAACGGACACATGTTCAGCACGCGCAAGCACGGCAATATTTGCCCATATTGCAGTATCTCGGTGGAGGCGGCGCCGAGCGGCGACGCGGCGGCGAAGAAGCCGGTGCGGCCGGAAGAGGACGAGAAGACGATGCCTTATCTGGGCGAGACGACGGGCATTGACCCGGTAACGGGGTGGCTCGTCTGCATCGAAGGGCCTCAGCTCGGCCAAGATTACCGGATTCGCGCCGAGAAGAACTTCATCGGACGCTCCGAGGACATGCATATCCGCATTCTGGGCGACAATGCGATCTCGCGGCGGAACCACGCCGTCATCGTGTACGACCCGAAGAAGCGCAACTTCTATCTCCTGCCGGGCGACGCTTCCGGCCTGGCCTATCACAATAACGAAGCGGTATATACGCCGGTAGAGCTGGCCGCTTACGACGTCCTTCAGCTCGGCCGGAGCAAGTTCATCTTTATTCCGCTCTGTGGGGTCCATTTCGAGTGGGACCATAACGAAGGTTAATATGGGCATCCCGATGGAATTACAGGAATGGGTGCCGTATATCATCGTGCTGGGTGCGGCGGCGGCGATTCTGCTGCTGCTCTGGGCGCGGCGCCGCTTGCTGGCGAACGCCGCTCCCGACAAGCCGGGCGTTCCGATCGGGAACGGACAGACGATCGGCGCGCGGGACGAGCAGGATGATTATTTCTCCAGCGTAACCACCCCGCACGGCACCGCCGCCGTGCTGGCCGACGGCATTAGCGGCCTCGCCCATGGGCGTCTGGCGAGCACGATTGCCGTGACCGTGTTCATCCGGGAATTTCTGAAGCTGTCCGATATCCGGGACGTTCATGATTATTTCGCGAAGGCCGGGAAGGTCAGCAATTCGGAAATATTGCAGAGCCTGCAGGGCGCGCCCGGGGGAACGACCCTCGTCGCCGGCGTCATCGCCGGGGACTGGCTGTATTGGGCCGCCGTCGGGGACAGTGTCATCATGGTGTTCCGGGACGGGGAGTTCATCCGGATGAATGAGAAGCATACGCTGGAATCCGTGCTGCAGGAACGCTGTCTAGCAGGGGAGCTGACGAAGGAGGAAGCGATCGATCATCCTCTGCGGAAGCGGCTGATCAATTATTTGGGCTATGAGCATTTCGCCCGGATGGAGATGGGCAGCGATCCGTTCGCGCTCCGGCCCGGGGATCGGGTCATCCTGTGCAGCGACGGCGTCTACAACACGATGCCCGAGGTGGAGCTGGAGGCGATTCTGTCCCAGCCGATATCGCCGAATGATGCTGCGGAAGAGATTATCGAGGCAATCGAAGCCAAGGGATTGGCGAATCAGGACAACGCGACGATCGTCATCGTCGATCATGACTGAGTGCCAGACGGGCTGGCTAGAGCGACGCAGCCGGAGCCAGCGGGGTCGAAGCGGCTAGGGCCTGCGGCACGCCGGGAGGCGGACATTCGCTGCATTGGAAGCTGAGGGGCTGGCTAAGCTGTGGCATTCGATGTGTCGGAAGTTAAGAGGCGGGCGTCGGAAGCTCAGTGTCTGGATAGGCTGTGGAATTCGGTGTGTCGGAAGGTAAGAGGCTGCAGTATCGAGACATTCGCTGCGCCGGAATATAAGGGGCCGAAGAAGCGGTTCGATCGGCGCGTCGGGGGCATCATTCCCTTCACAGGAAGGAGAGCCTGCAGAGCTATGTGCGGAATAGGGGAAAAGCGGGGGTACGGATGAGGAAGGAGAACAGCGATTTCAAGACCAGCTTCGTGTCGGAGGCCGGTTCTTTTCTACATAACAAGGATTATTTCGCTTATGTCGAGCTCGATGATATGGCTTGCTGGGTCATCGCCGACGGCCTGGATGCGGACCGGGAGGCGGACAGCGCCGAGATGGTCGTGAAGAGCATCCTGGGGCGGTTCACCGAGAAGCCGACGATGTCTCCGCTGAGATTGAAACGGTACATGCAGGAAGCGCATGAATGGCTCAGGGAAGAGAGCCGCCGGGTGCGGCTCAAGGCGAGCCTGATCCTGGTCGTCACCGACTACGCGAAGATCGTCTGGGCGGTGGCAGGGCATGCGCGCCTGTACCATTTCCGCGGCGGGCGCCTGTTCGGGCGCAGCCAGGATCAGAGTCTGGCGCAGGCGATGGCGAATGCCGGGGAGATCTCGGACGCGGCGATCGACTATCACGCGGAGCGCCATAACCTGCTCAATTATATGGGCCGTCCCGATGGCTTCGAGCCGTTCGTCTCGAAGAAGGTGCCGCTCTCCGATAGCGATGTGCTGCTGCTGTGCACGCCGGGCCTGTGGGAAGAGGTGCACCGCCTGGAAATGCTGGATGCGCTCGAGGAAGCGAAGGAGCCGGAGGACTTCACGGATACGCTCGAGGACGTGCTGCTCAGCAAGCAGCGCGGGACGGTGAATAATTATACCGCCGTGGCCGTCTATGTGAACAAGGCGTTCAAGGAGGATCCGAAGAAGAAGTGGCGGCAGCTGAAAAAGTGGCTGATCGCGCTGGTCATCCTCGCTGTGGCGGGAGGCGGCGCCATTTACCTGTACGCGAAGGAGGTCTCGCGCAAGGCGGAGGCGGCCACGAATATGATCGAGTTCCAGCAGAACGCCGACACGTACATGAAGGAAGGCGATTATGCGAAGGCCGTGAACGAATACAGCGAGGCGAGAAATATGGCCAAGCGCTTGAAGGACCGCTATCACCGCGATCTGTTCGACAAGAAGCAGCGCTTGATGCAGCTGATGGTGGACGGAGATGGCTTTTTCAAGGAACGGGATTATGCGAAGGCGCTGGACAAATACGTCAAGGCTCAGGAGGAAGCGAAGCCGTACAAGGAGTTCAACCATAAGGAGCTTGAGGACAAAATTGAACGTACCAACCTGTATATGCAAATTATGAGCTGGGTGCAGGAAGGGGACATGAAGTTCGAGACGCAGGACTTCGTCGGTGCGCGCAGCTCGTATCAGCGGGCGCGCCGGGCGGCAATCGAGGAGGGCTTCGTCGACGGCGAGAAGGATATTCGCAAGAAGCTGGAGGATGCGGAGGAGAAGGTAACCGGGCTGAAGAAGGAGAAGCGGCTGCTCGAGGGCGATAAGCTCGAGAAAAAGGGCGATCAGCAGTTCGCCGCCCAGGACTATGTCGGGGCGATTGACGCTTATTCGGCAGCGCAGCAGATCTATCAGGAGATTGACATGCTGGAGCGGGTGCTGGGCATGGAGCGGAAGATCGACAAGGCGGTCGACAAGCTCAATCCACCGCCGCAGCCTGCCGCCGGGGCGGACGGAGCCGCGGCGGGCACGGCAGCGGCCGGTGCCGGGCAAGCCCCGCCTGCGGCGGGGGGCAATGCCGCCGGCCAGGGCAGCGCCTCCGGCGGCGGCAGCGCTGCCGCATCCGGGGCAGGGAGCCCCGCGGAGGGAAGCGCAGGCGGCGCCTCGACTGGGGGCGCGGCTGATGGTGCCGCTACCGGTAACGGTTCGGGCACGGGGACGGGCTCCAGCACGAGTTCCGGCGCGAACTCGAGCGCGAGCTCGGGTGCTGGTTCAGGGACGAACTCGGGTGCGAACTCGGATTCTGGTTCCGGCACGAACCCCGGCACTGGATCTGGCGCCAACTCCGGTGCGGGATCTGGCACGAGCTCCGGTGCGGGATCTGGGACGGGCTCTGGTGAGAACTCGGGTACGAACTCGGGAGAAGGGGAATCTGCCCCAACGCAGTAATGAGGTATGCCAGGGCTAAGAATTCCTGCATACGTGCAGGAATTCCGCCGCAACATGTGCCGAAAAGCGGAAATTGCTGCAAAACTACATCAATTTTGCCCATAGCGGGCGAAATCTGAGGCTAAGGCGGCCAAAAAGCTGCATATTTGCAGGATTGATGCGGAGCGCACAGTGTTCAGTAAACAAAACTGTAATTTTGCAGGATTTTCTGCCGGGATGTGTGCCGGAGATGCGAAGTAACGCATTGCGTCCGCGTCCGAAGCATACCTGTCCACGGCACATCGGGTCGGGGCGGGCAGCGGCACTGCGGGATTCGCATGCAGGTGTTCCTGCGGATACCTCCGTCGCAGTCCTCGCCATCGGGGGCTTTCTGCGGACTTCCGCAGCAGGCCTCACCATCGGCGGGCTCCATGGACGGACACTTCCGCGGCAGGCATTCCCCGCCGGGGGGCACTGCCAAGCCGGGTCACGGGCGCTCCGGCAGGTAGCCATGCCAGACCGCACCGGGCGGGCACTACAGTAGCGGCAGACGAAGGGGATCATGCCCGCGGGCCGGGCAAGCTGAGGAGAAGGAGGAGCCAATCATCGCCATGAAGGATATCATTTCCGATCGGTTAAGCAAAATGGAGGATCTGGAGCAGCGCAAGCAGCTGAAGCAGCTGATGACCGGGTTGTTCCTCAATCTGGTGGAGTATCAGGAAGAGATGAACCGGAAGATGGAGCGCAAAGTGTTCGACGAGGTGGAGGACGGCGAAGAGAAGCATGATGTCTTCGTCTCGCTGTGCCGCCGCGATGAGCTGGACCCGATTCACGACTTCCTGCATCCGATGCTGCCGGAGGACGCGGCGCCGAAGCTGATCGACATGAGCCAGCTGCTGGATCATATGCAGCGGAAGGAAGAGGCGCTGCTGTTCACGCTCTTCCTGGAATGCGATTATGCAGCGCTGCGGGGGTTGCTGGAAGGGGAGCGAACGTTCCGCGGGGAGATGATCACGTCCGGCGGACGTTACCCGATCTCGGCCCGGCTCGTGCAGAGCCGGCGCTATATTGAAGAGATCGAGAAGCTGTACCACGTGTTCCAGCAAAATAATGTGCCGTGGAAGACGGTCAATCATCCGTACGCCTACAAGTTCGTCGACGTGCTGCTGACGCATTGCGACGCCGCGCCGCAGGAGGATGAGGAGATCAGCGAGATTTCGGTCGATCTCGAGGAATACGAGCCGTATAAGCGGGTCGATGTCGTTCCGATCTGGAATATCGAGCGGCTGGCCATCAAGAACAGCGGCTTCCCGGTTCCCGCCTCGGATCGGATCAACTACGAGCATGTCCTCTCGCTGCATAAGACGGGCAGCGAGCACGGCTATCTGGTGGAGGGCGACGAGGAGAACATTCGCTACATCAAGCGCTCGCGGGATGAACTGACCATCGTGTCGCCGCAGGAGAAAGCAGGCATCTGGAGCGTCCTGAAAATCGCCCAGCCCGTTGCCGCCCGCCTCGGCAGCCTGAGCTATCCGCTCGTCTCCAACCGGAGAACGGACGGCTTTATCGGGAAATACGCGCGCCGGCAGGGGCAGATTGTGCGGGCGACGGGGGAGATCATTCGCATCGTGCATGCGTTCGATGCGGCTGGCCTGCTTGAGCTGGAGCGGGTCGATATCCGCGATCGGAGCGATGGCTTGCTGCAGACGTACGAGATGAATCCGTTCGTCAGCGACAATGTCCGCACGGAACGGGACAAAAAGGTGATGCGGCTCGCCTTCCGGGCTCGCCAGGCGGAAGAGAACGAGCGCTTCCTTTTACAGGATCAGATGAGCTTCCTCGTGTCGGAAGTGCAGATGTTTTTTCCGGAATACAAGTGTGAAGGGGAATGGGCGTGAATTATATATGGGATCTGGTCATCCAGGCGGAACAAGCCGGCATTGAGGCGAAGGATATCCGGTTCGCTCCCGCCCGCGTCTACTCGCCCTATATGGAGCTCAGCCTCCAGGATCTCAACACGAGCGCGCTGCAGCATCTGGAGAAGGTCGAGGTCAATCCGTACTACCGCTTCTACGACCTGTTCAAGGACCTGTTCGATATTAACAACGAAGAGGATACCGAGCTGCGTCATGCGCTGTTCGATATCATCCTGCACTTCCTGACTGGAATTGACCGCTACCAGGGGATGAACCGGCGCGAGTACTACATCCGGTTCGTGCTGCGCGATATGGCGGAGGGACGGTTCGGCCCCCGCGTGAGCGAAGCGATCCCGCTGTTCACCCGCGATGAGCAGGAAGCGGTCGCGTGCAATGTGCTGCGTCTGTATGAGACGGGCGAAGCCGTCTATTTGCTGCGGGATACGATGCGGCGCATTTTCCGCCGTTCGACCATTTACGTGAATTGCGAGGATAAGGACGAGCTGCTCATCTATGTGGGGCATGAAAAGTCGGAGGCGGTCCGGGCGAAGGTGGAGCTGATTACGGATCTGTTCCTGCCGGCGCGCTTCCATACGGAAGTGTATTGGCGCGATCACTTCGGCATTATCGAGGTGGACGACACGATGCAGTTGGGGCGGATTGCTCTGTATTAGCCCGGGAGGCTGCTCTCTAAGCGGACTGCTCGGGAGTGGCGGATGCTTGATCCTGTAGTAGCAGATTGTCCAGCAGGGGCGGATTGCCCTGTAAGTGGCAAGTGCCCGGTGCCCTGTAGTGGCAGATTGCCCGCTGCCCTGCAGTGGCGGATTGCAGGAGCAGACTGTCCTGTAGCGGCAGATTTTCCTGTAGTAGCAGGAGTAGCAGACTGCCCAGGGTTAGCGTGGTTTTTTCAAAAAAATGAAATGGCATTGTTACGTTATGCACGGGTTTACGTTATTTATGTTCGTTAGGCAAGTTAAGTACGTTAAGCTATCGGTTCATCGCCATGGTTACAAGCAAGGATGGGCCGTTCACGATAGGGCAGGTCACGAAGTTGACAGCCGGAGGGAGAGGTAACTTATGGCCGGATACTCGTACAAGCTGTATACGCAGCCGGGACGCCGGGAGGATGCCCGGAAGCGGGCGCAATATCACCGGGAGGAACTGTTGGAGATGACGACGTTCCAGCTCCGGAACATATGCCAGCGGGAGAAGCTGATCGAGGGGCTGATCCACACGCTGGATCGGGATGAATTGATCGCGACCATCATGAAATACCGGGGCGCAGACGAGAGTCTGCTCATCACTGGCGTCCGGCCGGGCGGATTCGATCGGGTCGAGGCGGTCATGAAAAAGTACCTGGGCACGCCGCTGACCGATACCGGAGGCATCCGGATTCCGGCGAAGATTACGCTGTACTCCGGCTTGAAGCTGGATCAGTTCGACGGCTACCATGTCGAGGCGGGGGAGGAGATCGCCGAATCGAATGTGCTGCTCGTCAATGAAAATCTGGAGCTGTGCGCCATTCTCAATCTGGTGAAGGACGGTTCGGCGCGGGGAAGCTTTTATTTGGCGATGGCCGAGGAGGCCGAGGTGAAGAAGACGGCGAACCGTCAGTACAGCCTGCTCTTCTTCCCGCGGACGGTGTCCGAGTACGTGTACCGCACGTATTACCGCGATACGCCGCTCCCGCCGGCTCATTTGTATTATTACAAAATTCCGGTCACCGATCTGGACATCCGCGAGCTGGAGGAGACCGATGCCGTCCTGGCGATCGATTTCGGCACCTCGAATACGACGGCCGGAGCGTATTTGGACAGCGGCTACATCACTTCGCCCAACACGAACGATGTGCTGAGCGGGCGCATTCGCCTCGATCGTATCAACTATGTCGCGTTCCCCGAGACGACGTCTGCAGATGCGGATTGGATCGAGGTGCTTCCGACCGTCATCGGCGTCGCCGATTGCTCCGATCCGGAGCGCATCCGTTATCATTTCGGATACGATGCGCTGCGGGACCGGAAAAGGAACGGCTACAGCGGCAACGCCACCGTCTTCCACGGCATGAAGCGGTGGGTGAACAACTACAAGAAGCGGGAAGATGTGATGGATGCGCAGGGGAACGCGGCATCCGTGTCCCGGCAGGAGCTGATCCGGGCTTATACGCTCCATGTCATCCGCATGGCGGAGCATCAGTTCAAATGCCGCTTTCGGCATCTCCATCTGTCGGGCCCGGTGAAGCTGAAGAAGCAGTTCATCGAGATGTTCGCCGACATTTTGCCGGAATACCGGATCGAGTCTGACGATGCCCTCGACGAAGGGCTGGCGGTGCTGTACAACACGATTGCCAATCAGATGGAGCAGCAGCGTTTCCTCGACGGAGAGGAATACAAGGCCTTGGTCATCGACTGCGGCGGAGGGACCACCGATCTGTCTTCCTGCCGTTTCCGCATCGAGGACAGCCACATCGCCTACAAGCTGGACATCCATACGTCCTATGAAAATGGGGATACGAACTTCGGCGGCAACAACATTACGTACCGGATCATGCAATTCATGAAAATCGTCTTCGCCGGGTATTACCGCAGCGGCGGAGCCTTGGCCGGAACGGTGCCGGACATTGATTCGCTGATCGACATCCCGGCGGCCGACCTGTACCGCCATGTGGATGAATTCGGGGCGGCAGCGGTCTATGCGGCGTTCGATGCCGCTTACCGCGAGACGGAGGCCGTCATTCCGACCCGGTTCAAGGAATATGAGCACCGCTCTCGGGATGAGTATCAGCGCGTGCGGAACAATTTCTACGTCCTGTGGGAGATGGCGGACGGGATGAAGAAGGAATTTTTCCGCCGGACAGGGATTCTGCGGAGCCGCTTCGATTCCGGCCGCGGCGGCCGGGCGGAGGATGATCTGCATCTGACGGTCCTGGATCGGTGGTGCCTGTCGCTGTGGGAGAACGGGCAATTCCGGGACATGCATGAGCCGCCGGATGTCGTATTCAATATTCAGGAGATCAACCATCTCATTCGGGCCGACATCTATGCGATCGTGCATAAGTTCCTGGACGAGTTTTTCCGCGACGGCCGGCTGCAGGATTATTCCATCATCAAGCTGACCGGACAATCGTGCCGGATCGACGTGTTCCGTGAAGCGCTGAAGGAGTTCGTGCCCGGGCGGGCGATCGAGTTCCGGCAGAAGGCGGATGATTCCGGCAGGGTGCCGGAGCTGAAGCTGGCCTGCCTGCGCGGCGCGCTGCGCTACCTGAGCGCCCGGAAGGCGGGGCTGATCGAAGCGCGGCTTACGAATCAGGCCCCGATCGTGCCGTACTCGGTCAGCGCCCTGACCCATACGGGGCAGGAGAAGGTGCTGATCGCGAGCTACGAACGGCTGGATCAGGCGCGCGGCTCGATCTCGCGGCCGCTGGGCGCGCATGAGATCGAGTTCAACATCCGCAACGCGGACGGCCAGCTGCGCTATCTCGCGGTGTACGCCAATGATTTCACGGCGTACCGCCCGGTGCGGTACGAGGAGATCGCCGCGGAATACGGCGATCGGATTCCGCAGGATGACACGGACTCGATCGCCAACGGCGAGGCCAAATGGTTCGTCTTCGCCGGCGACGGCAGCTGGGGCTTCGACACCGTGCCGGTCGCGCGGCTGAACGAGCAGCTCTATATCGGCACGAAGCAATTCTATGCCTTCGAGAATGATCTGTCGGAGCTGGATTTCTTCGACGGCTTGAAATAATCGAGACAGAACGGAAAGGAGGGCTGCGCCTTGTTCAAACATCAGGTGCCGCATTTCCATCGGGGCCGGATTCTGAAGACGGACATGCTGGAGAATCTGCGGGACTTCCCGCGGCAATTCGTCGACATCGCCTATCAGTCCTATTCGACCGGGGTGCTGGCCGGGACCGAGGTTCAGGTTGGCCCCCGCAGCCTGACGGTCGGCAAAGGCATCGTCAAGCACGGAGGCCTCATCTATATGCTGGAGCAGGAGCAGGAGCTGCCCTATCGCTCGACCGGGAGGGAGACCGTGCTCAAGATCCGGTTCCATGCGGAGCAGCCGTCGAGCGACTTCACGACGCTCCCGGGGGAGATTGTGCTGGATGAGGATACGGCCGAGGTGAAGGCGAACGAGCTGGAGCTCGGCCGCTTCAAGCTGAAGGAAGGCGCGCGGCTGCGGGACGATTACCAGAGCTTCACCGACCTGTCTACCGAGTTCAACACGCTGAATGTCATCCATGTGCCACATGCGGGCATCGGGCAGAGCACCTTGTCGCCCTTCATCCTGCGGTACTTCGCGCAGGAGCTGCTGAAGACCCGCATCGAGCATGCGCATGACGCTGCCTTCGCCATGCTGTGCCTGAATGGCGGCGCGGTGGAGCGGGACGTTATCCAGTACTACCTGGGCCAGCGGCTCGGCACCGGTTACCGCGAGCTGACCAACGAGCGGCTCTACGCCGGCCTGCGCCGGGTGCTGAGCGAAGCCGGCAGCGGCCGGGCGATGGCGCCGGACATGCGCCCCGGCGGGCGGCAGCGGGTGATTGTGGATTGAACCATGTTTTGAATTATACAGCCAGGAGGGGTGCATCGTGGAGCATATCGATGAGAAGATCATCACGATGATGAAAGAACTCGAAGCAGAGAGGGGCGATTTGACCGCTGAAGAAGAGGAAAAACCTCCGGTGGATACAGCAGAGATCAGCGAGGAGGCCTTGATTGACGTGAGTCAGCCGCTCGTGCGAATTGGTGATGAACTTGTGCCTTTTTTCCTTATCGAATTGATCAAGGGTACGCTTTATGCGCCTTTGCCAAGAACCTTCCGCATGCTGACGAAGCAGGAGGCCAGTATCAAATATCCTTCTGAACATCGGCCTTCCCTGATTTATTCGACCGATACCGGAACGGTCTGCCTGGCATTTCAGTACACCTCCGACCCTGTTCCCAATCGGGATATTGAATTTTTCACAGACACAATGATGCATGTCCTGCGATCTGTACAGCCAGTTCGCTCCTGGATAGGACAAGGCATGACGGCAACCAATCAAGGCAAGCCTGCGGGGTATTGCGAGTTCATTACAGGTTCATTGGATGGCAACTTGTATCATTACATGCTATTCACCGAACTGAACGGGAGAGCATTATTATGTTCCTTCAACTGCTCAGAGGCCGAGTCGAAGATATGGAAGCCGGCAGGGAAGAGCATATTGAAGGCCATTCAAGTGGAAGAGGAACAAAAAAGGGGGGGCTAGAGGAATGAGCTTAACTTATGACAACCTAAAAATTTATCCATATGAGTTAGTTCGCCTAAGCGATCTGTCCATGAAGAAGCAGATCAATGAGCATACCCGGTTACGCTTCACTGGAATTGTCTCTGAGGAGAAGAAGGGCAGCTATGTGGAGATGACAGAGGCGAATACTCCCGTCGAGCTGTATCAAGTGGATGAGGACGGCGGAAGCAAGCCGTTGTTCCGCGGGATGGCCCTCTCTATTGAGATAAATGTGATACGGGGCGTCTATTATGTGGAAGTGGAAGCCGTCTCCCATACTTATTTGATGGATGTCAAGCGGAAAACTCGATCCTTTCAAAATGTGCACATTACGATTCCAGAGATGCTGAATGCGATCGGCGAGGACTATCCCGGCCTTGATGTGATAGATGAAGCGACAGGAGGAGCCAAGCTGAGCCGGTTCGCCCTCCAGTACAATGAGACCGATTGGGAGTTTTTGAGGAGAATGGCCTCCCGGTATCATACGAGCCTTATGCCGGCTTCACAATTTGATAAGCCCAAATTTTATTTTGGCATCTTTGAGGGCGACGCTGCCGTCCGCATGGATCAGGGCAATTATACGGTCAGGAAGCGTGTAGAGCCTTTCCGTTATTTTACGGAGAATGAGATGGCGAAGGTGAACGAAGATGACTTTATCACTTATGAGATTGAGACCGACAGGGTGCTTGAATTGGGAAGCCATGTTTTTTTCAAGGGCAAAAGTTTATTCGTATGCGAAGCGTACACGGCAATGACGGATGGCATTGTCCAGCATCATTATGTGCTCTGTCCTCATAAAGGGCTGCGGCAGAAGGCATATGATAACGAAAATATGATTGGCGCCTCGATTCATGGGCGGGTTATCGGTGTAGCTGGGGACAAGGTAAAAGTTCATTTCGAATTCGATCCGGAACAGAACATAGAGGAGGCGCGCTGGTTCCGTTATTCCTCCATGTATACGGCTGAAGGAAGCACCGGTTGGTATGTCATGCCCGAGATGGGAGACCCGGTAACGGTATATTTTCCTGGCAGCAAGGAGGAAGAAGGCATTGCGGGCGGTGCCGCGAGGCAACAGACCCGAACCGGGGAAAACGATAAACTAAATAACCCGGAAGTCAAAATATTTCGGACTCCCTATGGGAAGGAAATTATGCTGGCTCCTGACGAGGTGGTCATTACAGGTAAAGAGGGAGCCATTTACATTCGGCTGAATGAGCAAGAGGGCATTCACATTGCCAGCAGTAAAAATATCAGCATTACAGCGGACGGAGATATTACGATGAACGCTGCGAAGAAAGTGGTACTATCTGCCGGAAGCGAGATGAACCTTAGCTGCAAGGGAAGCCAGCTCCATCTGGGCGGACATGCAAGCCTGACAGGCGCCACTGTCAACTCCAACTGAGCGGCTGAGGGGAGGGAGCGTTGTGAGCAGAGAGGAAGCATTGGCGCATTTCAGAGAGCAGGCAGTACCCTTGGCACGGCAGAAAGTGCTTCGTGAGTTCATGGATTGCTGGAAGGAAGAGAAGACGGCATGGATGAGAGAATTCGTCCATTCTTTTCAGGAACTGTGTATGTCTATCCGCATGAAGCAGCTTGCAGGAGAGAAAGGACGTATTGGATTTATTACGTACTCCATGCTAAGGACCGATATTGCGCATGACCGTGCCAGTTATCTTGTCCAAGCGTCTGACGCCTCGTGGTTGTTCGATTCCCGCCCGGTTGAGGACACCTATGATGCCTCCTGGGTTTTTTGTTATTTGGACCGCCTCATGGATGAACTGACACGGGCGGCTACCGGCTATTCCGGAGCGGTCACCTTGCCGCAGCTTGATCGGATACGGCTTCTGGAAGCGGAGCATTTCCATCGCTTTGTTGTGAATCTGATCCGTCTCTCTATGATGGAGGCGGCTGCTCTGCTTGAGTTCAAGGAGCTGAAGAAGGAAGCGGTGTTTGAGGTGCGCGTCGGAGAATATCTCTCCCATAGCGAATGTGTATTCCGATTGGATGAGCGGGAGCGGGACTCGGAGGAAGTGAGAGCTTGGCTTCAGGAGAAGAATGATTCGGCTGCGTATACATATGAGGATTTTTATGGATTTGATTTATCAAGCGGTGACTATCATGCGCTTGATTTTCGCTATAGCTCGTTCCGGAACTGCGATCTGAAGAGAAGCCGATTGGGTGAAGGGTTTCTGCTGGGTACGGTTTGGAATGACTGCCAATTGGACAGCGCCGATTTTTCATACAGTCTCGTCCAAGGGGCCAAATATAGCGGAAGCTCCATGAAGGCCTCAATCTTTCGCAATGTGCAGGGGAAAGCGGGCATGCCGGTACCGGATTGGGCGCCTCCCTGTGTGGAAGGCGTCCGTTTTACGGACTGTGACTTGGCGGAAGCCGATTTTACAAGGGCTAAATTGGATGGCGCCGTCTTTGTGAGGACCTGTTTGCGGGGAGCCAACTTCCGTGGAGCCAGTCTTCAAGGTGTCCGGTTCCAGAAGTCGGATCTGACAAATGCGGATTTCCGTGAGGCCAATTTGACAGATACGGATTTCTCCGATTCATGTCTTGACGGTGCAATATTTCCGGAACGAGAGGCTTGTCTGTCACTGTCTCAAGGAAAGGGGAGTCCATCATGAACCGGTACTTCAAGCTTGCTGAGGACGGTCGGATTGAGGGACGTGCTGTTCCGGTCGGTTTGTCAAATTCCCTCTTCCAGTTGCCGGAGAATGGAAAGACTGAGGGGGATTCATCCTCTCTGTCCTTTCCGATTCGAGAGCAGGAACATGTGGAATACGTGGATTTTTTAGAACGGCCATTGCCGTTAGTTTCGGATACATTCAAGCAATTGCTTGAGAAGTATATGCCTGATATGCACTGGAATCTAGTCATGCTGACTGATGTCAGACGGGTGCATCAAGAAGTGTACTGGAACGCCTGTCCGCCCCGAACTCGCTGTCTCTCTACCCGAAGCGAATATTTCAAGGACGGGGCATTGAAACGGCTCGTGCTAGAAGGCAACAAAACATACGAACCGTTTTTCCAGGTGGATGGCGTGCGCGAAACGATATGGATTGTGAACTTGGCTGTGGCCGAGAGCATGCTGAGAAGGGACTTTTACGGAATTCGCCTTGAAGAAGTGGAAAGGGATTAAGCCATGAGAAAGGGGTGTGCGATAAATGAGCAAACCACAGGAAATTCGCATCGAACCGGGCAAAGGCGCCAAAGAAAGCTATGTCGTGGCAGGAGCGATTATTAGCTGCAGTTACGGGACTCAGCCGGGACGGCTTAAGATGCTGCAAAGCCATGGCACCTATCTCAAAGGCAAGGCTCAGTTGAATACGGGAGACTTCGTGCCCGGGATTAACATACCTTCCTTCGGCAACTGCTTCAGTCCGCTCAATCCAGCCGTACAGGCCAGCAATATGGTGGATATCTATGGCGTTAAGAAAGCGCCTTGTGTTCCTGTAGTGACGATTCCCTGGGCTAATGGAAAAGGAGATGTGTTGGTAGATGGGAAACCGGCCCTGCTAAGCCGTTGCACCCATCAATGCCTGTATTGCGGAACGATTCGGATCGAGAACGATGGGCAGGACCTGGATTGATGGATAAGCGGGCAAGCGGCAGGAGCTCAATGCGCTGCCGTAGCGCGTCTGCTACTATCCGGGGAGGAGGAGAAGATGAATCAGACGGGGGAGTTTATAGACTTAGCAGGGTATCATAATGTGCGCCTCTTATGGAAATACGGAGTACAGCAAATTACGGACCTGCGAATCGAGCAGCGGGTTAATCATCATGCCCGAATGGTGCTAAGCGGCATCCTGAGTGAGGAACAAGGAGAGCGGGTGATTGATTCATCGGATGCGGGCGAATCCGTCACGGTGCATCAGATCACGGATGACGGCAGTGTCCTGCGGACATTGTTCCAGGGACAACTGCTCACTCGAACAGTCCGTATAGTCCGTGGCATATTTTATGTAACCTTGGAAGCGGTCTCGTGGACGTATGAACTGGATGTGCAAATCAAGAGGCGTTCCTTTCATCCAGCCGATGTATCTTACGAGGAACTGATCGAGCGTGTAATCGAGAATTACAAGGGAGCAGATGTGATTGACACTTCAAGTGAAGCCACACCGTTAGAAGCCTTCACATTGCAATTCAAGGAGACAGACTGGGCTTTTCTTAAGCGAATGGCTTCCCGGTTCGGGACGGTCTTAGTACCTGAAGTTACGGCAAACGCTCCAAAGTTCTTTTTTGGACTCCCTGAGGGAAGGCTACGGGAGCTGGATCGCCATATTCCTTATCGGAGAAAAAAGATTTTGCATGGGCAGGAAGGGTTGAACGGGAGCCCTGGTATCGGGGAGAACATGATCACTCCGGTAACAATATATTCGATTGAACTGGAATATTATTGTTCATTGGGTGACCGTCTACGCCTCCCAGACGGCGCGCTAACGGTAGTGATCGAGGCGGTAAGTGAAATGAAACAAGGGTTGCTTCTTCATACATATCAATTATGCTTGGAGGAGAACGCCGTCTGGTCTCGCCAAGAGAATTCGCTTGCCGCAGGCGCTGTCATGGGAGCTGCCGTATGCGGGGTAGAGCGAGATCGCGTCCAACTTAAGCTTGATCTCGACGAAAAGCATGATACTACAACAGATGGCTGCTGGTTCCCTTATATGACAACCTACGTTGCAGAAGGACACACAGGGTGGTACAGCATGCCTGATCTAGGGGAGCACGTTCAGTTGTACCTGCCTTCCGCGAGAGAAGCGGAAGCGGTCGTTCGCGGAGCACTGCGCAGTCGGGATCCGGGTCGGAAGCCGGAAGCGAAAGCTTGGCATAACAAACAAGGCAACGGGTTCGATCTGGTGGCCAACGAACTTCGTCTGCATGCGGGAAGAGGCATGGTCATTCAGCTCGATGAACAGAGCGGAGTGAAGATCCGTAGTTCGGGAAGCATTGCCATCCGCGGCGGCAGCTTCTCCGCTCAAGCAGGCGAGCGGTGGAACATGGAAGCTGGCGAAGCGATCTATTTACGAGGCGGGGAGAGCAGTCTGGTTCTGGATGGGGAGTCGGATCTGCGCTCCGGCCTTCTTACCCAAGAAGGAAGCGTCAAAGCGCCAGTGCATGTCACCGATCTGGAACCGGTGCCTGAACCCCCGTTGATGACGGTAGAGGCTTATACGGCTGCACAGGAAGCGAAGTCTCAGGCGTCTAGTGCATCTTCTGACAACCGGGCCCAGATAGGACAAATGATGTCCGCTGCGCTGAGTGTTCTGGGAATGATCCCGATTGTGGGTACCATCGGCCGCTTGGCGCAGAGCGCTCTAGGCACGCTTGCAATGATGCCCGTTGCTTCCGCCCACACAGGCCCTGGTATTATGAATGGAATCATCAAGGCCTTGTATGATTCGACGCATTGGACGGATGAAGAGAAGGAATTGAGGCGTCAAATGTACGGGGAATTATCGTACTTGCTGGGGAAAGTTTTTACTGGCGCCAAAGGTCTAAGAGAACCGCAAACGAAAGAGAAGCTCGTGAATTTTCTCATTCATTTCAGCCGGTCCGTGGAAATTGGCGCAAGCCGAATCCCCGACGAGGTATGGGAAACGAATAACAGATTGAATCGGTTGATCGAGCGGTTTCAAGCCATTGATACTCTGCACCTCCCGAACCAGCTTCGGAAGCAGGGGATGAGGGACATCCTATTTGGCAGAATCACCGACCCTGAGCATTATAATGCCTGGGAAGACAATAGGTTGTCTTTAGAAGATAAAATAATGATAGCGAATGGCCTTGAGGAACAGTTCCATGATGAACCGAATGTCAGACGATTGAACTTCTTCTTTGTCCGAGAGCGCACGACGTACGATATTCCGCCGGGATTCAAAATAGGAATGCCCAAATTTATCAAAAGTGCAATAAGTCCATTGAAAGTAGTCAATGGGAAGCTAAAAGTGTGGACAGGAGATAAGTTTTTTGAGTATAAAGTTGGCCAAAAAATGGTCAAAGAAAGCTTCAAGAATGGGATTCAAGGGCTAAGAGAGTCTCTTGAAAACATGGCAGATAATAATAAGTTTGGTTTGAAGGTGGCCCCTGCTGGTGGTTATATATATTCACGTCAGGGTACAGTTAAACAACCATCTGGGCTGACGAAGAACCAGAAGAATTACTGGAATGTTATGGAGAGTACTTCAGGGAAGGGGTCACAAGGAAAGGGACAAACTGAGGGTGCGGGTTCTCATCCATTCCAAAATAGTAAATATGCTGATGAAATCGCAATTAATGGTCATCAAAAGACACCATCGCAAATATTACTAGGGGCCAAAGAAGGAAAAGGGATGACTAATATCGGGTATGGAGATTCTAAAACAGCAATTGAAGCAGGGAAAGCATGGGTTGGTAATGGCTTTAAGGAAATTAGAGATAAAAAAACAGGCGATTTACTTGGTTTTTCTAGTGAAGATGGATTAAGAGCTTTTAGGTTACAATATAAACCTAGAGATGGGGTCTGGAAAGCAAACTATCAAGAAAATACAAGAGTGACTAACTCGCTAAGAAACGGTAAAATAGAAACTCTCGAAATAAGGAATGCTCACATATGGATTACAGATTTAAAAGATCCATCATCAAAATGGTCTTATAATAAATAGGGGTGAAAACGATGATAAATGCTGAAATAAAAGCCATCCATATTTTTTCTGAGGATTGGGGAGACGAACCAGAAGATTTTTGTGTGAAGTTAGAGGCTGATATAGGTATTGAGGGTATAAACGGTTCTGAAATATATAAATTTACCATTATAAGTCCCAAGTACTTAGGTAAATTGTTAACAGGAAATGAGATAAAAGTTGGAAGAGGCCTCCTTATTACAAATGATTTTAATATTAATAAAGCAGAACATGAAATTGAAAAAATAATTAAAGCTTGCTCTAGCGATTCTTGGGAAAAGACTAGCCTGTTATTAAGTCGTTTTGCCCAATGGGAGTACGATTACGAGTAATGTTGACTCTATAAACAGTTTTTATAAATTTTATATACATCTTACCAATATCAATTTGTACGACTATAAACATGAAAATCACTTGAACCTATCAAAACGCTTATTCCAAACTTAAACCATAAGTATGGAATGAGCTTTTTTTGCGTACCCGAAATTAAAGGAGTTGATGGCAAAAACAGAATATAATGCGACTCATGGGCGGTTAGAATGTCAATCAATAGCGGTGACTATATGACACCAAGGAGAATAAGAATACGAAACTTTTATAAATATCAGTTAGAGAAATCCAATGGTACTTAGGGAGTGATTTCTTGCTAGACTCAGCTCTACTAAAGACACTTATAAAAGAACGTTCTGAACTTGCTTGAACCAAACGATCCAAAAGTAAAAGAATACTTGGAAAGGATGACGGAGTTCTGAGTGTTAACATTTTAGAACCCATTGTATTTTGATATGTTCTCCACCATTCAGAGCTAGATTACAAGGAGCTAATTTTTACAAAGGAAGTGTCATACGCTGAGCCCCCTGTTGGGCGAAAGGGCATATATCCCACTTTATCCAGGATGAGAAGGTCTACCTTTCTCAGTTTCTCCCGAAATCGGCTCACCGTGCCTGCCGAAAACTTCTTCTGAAAGATCGCCACCAGGCCGGAAGCGAAAGCTTGGCATAACAAACAAGGCAACGGGTTTGATCTGGCGCCCAACGAACTGCGTCTGCATGCGGGAAGCGTCATTCGGCTCGATGAACAGAGCGGAGTGAAGATCCATAGTTCGGGAAGCATTGCCATCCGCGACGGCAGCTTCTCTGCTCGTGCAGGCCAGCGGCATTTTTACTCTGCACCTCCCGAACCAGCTTCGGAAAAACGAAATGTGGGCCATCTTGGGAGCGGGGAAGATTTACAACCCTGAACATTATAATGCATGGGAAGACGATAGGTTGTCTTTAGAAGATAAAATAATGATAGCGAATGGCCTTGAGGAACAGTTCAAGTCCGTAACCGAAGCTGAGGTTCTGCATTATTTTATATCAGGGAAAATATTGATTATGGACCGGCATTGATAGGAACCATTCCTCAAATCAAATTGCCGAAAGGTGTTAACAGGACGATCGATAAGCTTAAAGTTGAACTGAGAACAGGGCTTGGAAAAAAGGTTACCAACCTACGTCAACACTTATCTAAAGAAAGCTTCAAAAACGGGATTTAGGGACTAAAAGAGGCACTTCAAAGTATAGGTAAGAAGATGAAGGTTGGCCCTGAGCTTGCAGCTGCAGGCGCTGACATGGATATATAGAGACTAGGGTTACAAAACCTATGAAAGAAGACAGGAACCCAAGAGAACTACCTGAATGTTATGGAGAGCAATTCAGGAAAGGCACCACAGGGTAAGGGTAAATCTGGGGGGACGCCAAAAGCTCCTAAATTGGCTGAGTCCAATAATCCTAAAGTTTTTCTTGATGCAGCGCTAAAGCGACAAGGATTAGAGAATACCCCTAGTAGATTAAAGGAATCTTGGACTGAGGGCGACTACAAATATGAAGTCAGAATTCATGAAGCGAACCCCGAGTATGGAAAACCGATAGCATATATAGAGTAAGTAGGCAAAGGGTAAACATCCCGGATGGTCAACAAGGAACAGGGGTTGAGTATATGGACTCTAATGGTATATGGCATCATCAAAGTACCTTGAAGCCAGGTAAAAACGGCAATATAAATCCGAAGTATAACGATACTGCTGCAAGAGAAACACACATACAAGTACCTAGATAGGAGCGATTGTTATGCAAAAAAATGAAGTTGAAAGTGTAGTTGGAAAAATCAATGAGTTTTTAATTAAACAGATGTGGATGGATTTTGAAGTGACTCAATATAAGGACTATGAGTTACTTATTACTGGTAGCCTTGATTCAACTACCACAATTTCAGACATTGAAATCAGTTTTCAAGAAGTTTTTTTAGTATCACTTCCCTTTTCTTGGCAGACAGATACTTCACAAGTTGCATTTATGTTGTTATCTGATACGGAGGCAAAAGAAATAAATAGAAGATTTAAGATAGAACAGGGGAACTATATTTTTAAATTCATTCCTGAAGATTACCCTTCAGATTTTGGTTGTTATGTAGCATCAAAATCAATTTCAATGCGTATAAATAAATAGAGAATACTGGAAGCAAAGGTTAATCGCACAAAGGATAAACATGAAGACCATAATTTGGAGTTTACAACCCTCAAAACAAGATCGTACAATACAACCAACAAACCAAACACTAAATAACTTGATAAGCACTTAATAAACTTTAAAAGGCTTATTCCAACTTGGAGCATGAGGAGGAATGAGCCTTTTTTGTGTCATTGCCGCGGCAGAAACTATGTCGGGGCTTGAATGGCCTTGAGGAACAATTCCATGATGAACCGAATGTCAGACGATTGAACTTCTTCTTTGTCCGAGAGCGTACGACGTACGATATTCCGGGAATTCAAAATAGGAATGCCCAAATTTAATAAAAGTACAAAAAGCCCATTAGAAATAGTCAATGGGAAGCTAAGAGTGTGGACAGGACATAAGTTTTTTGAGTATAAAGTTGGCAAAAAAACTGTATAGAAAGCTTCAAGAATGGGATTCAAGGGCTAAGAGAGTCTCTTGAAAACATGGCAGATAATAATAAGTTTGGTTTGAAGGTGGCCCCTGCTGGTGGTTATATATATTCAAATAAGAGCACGGGAAAAAACCATCTGAGCTGACGAAGAACCAGAAGAATTACTGGAATGTTATGGAGAGTAATTCAGGAAAGACGCCACAGGGTAAGGGTGGCGCTGGAGCAACAGGAAATCCTATCAAGTTCAAAGCCAATGATTCTGGATACTTTGGTGAAGTTGGTCAGAGTGGAAACAGTAAGGTGAGGAATCTTTCAGGAGGAGATAAGGTCGCACGAGAATTCTTTGACGAGAAAACACAAGGATTTAAAACTGAGAGAGACATTGGTAATGGAAAAAAACTTAGAATTTTGGAAGATGGTACAGCAATTACTTATAGACCTGTTTCACATTCTGACGGCACGCCCGCGGTTGATATTAACGGTGGTAGTACGTACAAGCAGCAAAAAGTTCATTTTGTAGACTAAGGAGGACTAGGATGCAGCATATTGTAAAAAATCTGATAAGTCAAGAACAAAAAAATATGCTTAAAAATTTGAAGGGGGCATCTTTCAATCTATTAATTGATGAAGTTGGAGAATTTGCTCTAAGTATTTTCATTAAAGGTCATAATAAAGATGTAATTATCAAAAACATCCCAACAGAAGCATCTGACGGGGATGAGTATCCTATGTTAGATATTGAACTAGATACAATGCCAAAGCCGGATTATTGTAAATCATATATAGGTAAGAACATAGTGGCGATTACTGTTCTTAGAGATAGAGTAACTTGGGAGAATAATAGTACTGATTGGTTTGTTGAAGTTGATATTGGCATTAAAATAATATGCGAAGATGAGGAGCTATTATTAGTTGCTCATGATTCATTAGCGGGATTACTAAAATTGCATATTATTAAGAATGTAGGATCAGTTGATGATTTCCTAGAAGATTACTGGTCGATGAAAACAGACCATTTAAACACTCTAAATAGAGAAGAAATAAACATCTGTTAATTTGAGACCTTTCGACCTTGATTGGTTTTGCCTTTCAGGGTTTCTTTTTGTATTCAAAGGATATGTTTGCACCAGGAACGAAATTTGTTTAGAGAATTTTAAAAAATTAAGAGTGTGGAAACGATGACGGATATATACCGGAAAGGGCAATTTTGCATGGAATTTACGAATGAAGAGATTATGAATCATTTGGTGGAGCCTCTTAAAAAGCACACAAACATGTGTGTTAAAGCTCTTACTCTAGATGAAAAAGAAGTACAAGATATCAATGAACAAATAAGATATGTAAGCATTAACGAGGACAAAGATTTCTATTTCTCTTTTTTAGGATTCCAGACTTCATTATTCCTATTAGAGGAAGAATTTATGTTTATCGATGACGATGCGAAAGAAAATATTACTTCAAGCCACACTTATGGGAATGTTGTTTTTGAAGGAAGTTTAAGAGACAAATCCCATAAGGAAATATTAGAGTTGATGTATCAAATCGCAAGCATGCTTGAAAATGTCAAAGAGCTAGAGATTGAAGAAAGAAAGGTTTCGCAGATTGGAATTCAATATCCGAAATGTGAGTATAAAGTGAATCTAATATCTGATCTTATTGATAAAGGAAGTGTTCGCTTTAGTAACATCCTTTTCACTTTTAAGGATAGCGAAGAGTAATCATGATTTTTGAATCTAAATCGAGCTGAAAAATATAAATTTACAGCTCCATTAATCACTGGATAAACAGCCCATTGAAAATAGTCAATGGGAAGCTAAGAGTGTGGACAGGCGATAAGTTCTTGGAGTATAAGGTTGGGCAAAAAACTGATAAAGAAAGCTTTAAGAATGGGTATCAAGGGATAAGAAAGTCTCTTGAAAAAAAGCTGAAGTCAAACAGCCTTCAAAGACTAGAGAACGCCCCAAAGGGGAAAGGAGAGCACTGGGGAACGGGTGAAGGCGATAACTTCTATAAATTAAATGGGGGACTGGAAAAAGATGATTTTACAGTTCACTCAGAAAAGCATTTATATAATTCTGCTGAGAAATCGACAAAGAAAAAAACACAGTATGGAAAAGATATAGATGTCCGCAAGTTAAGAGAAGATATTATGATGAACCCCGATAGTATAAAATACAATGATGAACAAAATACAATTTTGTATAAAAAAGAATATAATTTTAATATAAGTACGCCAGATACACCAACAGGAAGCCATAGAGTTTACATTAATCTGGATCCTAAACCTAACAAAACGAATAGGAACAGTTTCCATTTTATAAAGGAGAATAATGTATGCATGGCACTGAAGAACTGGAAAAATACTTGAACATAAAAATTCCTGAATCGTATATTAAATGGTTTTCTGATACAAAAGATTATAGAAGATATAATAGTATTATACTAAGAAGCGAGCATGGAGAATTTATAGTTAAGCAATGGTTAGATATCAAATATGAAGGCTTAAATAGCATTGGAGAAATCTACACGGAAAGTAGAGATCAATTGTTAGAGGGCATTGTACCCATTGCTTTCACTGATATTGATGATTATATCTGCCTATTTTATAGTAATGGGAGACACCAAGAGCCAAGTATAATTTTGTGGGATTATGAACTGGCACTCGAAGAGTTGGAAGAAGGCTTAATTCACATAGCAAATGATTTTCTTGAGTTTACTAAAATGTTGATTTTCAAATAAAGTTATCGGTATGTAAATCCATTTTTTTAATCTTCGTCTTTAAAAAAATAGAACACAATTCACAATACCAAATCAATATATACTTTTTCATTCTTTAGCGGCTTATTTCTAACTTGAACGATGAGTAGGAATGAGCCTTTTATAATGCCAAAAATCGGGGCAGCTTCAGTCCGGGAGTTAAGTTTGAAAAAACATGCCGCAAACCCCTTCACAAGCTTGCAGCACGTTCTTCTATCCATCCGCATTTCTCTTTCGTACACCCCTTACCCTTTAAAAAGCCTCTTCCCCGAACTGCAGAAGCGGCGCCTCGGGGTTGGCGTCCAGCTTGGCGTGGCCGCCGATCGGGAACGTAAGCTGCGGCGTGGTATGGCCGAAATCAACGTTGGCGATGACCGGGATGCCCCGCAATTCTTGCTTGCTGGCGATAATTTGCTTCAGCAAATCCAGCGTCATGCGCGATGCTTTCTGGAAGCGGCCGATGACTAAGCCGCGCACCGCATCGGCGCCAGGCTGGTGGAGGAGCGATTGCAAGTCGCGATCGAACGTCGCCGGATCGGTTTCCTCGTCATCCTCCACAAACAACACGGCCCCCTGCAGATCGGGCATGTACTCCGTGCCGTGCAGCAGATTCAACGTGCATACATTGCCCCCGATGATCGTTCCTTCGCAAGCACCGGTCTGAAGGATAGCCCACCCTTCGTTCGGGATGAAATCCCGCCGTTCCTGGTCGAGATACCATGCATCGTCGCTCCATTGCTCCGCAGGCTTCGCCGTCATCACTTCATTCGTCGTCATCGCAGCGAGAAAATGTTCAGCCGTATACTCGATGCCCCGTTCCATGCCGAAGGTCGAGAAATGAGGCCCGGAATAGGTGATCAGCCCGGTCTTGGCATATATCGCGTTGCTCAACGCGGTGATGTCGGAATATCCGCAGAATAATTTCGGATTGCGCCGGATCAGTTCATAATCCAAATAGCGTAGCAATTGGTTGCTGTTAAATCCGCCGATGACGGTCAAGATCGCTTTTACCCCCGGATCTCGGAACGCGTCATGCAGATCATTCACTCTGGCTTCGATTGAGGACGAGTTGAAGTCATCCATTTCTTCCGCATGGGTGGCAAAGGTCACGGTAAACCCCATTTGCTCCAGGCGGCGCTGCGCCAGCTCTCGCTGCGGCATGGAAATGAGAGATAAGCTTCTGGAAGGCGCGATAACTCGAATTTCGTCTCCTTGCTTCAGTTTAGGTGCATGCATTGTTGAACCCCCCCCCTTTCCAGGCATTGTATCATAAAACGTAACGAATTGGTGATCGATCTGAACGCTCCTAACGGAAGTAAGGGACTTCCTTTCTCACGTAGAAATTAATATTTTTCCTTTTTTTATGAAATACTGCGGGGGATATGCCGATATATGAAAAAACGGATGCATCCAAAATTAAAGGAGAACGCAACAATGACTTCCTATGAGATAGAATTTTCGGCCAAAGAGCTGTCTTACTTTCTTTTCAGGGAAAAAAGATGTCCGAGCTGTGAGGAATTGCTGCAGCGTGCGGAGCTTGGCAAGGGGGATGTCGGGTCAGCCAACAAGCTTGGCATCTATTACAGATGCAGCACGTGCAATGAAACTTACTCCTTGACTGATCTTAGTGAAAAAGGGAAGACCGGTACGGATACTTCTAGGGGATGATAACATGGCGGATTCTTTTCTACAATATCAGATAAAACGGTGCAATCGAAATTTTCTAGTAAGCAATCTAATCCTGATGGTTGTCGTTATCCTCATGTGCGGCGGTTCCTTCCGAACCATCCATAATTATATGAACGGTCCGTTCGAGGTGGAAGGAGAACAACTGCTGTCCATCGTTGATCCGGAGGAGGTATATCAATTCCATGTTCGTTTCCAGGCCGGCACGATAGTTGAGCCGATTGCGGAGCAAGTGGAATGGATGACCGCTTTTCAGGGGATGGTGCGAAGCGATGAGAAGGCAATATACGAGTATTCTTTGGCCCAGATGAGAGATCGTTTTGTCATAATCAGACACAATGTTGATGAGCCATTCGATGGCATGCTAGAGGGAGCGTTATTCCGCGTTCCGGCAGATGTCTATGGAATCGCCAATGAGTTGGTAGACGGAGAGCGGCAGGTACTGCCCTTTATGCTGGATATGACAGGCGCTTTGCAGGAAAGGGCGAAGCAGATTTTCTATACCGTGATTCCTGTTTTCCTGTTTGCCGCGTTCAACATGATAAGGGCGCTGTACAGAATGATGGACAGGGAGCGACACCCCATTTACAAGAAGCTTCGCACATTCGGCAATGCCGATGAGGCAATCCTCAGCATTAATCAAGAGATGAGCGACGAAGTGATTCGAGTGAAGAATTACTACGTTACCCCGTCCTGGATTATGCGCCAAAATTGGTTTACGCTGAAAATAGCGAGAAATTATTTCGAACCGGATGAAGTATATGATTTGGATAAAGTGTTCTAGTTCTTAAAAATTCATGGATGGAGCCATTCGAAGCCGGAGCACGGTAATCGCCCAGCCCACACGCTTCCCAGGCAGCCGGCATACACTGGCCTCGACAAAAGCGTAAGGGAGGTCAACTATGCCTGCTGTATCCATGTACAGAAAATGCGTTCAATGCCTGAACAAGCAGGTGAGCATTAGAGCGAAGAATGGCAATGTCTATGTCGGGAAAATCGTGAAGGTGGATAAAAAAAGGGTCCACCTCAAGGTGAGTTCTGTGAAGCATGCGAAGAAAATGCACACCTCATTTGCCCCGTTCATCTTGCCGCTCGTCCTGTTCGATCTGCTGGCCATCGTGCTGCTGGAGACAAGGCCCCGCATTCCGAGAAGAAGACGTTTCTAACAGAGTCCGCCCTCATTCCGATGAGGGTGTTTTTTTGCGCTGCGGCTTCATAGGCTAGATTCCAAAATGATCATTCGGACACGATATTTATGATATATTTCCTAGTTAATCTTTCCTATAATAGAGATGCGACTGTATTTATTGTATTTGGGAGGTTTCCTTGCAAGCCTCTATACATAGAACCAATAGAATGGACAGATATATTCAGCGGAGGGAGAAGGAAGATGGCAATCATTGATGTGATCAAATACGACGGTCCGCCGGATGTATTCGCGTGGAAGCATCCGAATCAGGAAATGGGGACGTGGACGCAGCTTATCGTCAATGAATCGCAGGAAGCGATTCTCTATAAAGGCGGACAGGCGATGGATCGGTTCACCGCCGGCCGGCATACGTTAAGTACCGCCAATATACCGATAATCAGCAATATCGTGAATTTGCCGTTCGGCGGCAAGTCGCCGTTCACGGCGGAGGTATGGTTCGTCAACAAGCTTCATTCTCTCAATATCAAATGGGGGACGCGAGCGCCGCTGCAGCTCCAGGATCCGAAATATCAGATGTTCGTGCTGGTGCGCTCCTACGGACAATTCGGCATTCAGATCGATGACGCCCGCAAGTTCCTGGGGAAGCTCGTCGGCACGATGCCTGTCTTCAATCAGGACGCGCTAAGCGAATATTTCCGCGGCGTGCTGATGATGAACATTCATGAGCTGATTTCGTCTTATTTCGTTCACCGGAAAATTAGCATTCTGGAAATTAACGCATACATATCAGATATCTCCAAGCATATCCAGGAGCGCGTGGCGCCCGTCTTCGAGGAATATGGCATCCGGTTGTTGAACTTCACCGTCGATTCCGTCAATACGCCGGAGGATGATCCGGCCACGCAGCGACTGCGGGAAGCGCTCACGAAGCGGGCGGAGATGGATATTATCGGGTTCACGTATCAGCAGGAGCGCACCTTCGATACGCTTGGGCATGCCGCGAAGAACGAGGGCGGCACCCATTCGGATCTGATGGGCGCGGGGATTGGCCTCAGTATGGGCTATGGCGTCGGCGGCGCCATCGGCGGCACGATGACGCGGCTGGCCGATGACCTGCAGACAGTGCCGGCCCGGCAGAAAGCTTGTCCGAAATGCGATCGCCACAATCCGGAAGACGCCGTCTTCTGTACGGGATGCGGCACGGCATTTGCCGCCTCCGGAGAGGCCGGCCCCCCGGAAGAAGTCCGGTGCGGCGCCTGCAACCGTTCGATGTCCCGGCATTCCAAGTTCTGTCCGCATTGCGGCGACCCGTATAATCCGTGCCCCCACTGCGGGGCAGACAATCAACCAGGCCAAGCCCAGTGCGTGAAGTGCGGGCAAGATATGCCGGTTCCGTGCCGACATTGCGGGGAGAATGTGGAACCCGGAGTCAAGTTCTGCCCGCATTGCGGTCAGGAGCTCGCGCTCGCCTGCGGCCAATGCGGCCACGAAGTGCAGCAGGGACAGAAATTTTGCGTTGAATGCGGCAATAAGCTGACATAGGGGGGATGACGGATGAGACAGCTTACTTCATACAAAGGGATTACGACGACGATTTTCGCTATTATCCTTATCGTGACGCTCTCGCTGTTCTTCTCGTTCAGTGAGACCGATACTCGTGACGCCTCCTGGTGGCTGTCGTTAGGCGTACTCGTGCTGGCGGAGGTCATCAGCTTTGGATTCGTGCTCCAAATGATAGAGAGCGGCCACGAATTCAAGGCGTCTGTCCCGGCCTATATGTCGCTGGCCGCGGTCATCACCATTTATGATGCTGCTGTACTGCTGCATATCGTGCTATTCTGGCTTATTTTCGAGATCCCGTTCAAAATCTATTTATTCATTCATATCTTGACCTTGGCAGCGATGCTGATCGTCGGCTTGCTTCTCGGCATGGCCAAAATATTTATTCGCAGGCAGGAAGCGGACGAGCAGATCCGAATCCAATCGATGAAGCAGCTCTATATCATCCTGCACGGAGCGCGAATGGAGCTGGACAGCTGCCAGCATGCGGACCGCGACACATTGCGGGAATTGCTGTACAGCCTGGAGGAGCAGCTGAAGTACAGCGATCCGATATCGCATCCGGCCCTGGTATTGGAAGAGGCCGAGCTGATGGAGAAGGTGCGGCAGCTGGACAGTGGAGTGCGTTCATTCGTTCGCGAACGGCCGGCGCTGCATTCCTCGGACGAGCTGCGTCAGCTGATGCTGGATATTGCGAAGATCCTTCGTCTCCGCAATGAGCGGATGACGGTGATGAAGTAGTGATTATAAGACCGGACAGAGGAAATGCAGAGGCTTGCGCATTGCGGCTCGACGATTTCCTATAGATAGAGGGGAGGAACCTTAATGTGGTCACGTCCAGGCGCCATTTTGCGGGGAGTTGGTGGTGTTCTGTTTTTTTTACAAGCATTGGCTATTTTGTCTCTCCTCGTGAACTGGTCCTCATTTGACGGAAAATATAAGTGGGAGACTTTCCTCCTTTCCTTTTTTGTCTTTACCGTTCCCGGCATACTGCTATACAAACTGGGGGAGAGAAGAAGAAAAAAGGGAGGACCCACACAATCAGTCTATCGTCAAGGGGTATCCCTGAATCGCTGGTTCCGACTTGGCAATGTATTACGGGTGATCGGCATGGTATTTCTTATCTTTTTCGGGTTGGTTGGGCTGATCCTTGCCGTATCCTGGTCGACACAGAAAGATAAACTGGAGATTCTGACCATCTTTTTCATTCTGTTTTGCCTCCCAGGCGGTCTCATGTATTGGGCGGGCACGAGGCTGAACCGTAAGGAGGATCAAGCTCCACCGGTACCGAACGGGTTCAGCGGGGAAGGGAAGGCAGGCTCAGCGCAACCGGGCCGGACTACCGATCAAGAATGGAAAAAGTACAGCCGGGAGCCTATCCCGAAGCGGTCGGCCTATACCTATACCGCCGCTGCCGCCAAGGAGACGGCGAGCGCCAAGTCTACGCCTTCGCCTCCGCGGAGGATGATCTGCCCGGGCTGCGGCGCCCAGAACACCGTCCCGGCCCAAGCAAGCGTAGCTTGTGAATACTGCGGCTCTACCCTGACCAACCTGTAAATAGAAAGGGAACAAGGCTGCGCGCCCAAGCAGAATGCCTGCTTGAGCGGCGCAGCCTTGTGCTGATCGCGGATTACTTCAAATAATCCGGCTCGCTTACTTGATCGATGAACAGGATGCCGTCGAACTGCTCCGCCGGAATGCTGCTGACTGGCATGACGCCATCATAGTAGGAGATGTTCGGCTGCGTCATCCACGAATTGCCCGGCACGTGCTTCGCATAGCGCATATCCACAAAGGAGAAAGGATGCCCTGCTCTCTTCATCACTTCCTCGACCGAATGCGGCATCGGAGGAAGCACGTCGGAAGAACCTCCGATGACATGCGCATTGCGCCCGCCGCCCATAAACAGGCCGATTGCGTAGCTCTGATCCTTGAATTCGGTCTTCTGCATCAATTCGCCCATATGGACGCGCGGCAGCGAATTCATCTCTTGCGAGTACGCTTTGGCGATATGGCCGTTATGGGCCCAGACGATAATCTTCTCGTTCGGATAGACATGGGCCGCAAGCCAGCTCAGGTTGTCGGCCATCATCCGATCGCGGTACTCCGAGGATTGGATGATCGACATGTAGTCCATCGATTTCCCGTTCAGGAATGCGGTGGAGTTAATCGAAATCTCCATATATTCCTCGACGACTTGAATCCGGTTGTCCAAGGCCCGTTCCATCAGCTTGACGATATGCGGATTGTCCGGATACTGCCGCTGCAGCTTCTCGGCGCGCTTCGGCACCAGCGCCCGCACTTGCTGGTACACCTTCAGCAGCTTCGGCTTCGCCTTGCGGTAACCTTCTACATCTTCGGTCAGTTCCCACTCATCCAGCTCTTGCTCCGCATCCTGGAATTGCTTGGCCAGCTTGGCATCGCCCATCCACTCATCCGTGAACAGAGGACCCTGCGGCTGCATGTCGAAGCCGGCCAGCGCGAGCGGCGTCTTCGTGTTGTGCGTATCCTTGATATATTGGAAAAGCGGCACCGTCTCCTGCGCATGCCAGATGCCGAAGATCGAATCCTTCATCGTGGCGACCGGCTCTCGGGTACGAATATGGCCGTACGCGGAAGCGGCATTGCCGAGATTCGTCTCGAACGCGACGACGTTGAAGCCCAGCTCCTGGTGCAAATATTGAATCAGCCGCGTCTTGGCCGAATTGTATTCCGCCGCGCCATGGGAGCTCTCGCCCAGGTAGACAATGCGCTTGTCCTGCAGCAACGGCTTCAGCCCGTCCAGATCGGCGAAGCGTTCGGCAGGAATTAGCGCATCCGTGGCTGCCTCCGGCTGGATGGAATCGAGCGCGATGGCGTTGTCCTTCATCCACTGCTTCCACTCCTGCCGGGCTTCGGTGCTCGTGCGCGCCCGGTCCAGGGCCGCCGTCGTCCCGGCAGACGACTGAACTGCCGCCTTGCCCGCTCCTTGCTTGTCATTCGCTGCGGCTTCCCCGTGCGCTGTCGCTCCGAAGGAGAGCAGCGTGCCGCAGGCCATAACGGAGGCGAGGAGCACTGCGGCTCCCCGGCGCGTCCAATCCGATAACGTCATATTCAAGGTCATATCCTCCTAGGTTTCGTAAGTAATCTGTCTCTCTATTTCATAGATAAGGCCATTATTGCAGAACTGCCGGTGCTTTTACCTGATCAATGTACAAGATGCCGTCATACTGCTCCCGCGGCACGAATACTTCCGGCACCATACCGAAGTAGAGGGCGGAGCGCGGCTCGCTCATCCAGGAGCTGCCTGGGCTCTTCTCCGCATAGCGCAGATCGACAAAGGTATAAGGACGGTTCGCGGTCTTCATCAATGACTCGATCGAATTGGCCGGAACCGGCTGCACCTCGAAGGTCTCTCCCAGATTATCCGCGCTCGTTCCGCTTCCCATATACAGGCCGATCGCATAGCTGTACGGCCCGAACATCGTGTTCTGCATCAATTCGCCCATGAAGCTCGCCTCTGGCATGAATGATTGTTCCATCCGCGAAGTCGCCTTGCTAATATGCGTATTGTGGCCCCACACGATAATCTTCTCCGTCGGATAGATTTCGGTCGCCATCCAGAGCAGATTGTCTGCCATCGCTTGGTCGCGCCATTCCATCATCTTCATCATGCCGGAATAATCGCCTTCCTGCGCCGTCACATTCGCCTTGATACTAAGCTCAATGTACTCGTCGACGAGGCGGATGCGATCGTCGAGCATGCGGTTCATCATCGCAATCAGATGCGGGTTGTCCGGGTACAGCTTCACCAAGTCCTTCTCGTGCTCGGCCACCTTCGCTTTCATATCCCGGTATAAGTTCAACAAATTGGACTTTTCTTTCGCAAAGGCTGCCAGATCTTCCGAGCTCATCCACTTCCACATCGAACGTTCGGCTTCCACATACCGGGTATTAAGGTCCTCATCCTTCATCCAATCCCCGGCCAGAATCGGCCCCATCGGCTGCATATCGAAGCCTGCCAATTGCAGCGGCTGCTCCGCAGCTTGAGTTTCCTTCATGTATTGGAACAGCGGGAGCGTCTCCTTCGAACGCCATTGCGGGAAAATGGAGGTCTTCAGAGTCTCTTCCGGCGTCTTCGTCTTCACGCTGCCGAAGGCGGTTGCCGCATTGCCCAGCGGTGATTCGAAGGCCACGACGTTGAAGCCCAATTCCTGATGGAGAAATTGAATCAACCGCGTCTTGACCGAGTTGAACTCAGCGACTCCGTGCGAGCTCTCGCCGAGATAGACGATGCGCTTGTCGAGCAGCAGCGGCTTCAGCATATCCAGGTCGGCGAAGCTGCCCTCGGCAGCCTGACCGTCCTTCGTCGGAGCAGGTTGAATCGTGTCGAGCGCATACGCGTTCGTACGGAGCCACTCTTCCCACTGCTGTCTGAATTCCGTCGATGCCGTGCCGCTGACGGTGGCCGCCGATGCGGCCGCAGCCGGGTTGGCTTCTCCATGTGCGGCAGGTGCCCATGAGAACAGGGCGCTTACAGAAATGAGGGATGCTGCGAAAAGCTGTACGGACCGTCGGGTCCATTTTGTCATGTGAGGCTTCAAAGTATCATCTCTCCCTATAAAGTATATTTACTTATACATATGAATCATGGTCACAGGGACCGATGCGTTGCTATTGAATCATGTTTGCGATGATTTGCTAATGAACCATATTTGCTTCCGATGTGATGCATTCATCTTATAACGGAAGGAATGCTGCCGCCTTATTTATGTAATGAACGGAGCGATTGTGAGGGTGAGCGGCGCACCTTGGAGGTCGAATGACCAGGATGGGAACGAGGCCATAGGGACAAAAGAACACAATAGTATACAGTACGGAATGAATGGGTTTCCGTTTCGTTTTGGAATACTAGACTAACCACTTTCAACAGAGGACGAGTCTAGCTGGCAAGTGTAAAAAATCGTACCTATCGACACATTGTTCGCTTTCGGGGCCGGGGAAAGAGTCGAAATAGCATTTCCCGGGCAATTTTCGACGAAAAGGCGAATGAATCGACAATGTCATTGACAAAATATCGGCTTTGGACTAGGATACGAAAGTGCGCGCGATGCGCAAGGCAAGGAAGGAGCAGAGTTCATGATAGAAAAGTGGTTCAAATTAAAAGAACATGGCACAAATGCCCGCACCGAGATGACAGCGGGCCTTACCACGTTCTTGACTATGGTATATATTGTCGTGGTCAACCCGGCTATCTTGTCAGGAGCAGGGGTGCCGTTCCAACAGGTGTTCACGGCGACAGTCATCTCCGCCATTATCGGAACATTGACCATGGCATTGGCGGCGAACCATCCGATCGCCGTCGCGCCGGGCATGGGAATGAATGCGTACTTCACCTCCGTGGTGGCTTCGCAGGGCGTCACCTACCAGACTGTCTTCGGCACGGTCTTCCTGGCGGGAATTCTATTCCTGCTGCTGACCTTTACGAAGCTGCGCGAGACGTTGATTGAATCGATCCCGGCGCCGCTCAAGTTCGGCATCACGGCAGGCATCGGGTTATTCATCGCCTTTATCGGCTTGAAATCATCCGGCATTGTGGTGGCCAGCGAATCGACGATGGTCGCTTTTGGCGACCTGCATCAGCCTGTCACGATTTTGACGCTGGCAGGCCTGTTCATCACACTGGTTCTGATGGCCCGCAAGGTGAACGGCGCCTTATTTATCGGCATGGCACTAACCGCCGTCATCGGTTACTTCATGGGCTTGATGAAGTTCACGGGCGTCGTGGCGCTTCCGCCGGCCCCTGTCTTGTTCGACATCGATATTTCAGGCGTCTTCACGCATGGGCTGTACACGGTCGTCTTCGCCTTCCTGCTGGTGACGATCTTCGATACGACCGGCACGATGATCGGCGTCGCGGAACAGGCGGGTCTGATGAAGGGCAACTCTTTTCCGCGGGCGAAGCAGGCCTTGCTGGCCGATGCCTTGGCGACGACGGCAGGATCGCTGATGGGGACGACCCCGTCCAGCGCCTATGTGGAATCGTCGGCAGGCGTGGCCGCAGGGGGTCGAACCGGCTTGACCTCGGCCGTCGTCGCCGGGCTGTTCTTCCTGTCGCTCTTCTTCTCGCCGGTTATCGAGGCTATCTCCTCGCTGCCGGCCATTACCGCTCCGGTACTGATCATTGTCGGATGCTTCATGATGGAGGGGTTGGCCCGCATCCAGTGGAAGCAGTTCGATGATGCATTCCCGGCATTCGCCATTATGATCAGCATGCCGCTGACATCCAGTATCGCGACAGGAATCGCGATTGGGTTTATTACTTATCCGCTCATCAAGCTGTTCAGCGGCAAAGGACGGCAAGTGCACCCGATCCTTTATGTCTTCGGCGTCATTTTCGCGCTGCAGATGGTATTTTTCCCGGCGCATTGAGGAAGCCTGTGCGCACGGACTTACTAGGGGAACTCGCCCGAGCCTGGCGTTGACTGACTACGTCGGGCCCTTTTATTTATATGGATAATTCTTCATTGTCTGATCCTGTATTTCCTTCGTATAATTAGGAGGGCGGTCAGGGGCGTACGGCGTCCCTGTTCCTTGTCTAATAATACATAGGGGGAGACATGACGATGAGATGGACCAAATGGGTCAAATGGATCGCGCCGCTGTGGATGGCCGCATTGCTCTTAAGCGCTGTTCCGGCGCATGCGCAGGCCGAGGAATGGGATTGGGAAGAAGAGAGCGTCGAACTGAATATGGAGGATATCGATGCTGCTCTCCTTCAGCGGGTGCAGCAGGAAATGAAGAAGCTCGCAGGGAAAGAGATTGAACTGACCCAAGCTTATCAAACGGATGAAATGATTTATCTTACAGGCGCGAACGAATACGACTTTGCCAGCTTCCTTATCGAAGATATCGATAATTCCCTGTATGTAAGCGCGGCAATGTCCTATAAGGAAGTGCCGAACAAGGAGAGACAAGCTGCGGAGAAGGCGCTCACGGCGCTGGACGGGAAGAAAAAATTCAAATTTACCGATGTCTACAAAGCGAAAGGGGCAGCAGAAAAGAGCATCACTTATTATATCCATAGCGATGATGCAAGCGTAGTGGTCAGCAATGGCGCCGTTGCCTTCGCGGGGATTGACTACCCGGCGGCCCAAGCGGATAAAAAGGCGTTGTCCCGGGCGCAGGAAGCGCTCAAAGAGATGTCCAAAGCGGCGGGCGTATCCGCTCCGAAGCTGACGGAGGCCATCCGCACCAAAGCTGTGGATGCAGATGTCTGGATGTTCAACGACAGTGACGGGAAGGCTTCCGTAGTCGTAGGGACAAAGACGGGGAAAATATGGAGCGTCTCCGTATTAGACAACAAGCCCATTGATTATGATCAAATGGAAAAAATGGCGAAGAAGATGAGCAACGAGAAGAAGATTGCGGCCATTTCGCCCGTCGTCAAGAAAATTTTCGGAATCGATATGAAAGGATATTCCGTGTCCTGGAGTCCGGACTACCCGATGATGTTCGAATACACGAAGAAAGGCCAGCCGTCGATATACGGAATCATATCTTCCTCAGGGAAGTTCACCGCGATTTCAATCCAGCCGGCAAAAGGCATAGCAGAATAAAGCAACCATGGAATGGGCTGCCCGCCCGGCTCGGCATGAGCTGGCGGAGCGGCCTTTTTTGCGTCTTCCATCGGCGCTCAAGCTGTCCCTGCCCTGATTCCCCTCGTAGAACAGCGGTTAAATAAACGGAGTTCCCGCGAACGGAACGAGCAGCGCTGCAGCATGGCGCATCTCCCATAACAGCAGCAGGAAATTCGGCTTGAATTTGTAAGACCTGGCGCGGCCTGCGCCATAAGAAGGCTCACTTTACACGGGGACGGAAGTCGAGATATGATGGACGTATTCATATGCCAAACTTTGGAACGCTATGCGGCTCCAACCCCCGGTTTGGCACCAAGGAGGAGGGTATATAATGCTACAGTTTCCGAAGCCTGATGTAGAGCAGTATTTCCAGACGACGGTCATTCGCCAGTTCGCGGTCAGCCGGGATGAGAGCCGAATCGTGTTCAGCAGCAATCTGAACGGCCATTACAATCTGTGGGCGATTGAGATGGAGGGGACCGCTTTCCCTTATCCGCTGACGTATATCAATCAGGTCAGCAGCTTCATTGCCATCGACCCGGAGCAGCGTCATATTCTGTGCGGCTTCGATCGCGACGGAGACGAGAACTATCACATCTATGCGCTCCCGCCAGCCGGAGGCAAGCCGCTACCGCTGTTCGAGGCGGATGAGAAGGACAAGATGTATTTCGCCCACCTGTCCGATGACGGGGAGAGATTATATTATTGCACAAGCCGGAATAATCCGAATTTTTTGAACAGCCGCGTATATCATTTGCGGACAAAGCAGGATGAGCTGCTGATTGAGGGACAGGGTGCGGCAACGGATCTGGAGGCGGTCAGCCCGGGCGAGGGCCGCTTCGTCTACGGCCATTCCTACAGCAATACCTATCGGGTGCTCTATGTCCGCACCGAAGAAGGCGATAGTCCGCTGGTACCCGCCGAAGAGGGCGAAGTTCATCGGAGCGGCCGCGCCATCTTTGTGGATGAAGACACGATTGTCTTCACCACGGATTACAAGGCGGATTATGCCTACGCGGCCTCCTACCATATCCCGAGCCGCCAATTTTCCGAGCTGTGCCGGATTCCTCAGGAAGGCATCATCGAGATTAAGTGGCACAAGGACAGCCGGACGCTCTACTTCGTCACGGAAAAAGGCGTTGAGGATCGCCTGTACCGGTTCTCGCTGGATGGTCGGGAGCTGGAGCCGATGGAGCTTCCGAACGCGCTTGTCGACCAGATTCATGTCGCCAAGTCGGGAACCGTCTACCTGCTCGCCCGCGGAGCCGCATCTCCGACGAATATTTACAAGCAAGCGGACGGCGGCTGGAAGCAGTTGACCCGGAATATGCCGACCGGACTGACGGCCGAGCAGATGGTGGAGCCAGAAGTCGTTACCTATTCCTCCTTCGACGGGATGGAGATCGAGGCGCTGCTGTTCCGGGCGAAGGAAGAAGCGGCCAATGGCTATACGATATTCTGGCCGCATGGCGGGCCGCAGGCGGCGGAACGCAAGCAATTCCGCAGCATGTTCCAGTACTTCCTCGCGCAGGGCTACCATATCTTCGCCCCGAACTTCCGGGGCAGCACCGGGTACGGCAGCTCGTTCGTGAAGCTGGTCGAGTGCGACTGGGGCGAAGGCCCGCGTCTCGACTGCGTGGCCGCGATGGATTGGCTGTTCGAGCAGGGCATCTCGTCGAAGGAGCGCCTGTTCATCGTAGGCGGCAGCTACGGCGGCTATATGACGCTGCTGCTGGCCGGACGCCATGCGGATTATTTCCGGGCGGCGGTCGATATCTTCGGCGTCAGCAATCTGTTCACCTTCTACCATTCGGTTCCGGACCACTGGAAGCCGATGATGGAACTTTGGGTCGGCACTCCGGAGCGCGATAAGGAGCGCTTCATCAAGGATTCCCCGATTACCTATCTGGACGGCATGACGAACCCGATGCTGGTCATCCAGGGGGCGAACGATCCGCGGGTCGTCAAGGCGGAATCCGACCAGATCGTCGAGCAGCTCCGCCAGCAGGGCCGAGATGTCGAGTATATCGTGCTGGATGATGAAGGGCATGGATTTTCGAAGAAAGAGAACGAGATGCGGGTGTACCGCGCTATCGTCGATTTCTTGCATCGCCAGCAAGGGTAAGCGCAAGCAGCAGACTGTCCCCAAGAGGCCGAGAGGCCCGGGGACAGTTTTTTGATCGGATGATGAGATCTTGACGCTTCTACCGGAGGGGGTGAAGTATGAGGCATGCTCCTGTTACCCGCGCAGCAGCAGGACCGTGTGTTGAATCGCGGAATAACCGAAGTAGACGCCGAACCCGATAAGCGACCACCCGGCCACGATCGAGATCCATTGCATCAGGCGCGGGGAGACCGCTCTTCGGCTCAGGTGGACGAGGAGCGAGACCGTGAAGTCCCACAGACATACTCCGGCAAAAATCGCGCAGCTTAACCATAACGCTTGGCCATTCCCCGACGATTCCAGCGTTTTGGTCATGACCGATCCATAGATGCCGATCCAGAATACGATGTTCATCGGATTGGCAATCGCGATGAGGAAGCCGGACAGGAACGACGATCCGACGGATACCTTCCGGGCAGGACTGCCGGTGTCCCCCGTATCGATGACGGTACGGGCGTCGCGGATGCTGTCATACCCGAGCTTCAGCAGCACGCCGCATCCGAGGACCCAGATGCTCAGCTTCGCCAGCGGCGTCGTGACATAGGCGGCAGCCCCAAAATAAATCAGCAGCATGAACACGGCGTCGGCGCACATTGCGCCGATGCCGACAAACCAGGCGTTCCAGAACCCTCCTCTCAGACCGGCTTTGATCTGCGCCACATTCACGGGACCGACCGGGGCCGACAGCGAAATGCCAAGCAGCATATAACTGAACCACATGCTCATCCACGATGTTCCTTTCTCCAGGTAATCAAGCTTGCAAAGTCTGCTATAATCATAGGCAAATACTGTCCTGATGATAAGTGACAGATTCATAGTTCTTGATAGGGACAGAAGGAAGGTGCTGCAGGTGGATCTGATCCCATACATTGACGAGCAGGCGGGGGAACCGAAATACGAGCAGATTTACCGGTATATGAAGCGGCAAATTCTGAGCGGCGCGATACCTGCCGGAACAAGATTGCCTTCGATTCGGCAGCTCGCGGACAGCCTGCATCTTAGCCGCAACACTGTGGAGGCCGCCTACCAGCAGCTGCAGGCGGAAGGCTATGCCGACAGCCGCCCTCGTGCGGGCTTGTTCGTCTGTGAGCTGGAGGGCGACGCGGAGCTGCCTCGGCCAAGCCGCCTTAAGGATGCGTCTCCGCCAGCCGATCCGGCGGTTGCCGTGGATTATGAGATTGATTTCCGGCATGGCAACATCGATGTCGGCGGCTTTCCGCTCCCGCTCTGGCGCAAGCTGTCGAACGATGTCTGGCGGCTGATGCCCGTCGAAGCCTTGCAATACGGGGATCGGCAGGGCGAGCCCGGGCTGCGAACGCAGATTGCCGCTTATGTGCGCCGATCGCGGGGAGTCGACTGCAAGCCGGAGCAGATCGTCATCGGCGCGGGCATTCAGCAGCTGCTGATGCTCATCAGCCAGATGATCGCCAGCGAACGCCGGACGGTCGCGATCGAGAATCCCGGGTATGACGGCGCCTGGGCGATATTCCGCAACCACGGACTGCGCCTCGTCTCCGTCCCGATGGAGCGGGACGGCTTGAACGTCGGTCTGTTGAAGGCGAGCGGGGCGGAAGCGGTCTATATTACGCCGTCCCATCAGTTTCCATGCGGCATGGTCATGCCGGTGGCGAAGCGGCTGCGGCTGCTCCAGTGGGCGGAGGAGCGGGATGGCCTCATTATCGAAGATGACTATGATGGCGAATTCCGCTATCACGCGAAGCCGATTCCGGCGCTGCAAGGTCTGGATACAGGGGGAAGGGTGATCTATATGGGCACCTTCTCCAAGTCGCTGCTGCCGTCCATCCGCGTCAGCTATATGGTGCTGCCGCAGACGCTGTTGGAGCGGTACCGGGCCGACTTTGCGGTGTACGAGCAGACGGCATCCAAGCTGCATCAATTGACGCTGGAGCGGTTCATGGAGGAAGGGCATTGGGATCGGCATGTGCGGAAAATCCGCAAGATTTACCGCAAGAAGCATGCAGCCCTGCTGGCTGCCGTCAAGCGTATGATGAGCGGACAAGTACGGGTCATCGGCCAAGATTCCGGACTTCATGTGCTGCTTCGCATCGGCAACGGCATGACGGAGGACGAGCTGCTGCAGGCCGCGGCCCGCGCCGGGGTGAAGGTGTACCCGACTTCGAATTACTGGGGGGAAGGGGCGGATACGGAAGACCCCACCCTGCTGCTCGGCTTCGGAGGCGTCAGCGAGCAGGAGATTGAAGATGGAATCAGCCGGCTGTACGAGGCCTGGTTCGCGAAAGGATGAGGAACATGAATAAGGGGATCATCATTCAATCCTCCAAGCTGGAGCTGCGGAGAACGGAAGAACGGGATCTGGCCTTCGTCATCGAGACCGAAAATGATCCGGACAATCGTCCGTTCATCGGGCAATGGACCGTAGAGCGGCATCGGACGGCCCTGACGGAGGAGGATGTGCTCCATGCCGTGCTTAGCGGCGGGCAGGGCGAGCCGGCGGGATACATCATTGTAACCGGCTTGACGGATGCGAACAGGTCGGTATGCATCCAACGCATCGCGCTGAAGCAGAAGGGCCGGGGTTACGGGACCGAGGCGATGCGGCTGATCGTGCGATGGATTTGGGAGGAGACGGAAGCGCACCGCATATGGCTGGATGTCAAGACAGGGAACCGCCGCGCGCGCCGCGTCTATGAAGCGGCCGGGTTCATCCATGAAGGGACATTGCGGGACTGCCTTTTCAACGGAGAACAATTCGAATCGCTCTCGATCATGTCGATTCTGAGATCGGAATATAAGGGATAGCCGCCCGCACGACATAACAGGCAGGATGCCGTTGCATCCTGCCTGTGTTCATTGCAGCCGCTCTAGTGTGTTGTAGCCCAGAGCTCCCATTTGCGCGAACGTCTATGTCTCCCGAGTCTCCTGGTTAGGACGCCTCCGGCATATTTTTGTACAGCAGGCGACGGCCCCAGTCCGTCCGGAAGAACAGCCGCTCCAGAATAAAATAGAGCTTGTTCGCTGTCCAATACAGGCCGAGCGCCACCGGCATCCGCCACAGAAAAAGCAAGGACAGTCCGGTCGCCACCAGTGGCAGCAGGCTGCGGCTCAGCCCGCTGCCGGTTCCGGCCAGCTCGGCCGTCAACGGGATCAGCATGCTGATGAACGATACCGCCGCATAGGCGATCGGAACGATATGCCACGGATCGGACTGCGCGAAGGAGGCGACCCATGGGACGAGCATGGAGCTCATCGCGCTTCCGTGAGCAGAGAACAATTGATACAGCGCATAAATAATCGGCATTTGCACGAGCAGCGAGGCCAGTTGAGAGAGAGGGCGAATGCCGTATTTCGCATACAGCTTGCCCGTCTCCTGAAGCAGCCGATCATTGTCTTCGCCGCATTGCGTGCGAACCGCCTGCAGCTCCTTCTGCATTCTCGCTTGCCGCAGCTGCTGCCTGGACGTGTGCAGACTCGCAACGAAGAGCAGGCCGCGCACGGCCAGAGTCAATATGATTACGGCGATGCCCCAATCCCCGATTAGGCCGTACAGTCCCGTCAATACCATATACAATAAATCTGCTATCCCTTGTAAAAGAGCCATCGAGATCCCTCCCTGTGAATGTACGTTGTTGATGATTCACAGAGAGAGGCTGCGGTTCATCCAGGGTCCGCTTCCCGCTGCGGCGCGGGATTTTGCTCCGAATGCGCCGCAGACCGGCCAGAAGGGGATGAACCGCCGTCTCGCCTTCGGGAGGAGCGGGGACCGAGATCCGCGCCGAGCGGTACGCTTGCAGGCACGGAGCTTCCAACTGGGCTGACAAGAAGTATCCGGCCAATAATCCGCACATCCCGATCAAAAGGAACAGCAGCGACCAATCGATGGACAACTCGATATTCATTCCGCTCCCCCCCTTCCGCTTAACTATATCGTTACATACGAACAAGCGGAAAATGCGTTTCGTCCAATAATAGGCTGCTGCCCTGCCGCATTGCCAACGGCGCCTCCTCTCATCTATGATGGACGAAGGGAAGACGGGACAGGAACACGAGGCTATCCATATGAAAGCAATGTAAAAGCCCGTCGCAGGAGAACGGCATCAGCTGCCGTCCCTTACGTCGCCGTGTGCTGCGGCTGTGAACGGAATCAGACATGGAGTTGGAGTGAAAGAATGGTGGAGCAACAGAACCGATTGCCGATAGAAGATGCCCTGCCCGCGCTGAAGGAGGCTCTGCAGGCTGGCTCCGGGGCGGTGCTCGTCGCCGAGCCGGGGGCGGGCAAGACGACGCGCGTGCCGTTGGCGCTGCTGGACGAGCCCTGGCTTCGGGGCCAGCGCATCGTGATGCTGGAGCCGCGGCGGCTGGCGGCCCGTTCGGCCGCCCGCTATATGGCGCGGGCGATGGGAGAGAAGCCCGGCGAGACCGTGGGCTACCGGGTCCGTCTCGATACGAAGGTGAGCGCCGCGACGCGGGTGGAGGTCATCACGGAGGGCGTCCTGACCCGGATGCTGCAGGAGGACCCGGCGCTGGAAGGCGTGGGGCTGCTCATCTTCGATGAGTTCCATGAGCGGCATCTGCACGCCGATCTCGGCCTGGCGCTGGCGCTCGAATCGCAAGCGCTGCTGCGCGGCGATCTGCGTATCCTCGTCATGTCCGCCACGCTGGAGGCCGAGCCGGTCGCCGCCCTGCTGGGCGGCGTGCCCGTCATCCATAGCCCGGGCCGGACGTATCCGGTGGATACGCATTATGCCCCGCAGCCGGAGAGCGTGCCGCTCGAACGGGCGGTCGCCCGGACGATCGCCGCGGCGCTGCAGCGCCATGACGGCGACCTCATGGCGTTCCTGCCCGGCGCGGGCGAGATTCGCCGCACGGAGGAGGCGCTCTATGCCGAGCTGCGCTCGCACGGCATGGACGGGCGGGTGCGTATCGCCCCGTTGTTCGGCCAGCTCTCGGCCGAAGCGCAGGACGCCGCGATTGCGCCCGGAACGGACGGCCGGCGCAAGGTCGTGCTCGCCACGGCGCTGGCCGAGACGAGCTTGACGGTAGAAGGCGTCCGCATCGTCGTCGACAGCGGCCTTATGCGCGTGCCGCGCTTCTCGCCGCGCACCGGGATGACGCGTCTGGAGACGTTGCCCGTCTCCCGCGCGTCCGCCGACCAGCGGCGCGGCCGGGCAGGCCGGCTGGGCCCCGGCGTCTGCTACCGGCTCTGGCCGGAAGCGCGGCACGCCCAGCTCCCGGCGCAGACCACGCCGGAAATCATGGACGCGGACCTGGCCCCGCTCGTGCTGGAGCTGGCCGCCTGGGGCACCGCCGCCGCCGACCTGCGGTGGCTGACCCCGCCGCCCGCGGCCGCCCTGGCCCAAGGCGCCGATCTGCTCCAACGGCTCGGCGCCTTGACGCCGGCCGGGACCTTGACGGCGCATGGGCGTGAGCTGGCCGGGAGCGGCCTGCACCCGCGGCTCGCGCACATGATCGTGCGGGCCGAGCCGCTCGGCCTCCGCGCCGCCGCCTGCGATCTGGCGGCGCTGCTTGGCGAGCGCGACCTCTTCCGCAAGGACCCGGGCGCGGCGGAGTCGCCGCTTAGCCCGGATCTGTCCTTGCGCCTGGCGGCGCTCGCGGCCCGCCGCGCTCCGCAGGCGGCGTCTGCGGCCGGCGGCCTGCTGGACGAAGGCGCCGTCCGCCAGGTGCGCGAGCAGGCGCAGCGCTACCGCCAGGCGTTCGGCGCCTCCGCGGACGCGACGCCGCCATCTGCCGCCGAGGCGGGCCTGCTGGCCGCATTCGCGTACCCGGACCGCATCGCGGAGCGCCGGGCGGACGGCCGCTACCTGCTCGCGAACGGGCGCGGGGCGGCCTTCGCCCCCGCCGTGGCCCGCAGCGCCCCGCTCGCGCGCGAGCCCTACCTCGTCGCCCTTCAGCTCGACGACACCGGCGCGGACAGCCGCATCCTGCTGGCGGCTGCCTTGGACCGCGCCCTGCTGGAGCGGCACTTCGCCGAGCAGCTCGTGCGGGAGACGCAGGTCGGCTGGGATGCGGCGGCCCAAGCCGTCCGTGCGCGCGAGCGCGTCCGGCTGGGCGCGCTCACGCTGGCAGACGCGCCGCACCCCGCCCCCGATGCGGAGGCGGTGCAGCGCGCGCTTCTGCAGGGCATCGCCCGGGAAGGGCTGGCCCTGCTGCCGTGGACCAAGCAGGCGCGCCAATGGCAGACGCGCCTGCAGTTCATGCACCGGCATCAGCCGGATTGGCCCGATGCCGGAGAGGAAGCCCTCCTCGCCACGCTGGAGGAGTGGCTCGGTCCGCACGTCTATGGAATGCGAAGCCGTGCGGACCTGCAGAGCCTCAACCTCGCGGCGGCGCTCGAAGCGCTGCTCCCGTGGGAGAAGCGGCAGCAGATCGATCGGGAAGCGCCGACCCATATGACGGTGCCAAGCGGATCGCGGATCGCAATCGATTACACCGATCCCGATCGGCCGGTGCTCGCCGTTCGGCTGCAGGAAGTGTTCGGCTGGCAGGAGACGCCGCGCATCGCCAATGGCGCGGTGCCGCTGACCCTGCACCTGCTCTCGCCGGCCCAGCGCCCGGTGCAAGTCACGCAGGACTTGGCGAGCTTCTGGCAGAACACCTACTTCGAAGTCAAAAAGGATCTGAAAGGCCGCTACCCGAAGCATTATTGGCCGGATGATCCGCACGAAGCAATCGCGACACGCCGGACGAGGCCGCAGCCGCCGCGCGGATAGGCAGAGCAGACTCAGCATGGACTTTCCGGAGAGGCAGCTCATAGAAGGGACCAGGAAGAAGCGAGAAGGAATAGAATCGTCACAGGAACGAATTCCTGAGAGGTTCTGTTCCTTTTTTACTTGGCGGGGCGGGTACCTCGCAGCCTCCCTTTGACCAATATCCCCTTCGCTCAGACGGTGACATAGAGTTCTTATCAACAATAATCCCCTTCGCTCAGACGGCGACATAGAGTCCTTGTTAACAATAGACTTCTTCTCTCTGCTAAGCCTGAAGGGTGTCTATGAACAATCCAACCGATCCGTAGCAGATTCAAGCCGAAGACGGACAGACGGAAGGCGAAGGCGCGCTAGCAAGTCTTTGTCTTCGCTTTGAACAAGTAGAGAGAGTGTATGGATCATCTATAGGCCCGGCCGTTCTATTGGGGAGTGCATGGTTGGGTTTAAACATTGCTTGAACCTCCGTATGCTCTCATCTATAATGGAAATGGAGTCATATTCTATTTTAGTATAATTTTGGAGGTGGAGTAAGTGGCACGCGTATTGTACGTAACAATTCCAGCAGAAGGTCACGTTAATGCTACGATAGGATTAGTGAAACAACTGGTCGACAACGGAGAAGAAGTCGTCTATATGTGCTCGGAACAATATCGGTCCAGGCTTGCCCGGACCGGAGCGCAATTCCGAGCCTATCAAATTGATGAAACCGTCTTTCGAGAGCTTGGTTTTAATCCAACGGAATATACTCACCCGCTTCACTTCACCGATTTTATTGTGCGAGGCATTATTGAACCTCATATTCCTGAAATTTTAAGGCAGACAGAGGGTGAATCCTTTGATTACCTTATTTTTGACTCCTTGTTCGGGTGGGGAGGGGCGATTTTAGGGGAAAAGTTAGGCATCCCGACGATCTGCTCGATTACCAACCTGGCTTTCACCGAGCCTCTGAGCAGTATTATAGAAGTGTTCGAGGCCGATGATGTAGATGTGGAAGCTCTTTATGCCAGAGTGGAGAAGACGGCGCAGAGCGTTGCTCAGGCCTGCAACGTAGCCGTGCCCGCCATTGAAGATATTACCCGCCAGTATGGGCAATTTAAAATTGTATTTACAAGCCGCGATTTCCAACCGGACGCAGATAAGCTTGACGATAGCTATATCTTTACCGGACCTTCCATTACGTCACGTCCAGATGTGCCTTCCTTTCCGTTCGAACAGCTTCGATCCCGATATGATAAAGTGGTCTACATATCAATGGGGAGCATTTTGACCAAGGATGTGGAGCTTTACAAGCTTTTCTTTGAAGCGTGCCAGGATATTCCGGCTCAATTTGTGTTATCCTGCGGCAAAGACACGGATCTCGATTCGCTGGGTGACCTTATTCCGCATCATTTCATTATCGAGCCGTATGTTCCCCAGTTGGAAGTGCTCCAGCAAGCCGATGCTTTTATTACACATGCCGGCATGAACAGTACAAGTGAGGCTCTATATTATGACGTCCCCCTTGTCATGATTCCATTAAGCTCGGATCAACCTATTGTTGCGAAGCGGGTGGAGGAGCTAGGAGCCGGTATTACGTTAGATAGGAGCCGGCTTACGCCTGAAGCTTTGAAGTCGGCTTTGCTGCAAGTGTTGAATGATTCTTCTTATAAAGAGCATGCCAAGCAGGTAGGGGATTCCTTGCGCAACGCTGGCGGGTACAGAGAAGCCGCCAAGCGCATCATGTCTTTATTTTCTAAAGTCTAAAATGCAATATAGAGATACACCGTTAATTTGATGAGCTTGGCTGCGGACTCAACTCGCGTCACATAAGGGCTGGGCTGTCCCATCAATCGTTTTGTAGCGGCACCGAGACAGCTCCCCCTTTTTCTCACAGCTAAGTGGCCGAAAAAACTGTGAATATGCAGTTTTCTTTTATGACGTGTACTCCGTTACAGGGATTCCTGCAAAGCTGCATCAATTTCAGGCTATCCAATAGAAAAAAGGGTCAAGTCCAAATTTATGTGTAAAATCCTCGATGAGATTGCCAGAGCAAAAAGATGCCTAAGCTGCAGGCCTGTTGAGCTTCTTCCGCCACTCATGGTACTCTTTCATCTCGATATACTTTTTCCCGGCGGACCACTTTTCGTCCTGCTCCATTAACAAGGCTCCAAAAAGACGAAGGACAGAGGCTCGGTTGGGAAAAATGCGAATGACGCGTTCTCGACGCCGCAACTCGCCATTTAGACGTTCTACAGCATTTGTGGTGCGCGTACGTATCCGACAGGCAGCCGGAAGTGCCAAGATCGCTGTCGCATCGTCAAAACCCTCTTCCAAGACCCTCATGGCCTTTGGAGCTTTGTCTTCAAATGCTTCTTGTGTCCGCTTCAGCAGTGTACGGGCACTGGTCTCGTCCGCGGCTTCGTAGATGGCCCTCACATGGGCCTTCAATTCATCACGGCATGCTTTAGGAGCAGCGTCCAGAATATTACGCATAAAGTGGGTTTGACACCGTTGCCAGGTTACGCCTTGGAAATGTTGCCGAATCGCACTTACCAAACCACCGTGATGGTCGCTGGTAATGACATCAACACCGTGCAACCCGCGACTTTTGAGGTGCGTAAAGAAAGCTCCCCACGTTGCGGCTGACTCGGTATCATCTACGGTAAGTCCAAGCACTTCCCGGTAGCCCTCCGCATTAATCCCTGTTGCAATCATCACGCCACGTGAGCGTACACGACCGTCTTCCCGGACTTTGACGTACAGGGCGTCGACAATAAGAAAGGGATAGGCCTTGTCCAGTTTTCGGTTATTCCACTCCTCTACGAGGGGGGATCCAGTTGCTTGCATAGCTCACTAACGGTCGATTTGGAGAACTCCGTCCCGCACAGTTCTTCGGTGATATTGCTTACTTTTCGCGTTGATACCCCATTGAGCACCATCTCCATCATGGCTAAGACAAGAGCTTGCTCACTGCGTTGGTACCGAGAAAAAAAGTTCCGTAGAGAACTGACCGTTGCGGAAACGTGGTACTTGCAGGGTTAATTGCCCCACCCGTGTTGTCAGCCGATGCGGATATGATCCATTACGGTAACCTGCACGTTCTTCTGAGCGCTCATAGTGCCCCGCCTTCAGCTGTTCCGTTGCTTGTGCCTGCAACACTTGATTCAAGATGGACTCTAATAGGGCCGCAATCCCCGCATCTCTTGATTCGGATAAAAACAGTTGATGCAAAAGTTGTGAATCTAGGGTAATCTGGTATTGAGTCATAGCTAGATCCTCCATCGGAATGTTGTCTCGACAACCTCATTCTATACGAGGATCCTTGCTATGGCTCTTCTTTTTTGCCATTTTCTTTTTACACAATTATATGGACTTAGCTAAAAAAAGGAAAAAATCGACGAAAATAATGCAGTTTTGCAGGAACTTCATCAAAAGCGCCTCAAATAACGTAAATTGCTGCACAACTGTACCACCCCGCAAATCTGCACGATTTCTCCAGACACGCCTATTCGGTAAGCCAAATCTGCAAAACTGCAGATTTCTACGTCTATTCGGTAAGCGAAATCCTGCGCAAATACAGCAATTCGATATGGACGACTTGACCAGAAAGGGAATCCTGCAAAACTGCAGGAATTTCACCCGTTTCGCTTCGGCTTGAAGCAAAAGGGCCTAAAATGATGTAGATTCGCAGCAATTCCTCGGGATGTGGACTCATTGAGCCGAATTTCCTGTAAAATAGCAGCAATTCCCTCCACATGTTCAAGCCCCAGAGGCAATGATGCCTCCTGAAAGCAAGGATGCCTCCTGAAGGCAATGATGACCCCCAGGATCCGACGCACGTCTCTTGGATCCCGTAAAATCAAGCCGTTTTGAGAACTCCATGAGAATTTTCGCTACTTCATTTTTTATGGTGATCTCGTCTCTCAGTAGGAAAAATCGACTTAAAACGCTCTGAGCGCCAAGTTTTAATTAGGTAAATGGATATCTCGACCCCTTCGTAAAAAACAGGGGTTTTCCACCAGCCTGACTAATGCAGGATTTCACAACCTCACCCATCTTCTACCGCCTTGCCCGCCGCCGTTTGTCCCGCCTCCGCATTCTCTGTTGACCCATATCACCCCAATCCTATTTGCAAAACCTATGAGACTCTCCCTTGCGCCGATGTATGAGGCAAGTCCGCCACAGAGGACGGTAAGCGGAAGAAACGGGCAGAACCGTTTGTTCCCGGGAGCTGCCTATTGGCGGAAACTGGATGGATGTGCTGCGTTTGGGGGAAGCAAGAGGGTACCTTTTGTAAGCGAGGGCATACTCATGTAAAATAAGTCATAGACGACCGAGGGCGATGGGGTTGCCCTGCGGTTCTATTTTAGACTATCGAGGTGAATGACCATGTCACATGCCCTGGTATCGACGCAATGGATGTCACTGCTTGTATCGCTCGCGGCCGGGACAGCGGTCATTGTGCTGCGCTTGCGCGCATCCCACAAGCCGACATCCGCCCCAAAGATTATTATGCCGCCTGTCGGTATGGCTTCCGGCTTTCTCATGTTTGTCGTGCCGGCGATGCGGATCCCGTGGACATGGGGGATTGCCGCTTTTGTGGCGGGCGCGCTATGCTTCTCGTACCCGCTTATCCGCACATCTCGGTTCGAGGTGAACGATGGGCAAGTATACCTGAAGCGTTCGAATATGTTCATCGTGGTCATCGTTGCGCTGTTGATTTTGCGGCTCATTCTGCATGATGTCGTGGAGCAATATGTATCGATGACGCAGAGCGCGTCCATCTTCTTCATCCTGGCGTTCGGGATGCTGCTTCCTTGGCGTGTGGCCATGCTGAGGCAATACCGGAAGCTGACAGGTTCTGCGGATGCAGGGGCGGAAGAGAACCGCTCCACGTAGATATGGCGGCAGACGGGGTTGACGTAACGGAGATGCCGGAACTGAACCGGCAGACGGAGTTAACGGAGGTGCCGGAACCGAACCGGCAGACGGAGTTGACGTAACGGAACTGCCGAAACGGATCTGGCAGACGGAACTGCCGGAACGGAGCAGCCGGATGCGGTAGCGCGTCCTCGCAGCTCATCTATCGGCAAGCAGCGCTAGGCGCGAAGGTTATGGCTATACGGAGTCCGCTTCTTCCCGAACACGGGAAGGGGCGGGCTCTTTTGGTATATGGTGCTCGATATCGTTATAGTCATTCGTCATCGATGCCACACACCCACAAGTCTGGGAGCCTGTACCGGCCCCCAGACTTGTGACTTCCATGGCTCAAGCGGTTCCCCATTCGACACCGAGCTCCTTCAAATATTGACGATAGGCGATGCTGACCCGGTCGCATTTGAGCGACAGCTCCACCTGCAGATCAAGCGGCAGATCCTCCGGCTTCTGATTCTCGACGACCGGCTTGTCCTGGGCGAAAATCATATCCTGGAAGCTGGTAATCTCGTTGTCGCTCAGCCCTGGATCGTAGCTGAACGAGATGACGCCGTAAGCAACGGACGCCGCCGTGTCCTGCGGGCGAACCGTCAGCAGAAGCGACATCCGCTGCCCGGTCTCCTTGTCCCGCTTGACGAACTTGACCGTGAGCGGGCGCGCAATCTCATACGTGTAGTACACATGCTTCGCTTGTCCGCTTCCATCCGGATCCGGCTGAAAAATCTCGATCTCCTCCGAACGGATGCCCTCCAGCACCCGATGCACCCGGTAATCTCCGATCTCGGTATGCGTCTCGACCCCAAGGTAGCCTTCATGCACGACGGCCAGATGGCCGACATCGAGGAAGTTCTCCACGATGCGCGGCGGCTTCGCTTCGACGGTCTGCGGCCCCCAGACGACATGGCGCCAGCCCTCCGCTTCATATTCCGGGAACGGGAACCACGGCGTGTCCTTGCCGCTTAGATTGACCCAGATGAAGCCGTAACGCTCTTCACATCCGTATGCCGTTACTTGCGCTTTCTTCGGAATAGCCTGCTCCGCCGGCAGCTGCGGAATGTGCACGCAGGCGCCGGAAGGGTCGAATTCCCACGCATGATACGGGCAGACCAGATTCCCGTTCTTGACGCAGCCCAACGATAACGCCGCCCCGCGATGGATGCACAGATCCTTGAACGCATACACGCCGTTCCCCGTGCGGAATACGACGACACGCTCTCCCATGATGTGGACTTGAATCGGCTTCTCCTTCACCTCATCCGCCCGGCAGGCGACAATCCATTCCTTGCGCAGTACTTCATCCTGGATGATCATGATCTTGGTATATCCCCTTTGCATGGAAGTGTTATTAATGAATGAGAGTTTTGGTTCGAAAGTTCGATAATCAATCAATTCATTTCTTATTTTAGGAGATAAATACGAGGAGGTCAACTTAAAACACGAACAATAATTCTATAAAATAAAAAAATATTCGTAAATTATCTATACAAATCGGGGGATAGAATTTATAATCTGGAGTTGTGAGCTACATCACATCAAGGACTACATTCGAACCGCAATGGGAGGAACAGTACACTTATGGAACCGTCAACCAAGTCGAACAATCTTATCGTTGGTGTGGATGATAAGATCGGCGTCGGGAAGGCATTTATTTTGGGCTTGCAGCATGTATTGGCGATGGATCTGTACATTGCTCCAATCGTTATCGCCGGTCTGCTCAGTCTCAGCGCGTCGGACACTTCCTTTTTTATTCAAATGTGCTTTCTGGGAACGGGCATCGCGACCTTGATCCAGACCGGCTTCGGACTCCGTCTGCCTGTCGTTCAGGGACCGTCTTATGTGCCTATCGGGGCCATGGGCGCCATCGGCAGCAAGCTGGGGCTCGGCGCGATGACCGGAAGCCTGATTCCCGGGGCGCTGCTTATAGCCCTGTTGGGCCTGCCGATGAAATGGTTCGCCAAGGCGGTTCGCCGCGTCATTCCTCCGCTCGTCGGCGGTACGGTTATTCTCATTGTCGGTATTTCGCTTATGCCTGTCGGCATGAGCAATATTTATGGGGCGGAAGGCGATCTGTGGACGAATGTCCTGATTGCCGCCGTCTCCGCAGGCGCGCTGATTATTTGCATGCTGCTCGGCCGCCGTTCGAAGGGTCTGGGCACGGTGTCGCGCCTGATCTCCGTCATTGTCGCGATCGTCGTCGGCACGATTACCGCTTCGTTCTTCGGCACGGTGGACTTTACGCCGGTCGCTGAGGCGGACTTGCTCGCGATTCCGAGCTTCTTCCCGTTCGGAGCTCCGGTCTTCGACATAAGCGCTATTTTGACGATGGTCTTCGTTTATTTCATTATCTTGATCGAGACGACCGGAACCTGGTTCGTCATCTCCCAAGTTACCGGCCAAGACTTGACGGACGAGCGCTTGAACCGCGCCGCCGCCGGCGAGGGACTCGGCTGCTTCGCCGGCGCCCTCTTCGGGGGCACGCCGATGACCGGTTATTCTTCGAACGCCGGCCTGATCGCGGTGACGGGAGTAGGCAGCCGCATGGCGATTATGGCGGGCGGCATCATCCTGCTCCTGCTCGGTCTCGTGCCGAAGCTGTCTACGGCGATCACATGCATTCCGGAGCCGGTCATCAACGGCATCTTCGGCGTCGTCTGCGTCGCGATTGTCGTGAACGGTCTCAAGGTCATTCAACTGATTGACCTTGATGAGCGCGCGATGATGATTATCGGGGTACCGGTCCTGCTGACGATGGCCGTGACGGTGCTGCCGAAGGACGCGCTGGTCGGCCTGCCTGACTTCGCCGCCTATATTTTATCCTCCGGCATTACCGTCGGCGCGATCGCTGCGCTTGTATTGAATCTGATTATTCCGAGCGGGCGCGCCGCTTCGGCCAAGGAAGCCCCAACGGATACGGCAGCATAGCCAGTGATAGTGGATTCCGAACACACATAACCCCCGCTGCGCCCTCATGGCAGCGGGGGTTATTGTTATCCGATCATGATTTTCCCTTCCGGGTAACGATAGAGCGATTGCTCCCGGCGATTGCCGAGCGCGTAGGCGAGCGTCATCGGCCCGATTCTGCCGATGAACATCGTCATGGCGATGACGAGCTTCCCGAAGGGGGACAGATCGGGGGTCAGCCCCATCGACATGCCCACTGTTGCTACAGCCGATACGGTATCGAACAGAATGCTGATGAACGGCACATCCTCGGTGACCGCCAGCAGCATCGAGACCGACAGCACCATGAACAGCGCCAGGAAAATCACGGTCAACGCCTTGATGATCAGATCTTTCGGCAGACGGTGACGGAACAGCACGGCATCCTCGCGCCCCTTCAGCATCGCATAGACGGCTGCCATCAGAATCGCGAACGTCGTCGTCTTAATCCCGCCGCCCGCAGACCCGGGCGAAGCGCCGACGAACATGAGCATAATCAGGAAAAACTGCGTCACCTGGCGCATATCCGCCACATCCAGCGTTACGGTGCCCGAGGAACGGGTCGAGACCGACTGGAAGAAGGAAGCGTAGATCTTGCCTTCCCAGCTCATCGATCCGAGCGTATAGCTGTTCGAGAACTCGAAGATGAAGAGCAGCAGCGCGCCACCCACGACGAGAAGCGCCGTCATCGACAGGACGACCTTTGAGTGCAGCGAGAGCCGCCGTTTTTTCGGGTAATCATACAGCTCCGCGAGCACGATGAAGCCGAGACCGCCGGCGATGACCAAGAAGAAGGCGACGAGATTGGTCAGCCCATCCTCTGCGAACTGCTGGAAGCTGTCGCCGAACAGGTCGAAGCCAGCATTGTTGAACAGGGATATCGAATGGAACAGACTATACGTGAACGATTGCCCGAGCGGCATCGTCCGGCCCCAGTGCAGTGTCAGCACGACGGTGGCCGACGATTGGATGATGACGACGAAGATGATGACCCGCCGAATCGTGCGCACAATCCCTTCCATGCTGTTGGCATTGATCGACTCCTGCAGGATAAGACGCTCGCGGAGCGATATCTTTTTGCCCAGCATCAGATAGAACAGTAATGCCACCGACATGAAGCCGATGCCCCCGATCTGGACGAGGGAAATAATGACTCCCTGCCCGAAGGGAGAAAAGGTCGTGCCGACATCGACGACGACCAGCCCCGTTACGCAGACGGCGGAGGTCGCCGTAAATAACGCGTCCACGAAGGAGATGGAATGACCCTCCATTAGTGAGATGGGCAGCTTCAGCAGCAGGGTTCCGATTGAAATTATAAAGAGAAAACCGGTCACCAGCACGCGGGCGGGCGTCCAGTGCAGCGTCCTTTTTTTCAACAGCGTCATAACAGAAGGTCTCCTTTAGGTCCATAACGAAAAAAATAATAAGCGCAATGACGCCAGTTCGGCGCCGAGACGGATTGGAAATTAAAACGAAGACTAGTATATCGTTCTCCGCTTCCGTTGTAAACAAGGGTTCCCTGATTTACTGAACATTTTCCTCTTCTGTGGAATGGAATGCAAGCTTTTGCGGGCGGTTCTATTTCATTGCGATTCAGAAGGGCGAGGTCTCGAAGGTAGCCCGGTCGACAAGCTCAGCGTCGTGTTGGCCGCGGGGCTTGCTTTTCTGTTCCTGCGGGAACGGTTGTCGCTTATCGTTAGCCTGGGCACGCTGCTGATTACCGTCGGAGTGATCATGACGGCGATCGGCTGATCGGAGCAAGGAGAAGGGATAGGAAGCCGTACATACGCGAAGCGGCCTAAGGTGTCATTATGACGCCCAAGGCCGCCCGTATACTTTCCAATTGACATACCACCGGCTAATCCAATGTGTCGACACATGAAGCAGGACAAAGGCAACGAGCAGTACCGGTTTAAGATAAGCGAATAAGACCCAAAAGACAAACAATATCCACGGATTCAGCTTCTGGAACCACTGAGCCGGCAGCCAGACGAGGCGGAAGGCGAGGTTGGCCTTCTGCAGCGTCTCCATATACTCCTCCCGGACCTGGGAATCGTCGGGATCCAGACGGACCGCCTTCTCCATCAGACGAAGCGAATGGTTCTTCTCCCCGCGCTGGTCGGCTGCCCATGCGAGCTGCATCAGCGTGTAGGCATGCTCCTCTTCCATCGCCAATGCCTGACGTTCGGCTTCCTTCGACTCCACCGTCCGATCCAACTGCGCCAATACATAGCTGTACGTGGCGTAAGCGAGTCCGGCCGGCTCGATATCGATGCACCGCTCCAGCGAGAGGACGGCCTGCTCCAGCGCGCCCTTGCGCATCTGATGCTGCGCGAGCAGCAGATGCGGCGTCGGATCATCCGGCGCCATCGCGATCAGTTGCCTCGCCGCCGTCTCGAAGGCAACCCATTCTCCCCGGTCATAGTAGATACCCATCCGCACCCGCCAGGCGTCTGGCTGATAAATATCCCGCCGCAGCGCTTCACCCGCCCAATCGAGAGCTTTGTCCGGATCGACCGGCTTGTGAACGACGGCAGCCAGCGACATAATGGTCGGGTGCTCCGGATATTCCAACTGCAGCTGCATGGCTTCACGCAGCGCTTCCTGATATTCCTGTCTCTGATAGAGCTGGTTGATGCGCTGGATGGCCTGCTGCAAATATCGAATCGTATGTTGATCGTACTCTTCCCTGCCGCAGTCCGAATTCGCTTCGTCTGCCGCCGGGGTCTGCTCCTGCGCTGCCGGAGGACATGGTTCGGTGTCTGTCGGGTCCTGAACCGGCTCTTGATGCGCATTCTGCGTCATCCTCCATCACCTCCAAGTATTTTCTTATGCTGTCTAGAACGATGGATATGTGATCCGTATCTCCACGGTAACATGTGATAGTCTTACTGGCTGGCGAATCGGGGCGGATTCCACAAGCTCCTCATCCAACTGCGGACTTGCCGGGATAGCGGGTTCGTTCACGGGTCTGATGCGAGATGCTGCCGCGATCGGCGTATGCAAGCAACGATTGCAAGCTCATCATATTGTAGATCTAGTGAGCGCGGGGAGCAAGTGTAAAGAGGGGAAGCTCGGACAAATGTGTCCAAACGGTGAAGCACCGCAATCCGAAGCGGCGGTGGCCACGGCGAATTACGGTGCTGTCGGTACATTATGCTTCGGCATCTTGCGCCCATTCATTCAACGTGCGATCCTTCGGCAGCAGCAGAGCGAGAACGCCCAGGAGCGGCAGGAAGCCGCAGATGATCATAATCTGGCTAATGCCGAAGCCGTCGATGAAGTAGCCGAGCGCCAAGGCGCCGACTCCGCCCATGCCGAAGGCGAAGCCGGTGATGAGGCCGGAGACCGTCCCGATATTGCCCGGATGGAGCTGCTGGGCGTAGATAACGGTCACCGAGAAGCTGGAGAGCAGGATGAAGCCGGTAAGCGCCAACAGCACCCCAGCCCAGAACAGATTGACGAACGGCAGCAGCAGCGCCAAGGGCGCGGTGCCGAGCATCGAGGCCAGGATGAGATTGCGGCGGCCGAACCGATCCGCCAGCGGCCCGCCGAAGAAGGTGCCGACCGCACCTGCTCCCAGGAACAGAAAGATATACAATTGGGCCTGGTCCAGCGTAAGCTTGTAGTCTTCCATTAAATAAAAAGCATAATAGCTGCCGATAGCGGCTCCGTACCAGGAGCGGACGAAGACGACCACGACGAGAATCAGGGTCGCCCAGGTGATGCTTTTGCGCCTTGCCGGGTCCATCTTGCGCTGATTATGGCGCTTCGCGAATGTGTACCCGGCGTCGAGCATGCCGCGGTACCAGCGTGCGATATACGTCTGCACGGCGATGCCGGCCCCTGCGATGAAGGTGAAGCCGAGCGCTCCCATCTGACCGAAGGGGATAAAAACCCACTTGGTCAGCATCGGGGCAAGGGACTGCCCGGTGTTGCCGCCGACCTGGAAGATGGATTGGGCAAGTCCTTTGCGAAGTCCGGCGGCCATATGGGCGACGCGCATCCCTTCCGGATGGAAGGCGGCCGAGCCGAGTCCGACGAGGATGACGGCCAGCAGCACCAGCCCGTAATTCGGCGCCAGCGCCAAGAGGAGCACGCCGAAAAACGTGAACGTCATGCCGATGGGCAGCAGCGCCGGCGTCGGCCGCCGATCGGCCGCATAGCCGACAACTGGCTGCATAATCGAAGCGGTGAAGTTGATGGCGAAGGCGATCCAGCCGATCTGTCCGTACGAGAGCCGCATCGTATCTTTTAATATCGGAAAAATCGCGGGAATGACGGCTTGAATCGAATCATTGAACAGATGGACGAAGCTGATGGCCAGCAGAATGCGGAAGACCGTATCCTGCTGCGGGCTTGCCTGCTTGAGCAGATCGGGCGCAGGGCGCGAGGCGGCTATTGGTTTGCTGTTCATATGCAGCTCCTTTCTTGACGGATGTATCATAATGGCGGCCTTGCGTCCTTCTCAACCGGACAACGGATGGACAGACGGGAAGGGGCCGTTCAATAAACCTTCGGAAGATAAGGCCATGTCCCGCAACGTTCATCGGGATGATGCTACGATACAAGTTTTTGGGACGGGAGGCAATCCAAATTATTCCGCAGATCGGAGCGCAAACCGGGCATTCCCGCCGCCGGAAGCGGTCTTGCGCTGGATATCGCAATCCAGCAGCCGCTTGGCCGGATAACGCGAAGCCGGCCTGCGGAAGCAAACCGGCAGGCCGGAACAGGGCGGCATATATCCTTTTTGTTGCCTCTTTGGGGGCGCCGGTCGGCCCGGCGTCGAATGCTGTCTTTATTTCTCGGGAAATAGTCCCAGCTGTCGACGGCTGCGGTGCGTGCTCTCGCTCGCCTACACGTCATACCGCTTCGTGCGGTACGTCGTGTAGCACAGGAGCAGGCAGGCGGCCAACCAGACGACGATGATGCCGGCATGCGGCAGTGCGTCGGCCAGCGTCCCGCCATTCCACAGCTTGAAGCAAGCCAGGGACAGCTGCTCCGTCGGCAGATAACTGATAATCAAGTCGACCGCCGGATGGTTCAGAAGCGAGCCGAACATGGGCCCCATCAGGAAGAGAAGGAGCAGCGGCATGCCGAGGAAGGAAGTCTCCATCGACGTTCGGGATAGCAAGCCGATCAGGGTGCCGATCGCCAAATACATCAAGATGCTTGGAACAAGCAGAATGACAAGGGCAAGCGGAGACAGGGCGGGAGTATCCGCGATCAACAGGGTCAAAATAATGGCTGCCACTGTCATTAGAGCAGCGATGACGCTCTTGCCAATCAACACCTCAAACGGTCTGGCCGGCGAGAGCATGAGCACTCGCAGTGTATGCTTCTCCTTCTCCTCGGCGACCATCATCGCGAGCACGAAGGCCCCTGTCATCGTCAGCGCCATATTGATTGGCATCGACGGCACACTGGTCCCTGCTTCCTCCATGCCGCGGAACAGAAAGGCGAAGATAATCGGCAGAACGGCCGTGCTCAGCAGAACGGGATTGCGGAAGCAATCCTTCCATTCTTTCTCGACAATCGCCGAGATTCGTTTCCATGCGTAAGTCATAATACGGCTCCCCCCGTAATTCTAATAAAAATATCGCTTAACGTCGGTTCATTCGAATGGATGGACACCAGCTTCCCGGAGGTCATCGCCTCGGAGACGCGGCGCGCGCCTTCCTCGTCACAGTCCACCTGATACGATCCGTCCGTTGTCGTGAGTGTAATCGTCGCATCGGCAAAGCGGCGGCGAAGCAACTGCGGCGTATCCATGGCGCTGATGAGCCCTTGATGCAGAAAGGCGATTCGATCGCAGAGCGTCTCCGCTTCTTCCATGTCGTGCGTGGAGAGAAAGATGGTCGTCCCGGCGCGATTCAATTCTTTCAACGATTCATGAATGCGGCGGGTGTTCCCCGGATCGAGCGCCGACGTCGGCTCATCCAGGAACAGAATCTCCGGTCCGTGAAGCAGGGCCCGGGCCAGCGTGACACGCTGCTTCATTCCTTTGGACAGGTTTTTGACGACGGTTTGCCGTTCGTGCGCCAGATTGACCTGTTCCAGTGCTTCCGTCACTCTGTTGGCAGGCACCTGGTACAGCTTGCAGAACATTTCCAGATTGTCCTGCACAGACAGCCGATCGTATAACGTGCTGTTGTCGGTCAGGATGCCGATGCGGGACAAATGCTGGTAGCGCTCCGCTTCCGTCATACGGGCGACATCCTGCCCGAATACGCGCGCTGTCCCGGATGTAGGCAGCAACTGAGCGGTCAATACTTTAATCGTGGTCGTCTTACCAGATCCGCTTGGCCCGAGGAAGCCGAACGTTTCTCCTTTGTGAACGGCGAAGTCGAGCGACCGGAGCGCGGATTTATTGCCGAACATTTTGGTCAGGGCGCGGGCTTCAATAATAGGTTCCATATTGGTTTCCTCCCATGGGGTAGTTGATGGATTCACTTGAGCTGAACGAGTTCAATTGGTTGACCTCATCATATCCCGGGAGGGAACAGGCTGCCGCAAATGATCGGCGAGAAGCGCACCTCAGGCGATGAACGCAACGGAACGAGTGCTGAATGAACCGGTGCTTGCGGCGGAAATGCGCCGTGTGCCCGTTACGAAATGCCCATAATCGCCTTCATTTCCTCGTATTTGCTCTTCGAGAGCGGCACCGTGCTTTTCTTCTCATCGTCCAGCACAAGGCTGTAGCTGTTGCGTGACCAGATGATGACTTCGCGCACGCGCTGCAGATTGACCAGATACGAGCGATGGCAGCGGAAAAAGCCGAACGGCTTTAATTTCTGCTCCAATTCCTGCAGTGTCATGGAGCACGGATATTCGCCGGATTGGACATGGAGATGAGCCGCTCCGTCCTGGCTCTCGATATAGATCATCTCCAACGGATCGATGAGCACAATTTTGTCCTCCACGCGTGCCGGCACTTTGTCGAAGACAATCTGCGGATAGTGCCGCTGGCTGACAGGCGGCGTCCCGGCCCCGTCCGCAGCATCTGCCGGTGAAGGCGATCCGCCGGCAGCGCTGTCCGCTTCGGAAGCTGGGGGGCCGTCCGCTTGCTTCTTGGCCGTGCTTGGCGCGGCTTCGGGGGAGGAGCGGTCGTCCGCCGCTTCCTGGGGCAAGGCGGCCGTTCCTTCCGCCGCTTGGCTGGAGCCGTCTTCGTCGAGGATGACCTCCTTGAAGCCGGCCGGCGTCCAGCGCAGGACGGTGTCCGTCAGCGTCAGCGCGCTCTCCAGCGAAGGCACGGTCATGAAGAAGGCGGCCCCTTCCTGGCAGAGCTCGCGAATCCATAGGCGCAGCAGGAAGCAGCTCTCCAGGTCGAGATGGAATTCCGGATCCTCCACGATAATCAGCTCAGGCTTCACCGCGGCGGCCCGGGCAAGCTGGAAGCGCCGCTGCTCGGCTTCCGTGCACTTGCCCAGCCGGACGTTCTGCTTGCTCCATAGTCCGGTCAGCTTCAATACGGATTCCAGTCTGAATTTGTCGAATGCATTATATAATTTCATATACAATCCGACAGCCTCCCGCACGGTCAACCGTTCATGCACTGTATCCTCCTGACGGATCCAGCTGATGTGGGCCCTCGCTGCGGGAGAGTGGAGGGGAAGGCCGTTCCAGCTTACGGTTCCGGTAGACGTGGCAGCGGTGCCGGCCAGCACATTCATGATGAGCTGGCCTGTGACATGGTTGCATTGCACGGCCAGGCATTGGCCCGGCTGTACCGTGACATGGAGCGTATCCAGGAGCGTCGAATTGCCTTGGGCGACATAGAGATGGTCGAGAACGAGTCCGCCCGATCGGGCAGGGGAGTCAGGTTTCATTAATTTCACGCCTTTTCATTGAATCTTCTTCAATCGTCATATCCAATGGCAAGCTTAGCAGCTTCGGGCCAGGACACACATTCTCCATCATAGCGTATTTTTCGTGAACGGGAGTAAAGGATCTTGGGGCTGAAGCCGATGGAAAAAAAGTATGCGATTTTCGTAAATATTCGGATTTGGGCTTACTTTTCTTTCTGAACCCTATGGATTTCTTCCCTTTTTACGAAAAAATAACGAACGATAAAACAAAACTTCGTTGACACGTTCGGCTAAATTCGTTACAATATCCATGTCGTCCCCTTGGGGGAGCGGCAATAAAGTTGATCACAATGTTGGCATTATTATTCCTGTTCGTATATTCCCGGAGATAAGGTCCGGGGGTCTCTACCAGGAGCCGTAAATTCCTGACTACGAGCGGTGTGCTTCCGCATACCCGGGTGAAGTCAGGATTTTTGTCGTCCAGAAAAGGAACGGAAATTTCGTCATTCGCCCCATTCAGATTCATACAACGTGTTATGAACGAGGAGGATCTTGATCTTATGAGCAAGTATGATGTCATTGTCGTTGGTGCAGGGCCTGCGGGAATTTTTACATGCTATGAGTTGACGTTGAAAGCCCCCGGCCTTAACGTTTTGTTAGTGGACAAAGGCCATGATATATACCGGCGGAGCTGTCCGATTCTGGAGGAGAAAATTCAATTATGCCCTCCGGCTATCGGCCGCAAAGAATTCGCCGGATGCTTGCCCGCCTGTTCCATCACGAACGGCTTCGGCGGAGCCGGCGCCTACAGTGACGGCAAATTCAACATTACGACCGAATTCGGCGGCTGGCTGACCGATTATTTGCCGCCGTCGCAGGTGCTCGACCTCATTCAATACGTGGACCGGATCAATTTGGACCACGGCGCTACGACGAATATAACGGACCCGACGACGGATACCGTGCGCCGGATTGAACAGCAGGGATATGCGGCAGGGCTGAAGCTGCTGCGTGCGGAAGTCCGCCACTTGGGGACGGAGCAGAACCTGGAGATTTTACAATCGATTTTTGAATACTTGAAGACGCGGATCGAAATGATGCATAAGACCGAAGTGGCGGATCTCGTAACCGTGAAGGAAGACGGCCGCCATGTCGTGAAGGGCATCGAGCTGAAGGGCGGCGAGACGATTGAAGCCGATCGCGTCGTTGTCGTGCCGGGACGGGACGGCTCCGCCTGGCTGACGGAGATTCTGAAGAAGCGCCGCCTGAAAATGTACAACAATCAGGTCGACGTTGGCGTGCGCGTCGAGACACCGGACGTTGTCATGCGCGAGATTAACGAGCATCTGTATGAAGGAAAATTCATTTTCAACACGTCTGTAGGCACACGGGTGCGCACATTCTGCAGCAATCCGTCCGGACATGTCGTGGTGGAGAACCACAGCGGCATTATGTGCGCGAACGGTCATTCCTACAAGGATCCGAAGCTCGGCTCGAAAAATACGAACTTCGCTCTGCTCGTATCGCACACGTTCACGGAGCCGTTCGACAAGCCGAACGAATATGCCCGCGAAATCTGCAAGCGCGCCAACGATCTGTCCGGCGGCGGCGTCATTGTGCAGAAGTACGGCGATATTCTACGCGGGCGCCGTTCTACCGAGAAGCGCATCCGGGAAGGCTTCCTGGAGCCGACGCTGCGCGAGGGGGTCCCAGGCGATCTGGGCCTCGTGCTGCCATACAACACAATGAAGAGCCTCATCGAAATGATGGAGGCGCTGGACAAGGTAACGCCGGGAATCGCTTCCGAGCATACGCTGTTTTATGGCGTCGAGGCGAAGTTCTACTCCGCCCGCCCGAAGCTGGATGCGTCGCTCGAATCCGAGATTGCCGGACTGTACTGCGGCGGCGACGGAGCCGGCGTCACCCGCGGGCTGGCGCAAGCCGGGGCAGCCGGAGTTCATATTGCCCGCAGCATTATCGGCACAGCATAATGGATATATAGAAGTCCGCGGCCGCAAGGTGCGCGGGCTTTTTCCGTTCTTGCGGCGTCCTGACTTGTTCCACGATATGTTGTTAGATTGTTAATTTTGAACATTACCTTGTGACAAAATGCACAACCTCGGTGCGGAAGCTTCGATACAATGAACTTGCATCTTTGGCATCTGCCTGGAATACGGCGCCTCATTCCATAGGGTGTGACGCTTCCGTCCATCCGGGAGGATGCGATAATATGCCAGCAAGGTACTTGCAGTGCAGGAGGTAATGCAGTATGGCAGGATACTTGAAGCCGCAGGAGATTGCGGCAGCGACAGTGGAGACAGGGGCGTCCAAGGCCCGCAATCCGCTGTCGGTCATGGTGATATTGGGATTTCTGGCAGGCGCGTTCATCGCGCTGGGATACTTACTGTATATACGGGTGACGGCTGGCGCGCCGCCGGAGTGGGGAACAATCACGGGGCTTATCGGCGCTTCCCTCTTCCCGATCGGGCTCATCCTCGTCCTGCTGGGAGGCGGAGAGCTGCTGACCGGCAATATGATGGCGGTCCCATTGGCCCGGATGAAGGGCCGGATTACGACCGCCGAGGTCGTTCGCAATCTGATCGTCATTACGTTAAGCAACTTCTTGGGCGCGATCTTCGTCGCTTACTTCTTCGGGCATATCGTCGGTCTGACCGCCGATGGCGTCTATCTCGAGAAGACGGTGTCCGTCGCCGGGCACAAGCTGGAAGAAGGCTTCCTGCAAGCGTTCGTCTCCGGTATCGGCTGCAACTGGCTCGTCGCGCTGGCAGTGTGGCTGTCTTATGGCTCCAAGAGCTTCAGCGGCAAAGTATTGGGCATCTGGTTCCCGACGATGACGTTCGTGGCCATCGGCTTCCAGCACGTGGTGGCCAACATGTTCGTCATTCCGGCAGCCATCTTCGAAGGCTATTACAGCTGGGGAGAATATATGATGAACTTCATCCCCGTCTGGCTCGGCAATCTCACCGGCGGTGCCGTCTTCGTGGCCGGCGCTTACTGCCTGGCCTATTTGCGGCCGAATCCGGATCCGGCCTTGCCGGCGCAGACTTCCGGAACGCGCGCATCCGCTTCTGCTGTTGTAACGGCTTCTGCTGCTTCTGCTTCATCAGCGGCTCCAGCTACGTCGGCTTCCCCCTCGGGCAGCCTTGACCACTCTGTCACGGGATAAGCTTCCGCTCGCGGCATATATCGAACCAGGTCCGTCCGGGTCGGGCCTGGTTTCTTGATCCTTGCGCCGTTAAGGAGATGGCCGGTTCGGGGGAGTTGCCCCGCTTTATTTTTCTTGGGTAGGATAGGAAATTGCATAAAATCCGGATATCATGATAATAATTATCATTATCACATAGAAAAAAGCAGCCCGGCAAGGCTGCTTGGACATACCTTAAAGTTTGGGCTCGAACGTTTTACAGTCAGTTTCTTCGGAGTTGCTTGCTTGTCTGCCTTGACGATTCACGACATAAATAGAAGAAGCGTTGCATTTGTTTCCGGCAGCCCAATATTTGCAGCTGTTCACTTCGCACAGCACGTCTTTAGCCATTGTGTGTCACCCCCTTTGCAATAGGATTGACGGGATCCGGGCGGTTCTATACGTCCGGCCGCTGCAATGACTGCCTCAAGACATGGATCGGCAAGCCATGTCTTTTTTGGCATGTCCCTGAAAAAACGGCGAGGGAGCGTTGATGAGCAGCCCTTGCACAGGCTGGAATCTTTAACGGTCCGTTTTTTTGATCGACTTAGGCATTGTGGGCTGGGGAAGCCCTGATTCCGACTTTGCTCCACTATGCCGATGGCTCAGGGGCGTAAGCCACCACTTGCAGTCTTATGGTCATTATCCCAACAGCTCAGGCGTCAAGCTGAGTGCTGGGGATAGTGGAACAAAGGGGCGGGTAGAGGCCTAGCGCTCTTTATTGCCATTATCCCACCGGCTCAGGGGTGCAAACTGAGTGCTGGGGATAGTGGAACAAAGGGGCGGGTAGAGGCCTAGCGCTCCTTATTGTCATTATCCCAACAGCTCAGGCGTCAAACTGAGTGCTGGGGATAGTGGAACAAAGGGGCGGTAGAGCCCTCGCGTTCCTTATTGTCATTATCCCAACAGCTCAGGCGTCAAGCTGAGTGCTGGGGATAGTGGAACAAAGGAGGCGGTAGAGCTCTCGCGTTCCTTAGCCCCCGCAGTTTCTAAAACCGTCCTCCCCACGACTCAGCGGGCATATCTGGCGTGTATTTTGAACAATGGGTGACGCCTGCGGTTGCATAACGGGATCGATAGCGCTATCCTAATCACATCCTGCCGCTTACACTGACCCGAACGGTGCAGATTTATACAACTAGAGGAGGAACACGACGATGCAGATTCTTTTCAGTGGCGATGTTGACCGCTTCATGCCCGGTATCCTGGAACTGCGGGAGCTGCTTAATGTGGAAATAAGTGAGGGAGGGAATCCCGCTCCCGATGCAGTAGCTATACAGGTTGAGCAGGCCACCGGGGAGTTAACGGTGTCCTGGGACGGAGGCGCCGGATTGATCCGCTATGCGGAGCCGATCCATTTTTTCCGGGGGCTGGGCCGGTTCGTGGAAGCTTATCGCCAGGGTAGGGCGTTCCATATTGTCGAGCAGCCGCAATTCACGTACAACGGTGCGATGATCGATGCTTCGCGGAACGCTGTTCCCCATCTGGCTATGCTGAAGGAATTGCTGCGATCGATGGCGCTGATGGGCCTGAACGGCATCATGCTCTATACGGAAGATACGTACGAGGTGCCGGAGCGGCCCTATTTCGGTTATATGCGCGGACGGTATACCGCAGACGAGCTGCGGGCCATTGACGATTATGCGGCCCAGTTCGGCATCGAGGTGGTGCCGTGCATTCAGACGCTGGGGCATCTGGCCCAGGCGCTGAAATGGGATGAGGCCGAAGAGCTGCGCGATACGGAGGATGTGCTGCTGGCCGGGTCCGAGGCTACCTACCGCTTCATTGAGGATATGATCGCGGCCGCCTCGAAGCCGCTCCGTTCGAACCGGATCCATATCGGCATGGACGAGGCGTTCGGACTCGGGCTTGGGCGATACTTGTTCAAGCACGGCTTCCGGGAACGGTTCGACATTATGAACGATCATTTGCGGCGCGTGCTGGAGATTACTGAAAAACATGGCTTGAAGCCGATGATGTGGAGCGATATGTATTTCCATCTGCTGATGAATAACGGGGGCCATTATTACGATTTGGATCTGGAGTTTTCCAGCGATGCAGTGGCTCGGATTCCGAAAGGCGTCCAGTTCGTCTATTGGGACTATTACCATGACGATCAGAAGTTCTATGAGAACTTCCTCGACAAGCACCGCGCGCTCGGTTCGGATCCGGTGTTCGCTGGCGGCGTCTGGCTGTGGGGCAGCATGAGCCCGAACTATGGCAAGACATGGCAGAACACGAATCCGGCGCTTCTGGCCTGCAAGGCGAAGGGCATTCGTGAACTATTCGCGACGGCGTGGGGGGACAATGGGCAGGAGACGAACCATTTGACGATTCTTCCGGGCCTGCAGTTGTTCGCCGAGCACGGGTACACGGAAGGCGAAGTGGACGAGGCTGCACTGGCGGATCGCTTCCGTCTCTGCACCGGCCAGCGTCTGGCCGATTATTGGCAGCTGACCTATCTGGACGAAACGCCGGGTGTGACGAAGAACAATATGCATAGCTCGAACGCGTCCAAGTTCCTGCTCTGGCAGGATACGTTAATCGGTCTGTTCGACAAAGATCTGGAAGGCGAACTGGAGACGGCGCTGCCGGCGCATTATGCGAAGCTGGCCGAACGGTTGGCCGCGGCCGAAGCGCAAGCTGCGGGCACGCATAAGCGGGTGTTCGGGTTCTATGCGAAGCTGGCGGAGACGCTGGCCATGAAGGGTACGCTCGGTCTGCAGGTGACCGCCGCCTACCGGACGCGGGAACATGACAAGCTCCGCAGCCTGGCGGAGCGCGTCATTCCGCGCGTCCGCGCGCAGGTGGATCTGACGCGCAAGGCGCATCGCGCGCTGTGGATGGCGACGAGCAAGCCGTTCGGCTGGGAAGTGCTTGACATCCGCTACGGCGGGGTGATGGCCCGGCTGCAATCGGCCGAGGATCGGCTGCTCGATTATGTGGAGGGCCGGGTGGACAGACTCGAGGAGCTAGAGGCGGGGCGGCTGCCGTTCAATGCGAATGATCCGGTCGGAGAGCATCGCGTCTCGCATTCTCCGTTCTTCCATCGCATCGCGACCGGCGCTGTGCTGTCCGCGATTTAGGTAAATAGGAGCGCAGGCAAGGACTTGGAACGTCGATGGACGGGTACCGTGTACGGTGCGGACGCTGCAAATGCTGTAAATGTTACAAATGCTGCAAATGCAGCAGGGGTGCCGTCCGGCCGGATAAGGCCAGGGGCACCCCTTCATCTCGCCACAGGCAGGAAACGACTACTGCTTGACGATTGTGTAATTGCTATTCGTCAACTCGAAGATATCCTTAATGCCCGGTGTGCAGTATACTTTATGATCGGTCGTGATGAAAATGGCCTCGGCTTCCGGATTGGATTCGATGAACTTCATCCCTTCGTCCAGTCCGAGTGCGAATGTCGAGGTGGACAGCGCATCGGCATGAGTCGAGCTGCTTGTCACGATCGTGACGCTGCTCAGAGTATTCTCGACCGGATACCCGGTCATCGGGTCCAGAATATGGTGATAGTGCTTGCCGTTCTCGACGAAATACCGTTCATACACGCCGGAGGTGACAATCGTCTTGTTCTGCACCGTCATTTTGCCGATCTGATTGCCGCGTGTCTCATCCGGATCCTGGACCCCGATGATCCAATCCTTGCCGCCCGGCTTCGGCCCGACGGCGAAAATGTTACCGCCGAGATCGACGATCGCGCTCTCGAATCCTGACTCGCGCAAATAATCCGCGATGCGGTCAGCGGCATAGCCTTTGCCGATGCTGCCGAGGTCAAGCTCCATGCCTTCCTTCTCGAGCTTCACTTCCCGCTTGTCCGGATTGAGGGTGACATCCCGGTAGTCGACCAGTTCCAGCTTCTGCTTCAATTCGGCAGGATCGGGAACCTTGGCATTCTCCGAGCCGATGCCCCACAGATCGACGATCGGGCCGACTGTCGGATCGAACATGCCTCCGGTGCGCTTGGCATAGTCCAGCGAGGTGGCGATAATATCGAACGTATCCTGAGAGACTGCCACGGCTTCCTTGCCGGAAGCGGCTTGGACTTTCGAGATTTCGCTCTCCTTGTCCTGACGGTTCATTTTATGGTCGATCTCCTTCAGGACCGCTTCAATGTCTTTGAATTGGGCGTCTCCCGCCCGTTCATCATATATTTTGACCGTCACGATCGTATCGAAAATAAAATACGTTTGCTGCTTGATCGAAGACGCCCCGGAGGCGGATCCGGCGTTCGTCGCATTCCCCTTGGCGCATCCGCCAAGCGCGAGGACGAAGGCCGCGAGCAGAAGGAGACAGCTTCGGAGCGGCAGCCGTCGATGTTGTGTCATGATTCTCAATTCCCCCGTTCGGATAGACTGACTAGATATCGGTTCGCGCCGGCTTCCCATGGCGGTGAAGCTCGCTTGCGGAACACGCTTATTATAACAGTTACGGATGGAGTTGCAAGGAAGCGTGTTACGATCCGCTCAGGGCAGGGATTGCTTAGCGGATGTCATCTTGGGATGGGCAGATGTCATCGGATGGACATGGAAGTTCATTGATGATGAAGGATGGGAGATGTATAATGGCAAAAGATAAACTATTCAAATTTAATCCAAGGAGTCATTACAATGAAACGTGGAGACCTGATTCTCATCGGAGTCATTGTCATCGCGGCGCTGGCGTTTCTTGTGCCGAAATGGCTGTTCCAACAAGAAAGTGAAAATTTGCACAATTCAAAGGTGTTTGCCAATATTACGGTGGACGGAGAATTGTATCAAAAAGTAGAACTGACGGAAGAAGAGCAGATTATAAAAGTGGAAACAAGTAAAGGAATAAATATATTGAAGGTGCATGACTATGGAATCGAAATGTTCGATGCCGATTGCCCGGATAAAGTATGCCTGTCCTTTGGCTTCGTGACCCGTCCGAACAGCACGATCGTCTGCATTCCTCATCGTGTGCTCGTCGAGCTGGTAAGCGAGGACGGCGCAGGGGAGGATGAGCTTGATGCGGTCGTACAATAGCCCCGCCTTGCGGAAGGGCGAATCGTCTTCGGACGCCTTGAAGAGGGCGGTTATTATCGCGATTTTCAGCGCGGTCGCCGTCGTGCTCGGCTTCCTGGAAGCGATGCTGCCTGTGCAGACGATTTTGCCGATTCCGGGAGCGAAGCTGGGGCTCGCGAACGTGATGATTCTCGCCTGCCTCTACTTCCTGCGCGGGCGCGATGCGTTGATGCTGGTCGTCCTGAAGACGCTGCTCATGACATTGATGCTGGGGACCTTCTCCGCATTCCTGTTCAGCTTCCTCGGATCGCTGTTCAGCTTCATCGTCATGTATGCCATCTTGAAAGTCGGAAAAGATCACGTCAGCCTCATCGGCATCTCCGTGGTGGGCGGCGCGGCGCATAATGCGGGCCAGTTGACGGCCGCGTATATTGTATTTCGCACTGCGAATATATTTTATTACTTGCCGGTGCTGCTTATTACCGGCGTTGTCACCGGCGTCTTCATCGGCATTGCCGTGAAATACATTGTGGCGGCGCTGGCGAAGCTGCCGCTTTTCGACAAGCTGACGCCGCGGATCGACAGCTCGGCGGCGGATGCGAACCGGCAGGCGGCGCTTGATCGGAATCAGGCGCTCGCTTCGGATATCCCGGCGAACGGAATGCCGGGGGCCCCGGAACAGGCGCCGCCTTCGGCGGGTGCTGTCCAGGACAGCGGCCCGGACGGCCACGGGGCGCATAACGCCGTTGTCTTGTCCGGCGTTCGGTACCAGTACCGGACGGACCGCTTGCTCTTCGACGATCTGTCCCTCCGCATTCCGCAGGGGCAGTGGGTGTCCATTGTCGGCCCGAACGGCTCTGGCAAGTCGACGCTGGTGAAGCTGCTGAACGGGCTGCATCTGCCCCAGGCTGGCCGCATCGAGGTGGCCGGCCTGACGCTGTCCGAAGCCAGCCTGGAGGAGATTCGCCGCCGCGTTGGCTTCTTGTTCCAGAATCCGGACAATCAATTTTTCGCGACGACGGTCCGGGACGACATCGCCTTCGGCATGGAGAACCGCTGCCTCCCGCATGCAGAGATGGAGCGCAGGCTGGCGGAGGCGGCACGGCGGTTCAGCGTCGAGCCGCTGCTGGACCGCCACCCCGCGCAGCTGTCTGGCGGACAGAAGCAGCGGGCCGCCATCGCCGGCATGATGGTGCTGGAGCCGGAGGTGCTTATCTTCGATGAGGCGACCTCGATGCTCGACGAGCGCTCCAAGCGGGAGATGACGGCCTATTGGTCCGAGCTTCATGCGACCGGGAAATATACGATCGTATCGATTACGCATGACGCGGAAGAGATTATGGCATCCGATCGCGCGATCGTGCTGAAGGACGGGAAGATTGCGGCAGATGTCACCCCCGAGGCTTTGTTCGCGGATGAGGCGCTGATGCGGGACTGCCGGCTGCAAGCCCCGTTCGTCTGGTCGGTGGCGCAAGCGCTTCGGGAGCGCGGCGTAGCGGTGGCCTCGACGAATGACGAGAGAGAGTTGGTGAACGCTTTATGGCCATCGTGCACGCTGAACGATTAACCTACGATTATATTGCGCAGGGACAGCCGCCAGTCCATGCGCTGCAGGATTTGGATTTTGCCGTCGGTTCCGGCTTCACGGTCGTGCTCGGTTCGACCGGCTCCGGCAAATCGACGCTGCTGCAGCATTTCAACGGCATCCTCCAGCCGACCTCCGGGAAGCTGCAGGTGCTGGAATATACTTTTGAGGGCGGAGCGAAGCAATCCGGCCTGAAGCCGCTGCGCCGCCGGGTCGGCCTCGTCTTCCAATTCCCCGAGCATCAACTGTTCGAGGAGACAGTCGAACGGGACTTGATGTTCGGGCCGATTCAGTTCGGGGCGAAGCCCGAGGCGGCTGCCGAAGCGGCGCGGGAGGCCCTCGCGATGGTGGGCTTGCCGCCATCGGTGCTGGAGGCCAGCCCGTTCGAACTGAGCGGAGGCCAGATTCGCAAGGTCGCGATTGCGACGGTGCTCGCCTCTGATCCGGAGCTGCTCGTGCTGGACGAGCCGACGGCGACGCTGGACCCGATCAGCCGGGCGGAGCTGATCCGGCTGCTGCACGGATTGTGCGCGCAGCAGGGTAAGGCGGTCGTCATGGTGACGCACCGCCTGGATGAAGTGTTCGCGCATGCCGACCGCTTCATCCTGATGAAGGAAGGCCGCATCGTCTTCCAGGGCGGCCGGCAGGAGCTAATGCGCCGGCCCGAGGAACTGGAAGCGGCCGGCATCGAGATTCCCGCCACGCTGCGCCTCGCGGCGCTGGTGGCGGAGAAGACGGGCGCGGCGCTTGACGATCTGCCCGCCGATCCGGCGGGCTGGGCCGACTCGATCGCGGAGCGGCTCGGCAAGGCCGGAAGGGCGGACCGCCCATTAGACAGCAGGGAGGGGGACTAGCCAGATGGAAGCCAAAATGATGCTCGGCCGGTATGTCCCCGCCGATTCCTGGATTCACCGCCTCGATCCGCGGGGGAAGCTGGTGGCGATGGTTCTGTTTCTGATTACGGTCATTATGGCTGACGCGTTCGCAGAACTCGCGGTGCTGAGCGGATTCGCCCTGCTGGTGATGATGAGCTCGCGCATTTCCTTAACCCGTTATTTTCAGGCGTCACGGCCGCTCTGGTTCATCATGGCCTTCATGTTCCTGTTCTATATCTTATTCGACAAGACCGGCAACTCGCTGGTGAATGTGGGTAAGCTCAATATTACGACCGGAGGCGTGACCTACGGGGCGTACGCGGTATGGCGCATGGCGCTGCTCGTCACCTTCACCGCGATTCTGACGTTCACGACGACGCCGGTCGAGCTCAATCTCGGCCTGGAGCGCGTGCTGAAGCCGCTGCGCTTCGTCGGCGGATCGCCGCAGCAGTGGTCGATGATGATCGGCATCTCGCTGCGCTTCATTCCGACGATATTCGAGGAGGCGGACAAAGTGATGAAGGCGCAGGCTTCTCGCGGCGCAGACTTCCACGAGATCTCCTTCGTCCAGAAGGGCAAGATGGTCATGACGCTGATGGTGCCTGTCATCGTCAGCGCGTTCCGGCGGGCTGAGGAGCTGGTCCAGGCGATGGAGGCTCGGGGATATGTGCTGCATGCGCCGCGCACGTCGCTGCGCACGCTCATATGGCGGACGCCGGACATGCTGTTCATCGCGTCGTTCCTCGTCTTGCTGCTCCTCATATCGTGGTGGTGATCGATCGGTTATTGATCACCACCACGTTTATATTTACAGCCTGTTGAGTGAAAAATATCACATAAAATATTTCAAAGCCTGATATATTTAAAATTAGGAAAAATAAAATTGACAGTAAGATAGTATGGAAATGTGGGATAGGAGGAACGGGCATGGCTAGATATTTTCACGGCAAAGAGGTCGAGCTGCTGGCACCGGCAGGCACGTTTGAAATTTTCAAAGAAGTGATCGAGGCGAATTGCGATGCCGTCTATTTCGGGGGGCCGTCGCTGAACATGCGGATGATGCGCAAGGGCTACAATCTGTCCTGCGACGAGATTCGGTTGGCCGCAGAGATGGCGCGTGAACGGGGCAAGCGTATCTATGTTACCGTCAACAATCTGATGAACGGCGAAGACATCGAGGAAGCGAAGCGGTATTTGTCATTTCTGAACGAGGTCGGTCCAGACGGGATTATCTCTCAGGATATGGCTGTTTTTCCGCTGATCAAGGAGATGAACCTGAACCGGCTTCCCGTGCATGCCTCGGTGATGATGAACGTGCATAACGAGGAAATGATCCGTGCGCTGCAGGAGCTTGGCGTGACGCGCATCGTCGCTTCCCGGGAGATGGATCTCCGGACGGCACAGCTGCTGCAGGCGAAGACCGGCATGGAGTTCGAATACTTCGTCCATGGCGATATGTGCACGGTGCACGGCGCCAACTGCTACTACAGTTCTCTGCTGTTCGGCAACAGTGCGAACCGGGGCCGCTGTATGAAGCCGTGCCGCTGGGAGTACCGCGTGAAGAAGGACGGCAACGTGTACCCGACCGAATATCTGCTGGCCGCCAAAGATATGAACCTGTATGAGCATATCCCGGAGCTGATCGAGGCGGGAATCACCTCCTTCAAGATCGAAGGCCGGATGCGCGATGCCGAGTTCCTCCGCTTGCTGGTGAACAGCTACGGGGACGCGATCGACCGCTATATCGCCGATCCAGTCGGATTCGAGCGCTCGCAGGACAGCCGCAAGCTGTTCGAGAACCGGAAGCGGGATTTCTCGACCGCCTATGCGTTCGGCAAGCCGGGACTGGATTATCTGAATACCCGTTATGAGGGAACCGGCAAGTTCTACAGCACGGGCAAAGTATTCAGCACTCCGACCGCCGAACGCGAGATGAAGGAGGAGCGCATCGAGCAAGTGAAGGCTGCCCTAGGGGAGGTGCGTACCCCATCCCGCCGGACGGAACGCCCGCAGCTCTCCGTTCGTGTGAATGATGCCGAACAGGCACAGGCTGCGCTGGAAGCGGGCGCCGATATCGTCTACCTCGCGGGAGACGTGTTCCAGCCGGCCCGGCCATTCACTCGCAGCGATATCGAACGGATTGCAGGCGCCGCTGGCGAGTCGAAGGTGATCCTCGGCCTGCCGCGCATGATGGATGGGCTGCATATGGAGCAGTACAGCCATGCTCTGACGCAGAACCGCAGCGGCCTGGACGGGCTGCTCGTCACGAATCTAGGCGCGATGCGCCGCTTCCGAGAGGCGGGTCTGCCGCTGATCGGGGACGTCAATCTGAACGTGTACAACGCCCGTTCGGCCGAGTTCTATCACGAGCGCTTCGGTCTGGAGCGGGTCACGGCGTCGCTGGAGCTGCCGCTGCATGATCTCGGCTTGCTGCTGGAGCAGAGCCCGGTTCCGGTTGAGGTGATCGTGCACGGGTCTCCGGTCGTTATGTATTTGGAGCTTGATCTGTATGAGAATGCGGAGGTGCTGGAGCCAATCAGCCAGGAGGATAACCGTTACGTCGACAACCGTTATCTCGTCCTGATGACGGACAAAGGAGAGAACCCGGTCTACCGGGATGCCCGCGGCCGCAATCATTTGGCCTTGTGCAAGGAGCTGTGCTACATGCCGTTCCTCGCCGAGCTCCACTCCGCGGGAGTGAACCACTTCCGGATTGAAGGACAGTCCTATACGGCCGAGCAACTCCGTGACATCGTACAGGCCTACCGGACGGCGCTGCAGGGGCTGGAACGGTGCGAAGATATTTATCGCGGCATGCAGCCGATCTATGCCGGCTATACGCTGGGCGCGCTGCAATTCGACCGCCCGATGGGCGAGCCGAAGGGGCCGGCTGAAGGGAAGACGGAAGCGGAGTCTGGCGCAGAATCGAACACAGCAATGGAATCGAAGGCAGTGGGGGATCAGAAGCAAGCAACCGGGATGAAGGAAGGAGCGGGTACGCGATGACAAGCATCGGGAACGAGCGGAAGGAAGTTAACCCGGCAAGCGGCGCGGAGGGGAGCGCCGCTTTTATCGGGCCGGAGGGCGTGCTGGCGAAGCGCCGGGCTTATTTCTACCCGTGCACGCAGCATTTCTACCGCCAGCCGCCGCAGATTGTACGCGGCTCCATGCAATACTTGTACGACCATGAAGGCCGCCGGTATACGGACTTCTTCGCCGGCGTGTCTGTCGTTGCTTGCGGCCACTGCAACCCCCGCATCGCAGAGGCTTCGGTGAAGCAGCTGCAGACGCTGCAGCATACCACGACGATTTATTTGACGCAGCCGATGGCCGACCTGGCCGAGCGGCTGGCGAACGGCATCCTGCCGGGCCGGCTGTCTCGGACGTTCTTCTGCAACAGCGGCTCGGAGGCCAATGAGGGCGCGCTGCTGCTCGCCCGGCTGCATACGAAGCGCCGCGATTTCCTGGCGCTGGAGTACGGGCTGCACGGCCGGACCTGGCTGACGATGGGCGTGACCGGACTGCCGATGTGGCGGGCCGACGACCATCTCGATGAAGGCGGCGTGACGTTCATTCCGCGGCCGTACGAGGCCGGTCTAGATGCGGAGACGGCGATGCGGCGCTCCCTGGAGGCGCTGAAGCAGGCGCTCGAGGCGGCTCCTGAGCGGTATGCGGCGATGATTGTCGAGCCGATCCAGGGCAATGGCGGCATGATCGTGCCGCCGGAAGGCTACTTCCGCGAAGTGAAGGCGCTGCTTGAAGCCTATGGCGTGCTGCTCATCGCGGATGAGATTCAGACCGGCTTCGGCCGCACCGGCAGCATGTTCGCGCTCGACTATGACGGCGTCGCTCCGGATATCATCTCGATGGCCAAGGCGCTTGGGAACGGGGTGCCGATCGGCGCCTTCGCGACGACTGACGAGATTGCGGCGAGCTTCAACCGGCCGTCCGCCTCGACCTTCGGAGGCAATCCGGTCTCGTCCGCGACGGCGTTGGCCGTATTGGATTACATCGAGGAAGAACGCCTCGTCGAGCGGGCGTCCCGGTTGGGCGAACGGCTGAAGCAAGGATTGGAAGATCTGCAGCGGAAGCATGGGGCCATCGCGGACGTGCGCGGCCGCGGCCTGATGCTCGGCGCGGAGCTGCAGGGCGCGGCGGGAACGGACAGCGCCGCGCTGACCGACGCCGTGCTGGAAGCGATGAAGGAGCGCGGCTTCATCATCGGGAAGAACGGCATCGGCCGCAACGTCTTGGCGTTCCAGCCGCCACTTGTCATTGAAGCGGGCGATATCGATGCGATGCTGGCAGCGCTGGATGATGTCCTGGGCGGCATCGAAGCGTAGACTCAGGCATTGCATCGGCCGCATTGACCTGTGCCAGGCGCCGTGTGCATAGAGGCATGGAGGTTGCCAGGACGGAGAGTATGTATAAGTTTTGTCGGGGCGACAATATATGCATAGGCATGTTCCAGCACGGAGCCGCAGCCTGCACCGGTTCATCCGTGCGGGCTGCCATGGCTTCGGGAATTGGCCTGGCACCGAAGTTAGGATGATTGATATTGGGGGAGTCAGAAATGATCTGGATTCAGAAGCTGTACCGCAAGACACGGCTGTTCGGCGAGCTTGTCATGTTCTCGCATACGCTGTTCTCGCTGCCGTTCGCGCTTATCTCCATGGTATGGGCCGCCGGCGGTCTGCCGTCCGCGCATGTTGTGCTGTGGTCGCTCATCGCGCTGGTAGGGGCGCGGAACGGCGCGAACGCCTTCAATCGGCTGGCCGACCGGGAATACGACGAGGCGAACCCGCGGACGGCCCACCGCCATCTCCCGCAGCGGCTGCTTCAGGAGCGGGAAGTGACGGCGTTCATCCTGCTGAACTTCGCCGTCTTCATCTTCGCGGCAGGCATGCTGAATCCGCTCTGCCTCTGGCTGTCGCCGATCGCGATCGCGCTCATCTGCTCGTATTCGTATACGAAGCGGTTCACATGGCTCTGCCATCTGTATCTCGGCTTCACGATTGCGTCCGCACCGGTGGGCGCCTGGTTCGCCGTCACGGGCAAGCTGGCCTTGACGCCGTTCCTGCTCGGCCTGGTGGTGATGCTCTGGATTGCGGGCTTCGATATTATTTATGCGACGCAGGATATCGAGTTCGACCGGAAGACGGGACTGTGGTCCGTGCCGAGTCTGTTCGGCTATGAGGATGCGCTGTTCATCGCCCGCTCGCTCCATACGATCATGCTGGCGGTGCTGTTCGCCCTCTTCTTCATCCGGGGGCTGGGCTGGCTCTACTTGACGGGCATCGCGATCTCCGCCGTGCTGCTGGCGGTCGAGCACCGCATCGTCCGGCCGAGCAACCGGAAGCGGATGAACGTGGCCTCCTACAACTTGAATCAGGTCATCAGCATGCTGATCCTGTTTTGTACGATGGCTGACTTCTTTCTGCTCTGATATATTGGCATTTAAAAACCAACACCCGAGAAGGGTGTTTTTCTTTTGTGCTGAGCTCAAGGCCTGCTGTCGCGAATACTACTAATTTGAAGTTTCTGGATATCTTCTCTATAATGAAGCCAATTCCAAATCATAGGCGAAGGGAGACAGGATGATATGGCGGCTTGGGTAGAAAATTATCTTTCGATTCTCGGATTAAGGAGGGAGCCCCCTTCGTATGATTACTTGGCAAAAATATGCCGCTCTCATTTATCCGCGTTGCCGTTTGAGAATATAAGCAAATTACTCTATTTTCGGGATCAGCACAAAAATGGCTTTATCATTCCTCCGGTTGAAACGTGGGTTCAACACCATTTCGATTCCCATTTCGGAGGTACATGTTATACGTTAAACTATCATCTGCGTGAATTATTAATGCAGTTAAACTTTGCAAGCGATTATGTCATGCTGGGCGACGAACATATGGGCATCCTTGTCGAGCTCCCCGGAGAACGAGTTTATGTGGACTGCGGGGCTGCCGCCCCTATTTTTCAACCTGTCAGGTTCGAGAGCAACCCCCTGAATGTCTCCCAATTCGGTGATGATCAAGTTTATATCCAACCCGTCCATCCGGACACAGGCCGCTATAAATATGTCAGGTATACGCAAGGGAAGCAAAATGGGAAAGAGTGGCATTTTAATAGCAACCAAAAACGCGAGTTCGAAGATTTCCATGAAATTATCTTAAAATCTACGATGGCGGGCACGACATTCATGACCCTTCTCAGATGCCAGCTATGGCAGTTGAATCAGGGCAGAAGCGTCTCCTTAGTCAATAATCAATTCGGCATTCGTCATTCCGATGGCAGGACGGACAAGTACACCTTGCATTCTGTTGCCGAGATCGAAGAGGTCATCGCTAACGAATTCGCTTTGCCCAAGCTCCCCGTAGGAGAGGCTATAGACGTGCTAGCTGAGCTTGGCATCGATATTTTTAGCTCGAAAAAAATCTATTGACTTCTCTGACGCCGCCGGATACCCGCCCAGCCGCTTAACAGAATGAGTCCGTAAGCCCACATGAGCCAGCCGGCGAAGGCGGGGGCATAGGTAAGGGGCATCGAAGGAAAGAGCGACGAATACCAATTGAGACTGATAATATCGAGCAGCATCCCCGGCACCGCAATGGCCGCGGCTACGGCAGGAAGATTCAATCCGGCAGCATGCTTGCTGCGGTACAGCGGGAGCGTGATGGCCGTGACAATCGGTATCGTGAGTAAGTAGAACAGTATCATCCACCCCGGATTTGCCGGTTGAATCAGCCAGCCGCCGAACCAGCGGAACGAGGCGGTAGCCCCGATCCAGACTAGGCATCCCCATAAGATATACAAGCGCATAGCTCGATCCTCCTTAATGCAATGAAATGCTGCTGAACTCGAATTATCAGGGCCTATCCTTATCCAGCATGGCCCGTATCCATACCTCCGCATCGCGATAGACTTCATCGACCGGGTAATCGGGGTCCAGCAGTGCCTGCAGCGCGATTCCGCCGATGAGCGCGTTCAGAAGCGGACCCTGCATCGCAGGCTTATGCAGACATGCGAAGAGGCGGCGGTGGTACGGGGAATCGAAGCCGCAGCGGCTGCCAATGCGTCGGCCGAGTCATGCGATGCCGATTCGGCTTGTATACCGGCCCAAGATAATTCGCCCCAATTCCGGAGTACTTCCATCAGCAACTCGCTCCTTCGTCCGGAAATGATGAAACACCGTGTCCTGCGTCGCGTCCGCTTTCTCCCCGACGGCGCGTGATGACTGTTTAGAAACAGTTTGTAGTATCGCCATTTATGGAAATAGCAAAATGTTAACCATGTTAACCAAATATTGGTAACAAAGTCCTATATATATTACCTAGGTAATTCAATATAATGTTATTGAAAATATTTGTATTAGGAGGTAGGAAATTAAGAAAAATCATTATGGTTTTCTTAGTTGCCATGCTATGTGTCTCCAGCACTGTCTTTGCACAAGGTAACATTACTGAAGATGGTTCACGAGTAAACAAAGGGAAGCTTTCAAAAGAAGAAGAATTAATAGTTGAGAAGAGAAGTGAAGAGGTTGGAAGGCATTTCTTGGCGGTTGCAAAGGCGAAAGCAAAACTGGATGAAATGTCAGAGCACTTTACAATGCAATCGAAACAAGTTTTATCTGCACAAGCGGAACTTGAAGAGCTGGAGAAGGGCTATCAAAAATTGGGTCTTATCAAGGTTAGTCAAGAGGAGGAGCAATCCGTTACTCCTTTATCTACAAAAGGAGATTATGCACTGGATAAGCTTACAATCTATTATGATTCCAAAGTGGGATTGCATGTTATTGAAATGGCAGGAATGTGGAAAAACACCAACTTCTACAATGATGTACAGTGTCCGCTTTCCTGCCGCGGAACGATAGATGTTGGAGGGAAAGACGGAATAGGATTATTCTCATTGCATCGCGATATAAATGTTATCTCTCCAAAGTTTTACACAATAACGCACGGTACCCTGGCTGAAACGGATTGGTCATATAGAGCAGATAAGGAAATAGAAAGGAGAGGTGCAGCATATTCTTTCCAAGATACTGTCCAAGTTGAAAGAGTCAATCCTCCAAAGTTTGGGCAATATAACGGATATAGACATTTGATCTGGTACCATTTTAATTTTACGGATGGTTATCCGCGACCTGGAACAACAATTTCGTTTAAAGTGACTGTAGCACACACATGGGGCAGAGCATATGTTAACAGTATAAGTGCTGGACCATTCTCAATAGGTATTGGCATTGCAAATGAATCCGATAGTTGGAAGTTTGACGAACCTACTTACATGAGTTTTTAAAGAGGAGGAAACTCCTCTTTTTTCTGCTTACTAAAGAAAGGTGGTCCAAATGAACAAGCGAAAAAGAGCCCTGATCGCGGTTTTTTTAATTTTTGCTGTTATTCTCACCGTCGTTATCACCAAGATAATAAACCGCGATCCGATAGCGCCGTTTCAGTCGAGTGCTGGTTCCATGCACCAGCTAGACCGGGACTCCCGCGTGACGTATACGATCAACTCGTATCATGTCGATTTTTTCACGGATAGCAACGGGAAAACGCTTGTGTTCTATTCGGATGCCAACCATGATATTATTAAATATCTATATTTTCCGAAATGGACACCAGAGGATGCGAGAGTACATTGGCACCTTAGCGCACTTCAAGACAGCGTCATATTTACCTCTGTCCTGCTGGACGAGGCGATTGACCGCATTACCGTGAAGTCAGAGGACGGGCGGGAGATGAGCAAGGAACTGCACCCGATTCCGTACAATAACTACCGCTTCGTGATTGCAGTTGACAATCGAATCCAGCAATCCCCTGTCGATATTACAGGATACTCCAAGGAGAATAAGGTCGTGTACAAGAACGTAAATCAAAAATACAACAAAAGTTTGTTCAAGTAAGGTCGGGTGTATACAAAAAACTGGAAATTCTGACATGAGGGACGGGCTGGAGTTAGCGGGCGCCGAAGTCGTCAGGGAAGTCTTCCTGTTCGACGACATATTTGAAATCATCGATGTTGCAGATCGGAATCGACACTTCATTGGCGATGAGCCGGCTGATAAATTCGAACTGATCTGTCAACAACGGAGCCTGCTCGCGCATTAATGTGGTACTATAAGCGTTGGGCCTTGGTCTGTAGGTATTAGCTTTAGTAAAGATCATAATTATTGGTTACGTGAGAAAAGTACTTACATGAGTTTTTAAAGAGGAGGAAACTCCTCTTTTTTCCTCTGGGAAGAAAGGTGGTCGTGATGAACAAGAGAAGAATCATCCTGTTCACCGCTTGCATTATTCTCGTGGCTATCCTCATCGTCGCAGCCATCATGCTGATGAAGCGAGATCCGATAGCGCCGTACCAATCGTATGTCGGCTCCAAGTATCAGCTCAATCGGGATTCCCTCGTAACGTATGACATCAACTCACATCATGTCACGTTTATCACGGATAATCATTATTATACGCATATTTTCTATTCCGAACCAGGGGATTCCATTATTAATCATCTTTATATTCCGAGAGGGACGCCAGAGAGAAAACGAGTGTATTGGCATACGAGTTCAAAGAATGGGAGCGTTATGTTTACCTCCATCCTGTATGACAAGGCGCTGGACCATATTACCGTGAAAGCGGTGGATGGACAAGAAATGCGGGAGGAGCTCAAACCTATTCGTTACAACGATACTCGCTTCGTGATTGCAGTTAGCGATCGGATTGAAAGAAACCCTGTCGATATTACGGGGTACTCCAAGCAGAATGAGGTGGTATACCGCAATATCAAGGAGGAATACAACAAAGAGCTATTCAAGCGTTAACGCCCTTCCCATGCAAAAACCCGCCTCTTGCTAGCTTAAGGGGCGGGCTGGTGCTAATGGATGCCGGTGTCGTCAGGGAAGTCTTCCTGTTCGACGGCATATTCGAAATCATCGATGTCATAGATCGGAATGGGAACTTCATTCGCGATGAGCCGGCTGACAAATTCGAACTGATCCGTCAACAAAGGAGCCTGCTCGCGCATGGAGGTCAGAATGAGCTCGGTCTCCACCGGATCGAACAGTTCTCCGTAGCGCGCGTTGTCCATCGCGTTGATGATGACGCAAGAGACGTTGTCGCGTAAGAGAAGGGGAGGGCTGGTCCGCCAAGGGGCGGTTAAGGCCCGTTCGATCTTCTTTTTGTTCAATTCGCTCTCGAAATAGGTGATCAGCTGTTCGATCTGCTGCTTGGCCAATACGTCTTCTTCGGGGTCGGGCATTACCTGCTCGCCCTCCTGACGCATCTCGTACAATTCCATGATCGTCGTATAAGGGATTACATATTCAACGGGCCGCCGGGGCTCGAATAAATGGCCGTATACCGCTAGCATAACGGCTTCTAATACAAATCGCCGAGGTTTCACTGTCGATCCTCCTTCATCTAAGATGCAGATTGCGATTGGCAGACAGGCTGCGCGCAATAACATAATAATACCACCTTGCCCCAATGGACAAAAGAGTAAACAGTTGAATTATTCGGGAAACCAACAAAGCCGAACCTCCTGTAACCAAGAGATTCGGCTTCTGCCGGGTATGTGTCAATATGTCCGCGCCTCGAAATAGGACCACAGCGTGCGCAGGTCGGCATGCGCCGGGA